>QEXX01000052.1 GCA_003130835.1 Anaerolineae bacterium | reverse complement strand
GGCGCTTGGGGCCCCTGGTGCTATCGAATGTCATCCGCAACGGCGCCTGCCCGCGCTGCGGTACAGCCATCCGGGGCGTATGGGGATAAAGGTTCGGAAAATGAAACGGGCTTGTCTTTTTTGGAAGAACGCTCTTCTGCTCGGTTTTGCAACTGTCCTACTTAATGCTTGCGCTGCGGCTGCCACACCGCTTCCCACACCCACCCTGACCGTGACAGCGGAAACCTCGCCAGATGAAGCGGAATTTACCCACCGTCGCTTGGCTATGGTAGAAAACACCATCGTAGCTCGTGGAGTAACGAACCCAGATGTGATCGCTGCCATGCAAACTGTCCCGCGTCACCGCTTTGTACCTGAAGAATACCTAGATTTTGCCTATAACGATCACCCACTGCCGATTGGATATGGGCAAACGATTTCGCAACCCTATATCGTGGCTTGGATGACCGAACTGGCTGACCTGAAAGCGGGTGAGCGAGTGTTAGAGATCGGCACCGGTTCGGGCTACCAAGCAGCCATCCTCGCCCAAATGGGATATTTGGAAGTTTATAGCATTGAGATCATCCCAGAACTGGCAAAAATAGCCGCCGCCCGATTAGCAGAATTGGGGTATCGGGTACATGTGCGTCAGGGGGATGGATATTACGGTTGGCAAGAGGCTGCTCCCTTTGATGCCATTATCGTCACGGCTGCTCCGGATCACCTCCCGGCACCGCTGGGTGAGCAACTCAAGGAAGGTGGACGAATCATCATTCCGATTGGCCCTCCCGGCAGCTACCAGACCTTATGGAAGTTTGTCAAACAAAACGGTGAGCTAACCGCGTATGAACTGGGCGGGGTAGCCTTTGTTCCCTTTACAGGCGAGGGAGTTCAACAAGGGACTCCTTCCCCCATACCATAAGCGCCGCAATAGCATAGAAGATTGCTCCGCCCCCCAAAACCGAAGAGAAACCGAAATTGAGCGCCAATAGCATGGCAGCCACGGAGGCGACCACCGAGGCAGCCCCATTCAGGGACCAGATCAGCGGCATCCAGTGCTGATGGGCTTGTTCTAGAAACCAAAACCGTAAGCCGCCCGGAAAGGCAATTCCCATCAAAAAGCCGCCCGGTGCGACCGCCAGTGCCATCAGCACCATCCGCCCGAAGAGGGGAAACGCCATGGTTTCGCTAAACAAGATTTTCATCCACCACCCACTCGTTGCAATCCATCCTGCCAACAGGGGCAACCCCCATCGTAAGCGAATGCGGGCGGCGTTTAGGCTGCCCAAGCCAGAAGAAACCAGCAACGAAAACAAGACTCCAGCGACCGCATAAGCAGGCTGTGCCAGATACAATTGAAAGCGTTGGATAAGAGCAATTTCCACCAGGAGGTAGGCAAACCCAATCGCGGTAAAGTACAGGCCAGCCGCCCTATCTAATTTTGTGCCTTGCTTGTTGGCAAAGGACGCTAGCCGTTCACCTGTGCCAATGCTGGGTCTCTGCTGATTTTCTGCTAGGAGAATGAGTTTTCTCGTTATCAACCAGGCCGTCAAGCCGACCAATAGAGTACCTAAAGCAAGCACAAAGCCAAACAGCCCTATGAGCACCAACATCCCCGCTCCGCCAAAGGGCTGCCAACTTTGTCCAAACTCAGCCAGGGTTTGACGGATTTGGGACCATTTGAAATAATGTGCGAAGAAGGGATGGTCATCTGTAGCTGGCTGCACGTCATAAGGATAGGAGCGATAAAAAGCTTGCCGATTATGGGTGTCTAGGACAGCTTGAAAAGTCGGTGTGTAAAGTGACTCGGCAAGCACATTGTAGCGGTTGGTCTCGTCTTGCCGCAGATCGGGGGCATAGATCAGGTCGAATGCTCGGCTAGAAGCAAACTGGCGGATGAGAGCCAACTCGGATGACGTAAAGGGCTGGCGTTTGACCAAAAACGTCGCCAAAGCATAGCCGCGCAAAACCACCACCTGATTGCGGGGATTCAGGTCCAGCGCTTCCAGTGCCTCAACGACGGTTGCAAAAGCACGCAGGCTTTCACTGGGAGGTTTTTGTAACCAACGATTGAAGACCAGCACGCCTTCGGGTTGTAAAAGCTGAATCAACTCCTGAAAGCTCTCGACCGTGTAGCGGTAATCCTCTGCCAGACTATACGCCCCTGAGCGCACCGGATGGAAGGAACTGGTTAAGCAAAGCAAAATGACATCATACGTTTGGTAAGCGCGGCGGGTGAAGCTGCGCTGATCTTCAATCAAGGGAATGACGCCCGGCTGAGCATAGACCGTCTTAGCTGCTTCCACAATCAAGGGGTTGGCTTCTACAGCCACAACGGTTTGAGCCCCCTGGTGCAGAGCAACGAGGATATCCATCCCGCCGCGCGCTTCCAGAATCAATGCGCGCCCTTTGGGACGCAACTCGAAAGCCACGCTTTGAGGCAGATATGCGGTGAAACCTCGATCGCCTGGAGATGCAAACAACGGCGAGAGTTGATCGCCATCGATGAACAGACCGTCTTGGGGCGGCGGGGGTTTTGGGTACTTAAAGCTCAAACCAGGTACAGAACGAATGAGAGAACTACGTACCACATCCAGCCTTGAAAAAGCGTTCCAACGCTGCCATAACCGCACAGCGTCCGGATACTGCAAAGCGTAAGATAGACCTTTATAGGGTGAAAGGCGCAAATCCAACATCGAAACCAGAGTTCGCCCTTGTAAGCGAGCTCCCAACTCAATCACACAAAAGATTATCCATAGGAAAAGGGCAATCCTGCGCCAGCGAGCCTGCGCTTGCCTCTTACCCTTTTGGGGAGAGTCTGAGGAAAGCAACTGGGCAGGAGTGGGCAAGGCACAGACAGCCAGCGACGAACTACACACTAAAATCACCCCTTCACCCCCCACCCAGCTGGGTAGAACCAAACCTCCGAGACAACCCAGCCCGGCCCCCACAAAATTCAAGGCATAAATCTTACCCGCTTGCTCAGGAAACGCCCCTAACAAAGCCCCTAAAGCCAAGCCGCTGAAAAAGAAGGGCAAACTCAGTGCCAGATAGTTCAGAGCAAAAAGGGCAAGTTGGCGGACATCCCAAGCAATACTGAAGGAATCAAAAGGCAGATGGTTCAGAATCAGATAAGAAGTGAGAATCGTAAGGGTTCCCCCGACAGCACTTCGCTCAAATAGTCTGATGGCCGTGTCAGGCCGCAAACTCGGGCGAAAAGCCAGCATGACGCCACTGACTGCATACCCCAGCATGGCGATGCTGATAATCAGGAAAATAAAATGGTAAAACTGTGCTACCGAAAATAGACGGGTCAGAATGACTTGAAAGAGCAGGGTTGCGGCTGAGAAAAGGGATACCCGCCAGAAAAGCCCACTAGAAAGCGCTGAACGGT
>QEXX01000051.1 GCA_003130835.1 Anaerolineae bacterium | reverse complement strand
TCAATTGATCGGCAAGATGTTGAAGGTGCCAGAGCATATTCTGCTGATCATAGCGCGGATAAATGCTTTGGTCATCCAAAAGCATCCTTTCCTCCTGGACAGTAAAGATGAGGGTTATATTTTAACGTGAATTTGAGATGAAATTCGCCGTTTGAGTTTATGAATCGAGCGATGCAAGATGTCATTCGTTTAGGGTGGGAGTGACGGATTTTCTACCCTTCGATGATCAATTTGACCATTCTATTTCTTCTTCTTATAAGCAATCCATCCCCTGAAACTCTTGCCGATCGAGAATCGGCAAATCTTGAAGGAGAATAGAATTCTAGGTGCTATGCTTGATTTGCAAGGCTCTGCGATAGATCTCTCGGCTTTGCCACCCGGATTCGGTAGCTAGATGATTTGCCAGTTCTTTTAGGTTCGTTCGCGATTGCAAGTGCAGCCGGATGGCTTCCAGCAAACGCGTTTCATCCCACGGTGGCTTGGATTGTGACGCGCCTTCGATCACTAACGTGATTTCACCGCGCGGCGGTTGGACAGAGAAGGATTCAATCGCTTGTGCCAGATCGCCACGCCAAAATTCCTCATAGAGCTTGGTCAGTTCACGGGCGATTACTACTCTTCGATTCCCCAAAGCGTGGTAAAGGGATGTGAGTGTTTTCAATAACCGATGGGGGGCTTCTAGTAGGATTAGGGTGTAGGGCAGAGAGACCAGTTTCTCCAGGGTTTGATTTCGCTCACTGGTTTTGCGGGGTAAAAAACCTACATAGAGAAAATGGTCTGTCGGCAAACCCGATGCAACCAGAGCAGCAATGGGGGCGCAAGGCCCAGGAATCGGACTGACCCGATGGCCGGCTGCAATGGCGGCATTGACCAGTTCAAAGCCGGGGTCATTCAAGCCCGGCGTGCCGCTGTCGGAGACCAAGGCAACATCCCCGTTTTGAAGGGCTTCGAGCAACAACGGAATACGGCGGCTTTCGTTTTGATCGTAGAAACTTATCAATCGATTACGGATTTGATAGTGATTCAGTAGTTTTTGGGTGACGCGGGTATCTTCGGCTGCGATTAGGGAAACTTGCTTGAGGATTTCGATCGCTCTAAAGGTGATGTCGGCTAAGTTGCCAATGGGGGTTGCCACCAAATAAAGCGTGCTCATGTTTGGATGGGCGGGTTAACGATTGGTTTTGAAGGTAATCTCTCGAAGATGATGCGAGCGATATCCATGGCTGCCGTTGGCCTGGCGATTCTGTGGCACGCCTGCACAGCTTGTTGATAGCTTTCTGGATTTTCTAGCCAAGTCTGTAAGGCTTGTGTGAGACTTTCATCGGTAGGCGTCCAGAAACCAGCCCCACGGGAAACGACGTAGGAGACATTGCCATCTTCTTGACCGGGCAAGCGCGAATAGAGCAGCATGGGCAGACCGGCATTAATGGCTTCGGTGATGGTGCCCGGGCCTGCTTTGGTGATCAAAATGTCGGATGCCTGCATAAAATCGGGCATATCCTGAACGAAGCCATAAACCTTGACCATCTGGTTCCATTTTCGTAATTCCAGGGTATGCTTCAATTTTTGATTGCGGCCGCAGACAACCACCAAGAATACGGGTTTGGGAAAGCAATCGATGTTAAGCGCAACGCGTTCCATTGGGCCCATCCCCTCGCCCCCGCCCACTAAGAGCAAAATGGGGCGGTCTTGCGGCCAGCCTAGTTTTTGGCGGAGGCTGGCTTTATCGGCTGGTGGCTGGCAGAAGCGTTGCGCAACCGGCAAGCCAATGACCATCACTTGATCTTCGCGCAAACCACACAAAAAGGCTCGCTGACGCGCTTCTTCGGTTGGTACAATGCATAAATCGACGCGGCGGTGATACCAGAAGGCATGGGTGGTGACAAGGTCCGTGACGACAGTGATGAACGGCGGTCGGCGTTCACCGAGAGCTCTGAGAATCGGTGCATTTGCAATCGGGTGCACGGACACAATTAGGTCGCAAGGGTGCGATTTGACCAATTTACGGATATTTTGGCGCACAAGCGGCCAAGCGCTATCAGCAATCAGTTTGGCTCGCCGCGAATCGTTACTAATGTAATACCCCCAACCCCAAGCTTGTGGCACCCGCACCATAATGGGATACAACTCGGGCAATAAATCAAAGGGCTTTGGGGCATATTGTTTGAAGATATCCACCATTTCGGTTCGAATGGCATCTCCATACTGTAGTTGCAGGGCTTCGATGATCGCTTCGGCAGCGCTGCGATGCCCGCCGCCGGTGTCAGAAAACAGAAAGAGGATGCGCGCTGGTTCAAGATTGACGGGTTGAGGCATCATTGGATAGCACCACTTTTTTGAGACGATGAGCGAGTTCTCGGCGGGAGAGCAAAACCCGCCGACCGCAAACTAAACATTCTAAGCCAATATCTGCCCCCAAACGAACCACACGCCATTCATAGCTGCCACAGGGGTGTGGTTTGCGTAAACGGATAATGTCATCCAGTTGAAGTTCCGGTAACATCCACAACACTCAGAAGCGAAATCGAGCAATTCTACTTGAGCGCAAGCAGCGCATCCAGATTATAACATGCCTGATTCACTCGGAAGAAAACCAAGGGGTTTTCATGAAAATCAGCAGTGAAGCCCATGCTTGTGGTTGGAAGGGCAGTTTTTCGCCAGCGTAGGATGGTATAATGGCATTATACGAGGAGACTACAGTGTTAAACCTAGACATCTCCACCCTTATTGCGCATTTGTTCGTTTTATTGACCGCTTTTTCAGTGCATGAGTTTGCTCACGCTTGGACGGCAAACTATTTCGGCGATCCGACGCCGCGCATGAATGGACGGTTGACTCTAAACCCACTAGCTCATCTCGATCCGATTGGCTCTTTGCTCTTATTGGTGGCGGGTTTTGGTTGGGCGAAACCGGTGCCGGTAAATCCCTATGCCCTGCAACGCAAATCGTCTTCTGCGATGATGTGGGTTGCTTTGGCTGGACCACTGTCCAATCTTGTCATGGCTCTTTTGGCTGCCATTCCCTTTCGCGTGGGGTTGGTTTCTCTTGAAGAAGCCATTTTCGCCATTCAAACCCGTTCGTCTCATCTCTTGCCTACCCTCCCGCAACTCCTCTATGTTTTTATCCAGATCAATCTCTTATTGATGCTGTTTAACTTACTTCCGATTGCTCCTCTGGATGGGGAAAAAATTGCTGAATATTTTTTCCCGCCAAAGTGGGTGCAATTCTTGGATGCGATTCGACCTTATGGCCCAATCATTTTGATGGCAATCGTCTTTTTGGGTGTCTTGGGTTATATAATCAGTCCACCCTTATGGTTTCTCATGAGGATTCTGGTTGGGTAGTTGGTGAATTGGAGCTATCGTCTTTGGCAATTTTGGAATGCCTTGAGGGCAAAACCCAACTTTCAAGACCGAGAACTCATCGATCGATTTCTGACACCCTCCCTTGTGCAAGTCTTCGAGCGTCTTGATCCATCGGAGCAAGCCCATGCGGTGCGGGTATGTCGAAAGCTCATCGATGAAGGAGAGAGCGACTCGACTTTACTCACTGCAGCCTTGCTTCATGACATTGGAAAAATTTGCTATCGCTTAAGGTTATGGGAAAGGGCTTGGATTGTTATCTTCCGCTGGATTGGAAAGAAAATGGGCAGACAATTCCGTTTAGATGAAGAAGGGTTGGAAAAGGCGGTATGGTGGAAACGACCCTTGTTGGTGGGCAAGTTTCATCCAAGCTGGGGGGCTGCCTTGTTGCGCTCCCAAGGGGTAGATGAACCGATTGTGTGGTTGGTGGCATATCACCAAGATGCCGAAAAAGTCGATCCAACGCATCCTAGATTTCGCTTGCTGAAAAGATTGGT
Organism: Anaerolineae bacterium; assembly: GCA_003130835.1. Taxonomy (GTDB): domain Bacteria; phylum Chloroflexota; class Anaerolineae; order Anaerolineales; family UBA4823; genus NAK19. Next base: position 11,180 of record QEXX01000051.1, on the reverse strand, counting down.
GCAAGCGGATCAGTCGAGTTAAGGAGTTAAGGATGAAGATCACCATTATTGGGTTAGGAAAGACAGGTGGTTCTTTAGGATTAGCGCTTGGAAAAAGGTTCGAAGAAATCCATCGCATTGGACACGACCGCGAAATCCAAATCGCCAAACAAGCACAAAAAGCTGGTGCCATTGATACCGTTGCGATCAACCTTCATCAAGCTGTGCAGGATGCGGAGGTTGTGTTTCTAGCCATTCCGTTTGATCAGGTTCACGAGACGATTCAGCACATTGCCCAAGATTTGAAAGAAGGAGCAGTGCTCATCGATTTCAGCCCGGCTAAGCAGAAGATTGCCGAGTGGGTCGATGAAGTGCTTCCTGATGGGCGATATTATGTGGGGTGGAATCTGGCAATTAACCCTGCTTATCTACATGACACCCAAAAGGGAGTGAGTGCGATACGGCAAGACTATTTCCAGCAAGGGGTTGTGGCGATCACTGCTCCGCAAAAGACACCTTCTGAGGTTTTCCAATTAATGACCGCTTTAATCAAGAGCATCGGGGCAGAGCCTCTTTTTGCTGACCCTCTGGAAATGGACGGAGTGCTAGCTGAAGCCCAAGTCATTCCGCAAGTGCTCTCAGCGCTAATGGTTTATACCCTCACCGGTCAACCCGGCTGGCGAGAAGCACGAAAATTTGCCGCTCAGGATTTTCTGGAGATGGGGCTACCGTTGGCGAAATCGATTTCAGCGCAAGAGTTATCCCAAACCCTATTTGCTAATCGAGAAATGGTTCAACGCTTGATGAACGAACTGTTGGCTGTGTTGGTAGAGTGGCGGGATCTACTGATGAGGGGTGAGATTGAAACATTGACCCAGCATATCTCTGAGGCTCAACAACGTTTCGAGAAATGGCAAACCGAACGCCTAGCTGCGAATTGGATCCTCGAAGAAACGGGTATTCGTCGGGAGGACCTACCGACTTCCAGAGAGGTCTTTGGGCGCTTGGTAGGATTTGGGAATCGGAAAAAGAAATAGAATCAAAACATAAGGAGGTCTCTAATGATAACACCCTTAGCCTGGATACAAGATGAACTTGACGCTCTCAAAGAGTCGGGATTATATAATCGCATCCGTACCTTAAGCTCTCCCCAAGGGGCTTGGTTGGTGGTGGATGGTAAAAAGGTGCTGAATTTCTGTTCAAACAATTATTTAGGGCTGGCAAATCATCCAAAGGTCGTTCAAGCTGCCAAAGAAGCGATGGAAAAATATGGGGTTGGGCCTGCTGCCGTGCGCACCATCGCTGGCACCATGGATTTGCATGTTGAGTTAGAAAAACGCCTAGCGGATTTCAAGGGGGTAGAAGCTGCAATCACTTTTCAATCGGGGTTTAATGCGAACCTAGCGACAATTCCAGCTTTGGTGGGAAAAGACGACGTAATTTTTTCAGACGAACTCAATCATGCCAGCATCATCGATGGGTGCCGTCTTTCAGGGGCAAAAATCGTCCGCTATAACCACTGTGATCCTCAGGACTTGGATAAGGCAATGTTCGAGGAGCGCCGCCAGCATCCGCGCGCGCTAGTGGTCACGGATGGGGTCTTTAGTATGGATGGGGATATTGCTCCTCTTGATCGCATCTATGAGGTGGCAAAGAAGCACGAAGCGATTTTGATGGTGGATGATGCCCATGGAGAAGGTGTGCTTGGCAGGGGAGGGCGAGGGATTGTCGATCATTACCAACTGCATGGCAAGGTGGATATCGAGGTGGGAACGCTATCGAAAGCCTTTGGAGTGGTTGGAGGGGTGGTAGCAGGAAACAGTTTGATTGTCGAATGGCTACGCCAGCGCGGGCGGCCGTTTTTATTCTCTTCCGCCATGACGGTACCCGATACGGCTGCCTGTTTAGCCAGCCTTGAGCTTTTGGAAAGCTCTACTGAATTGGTCGATCGCCTGTGGGAAAATACGCGCTTTTTCAAAGAAGAGATGCGCAAGGCCGGCTTTGATTTGGGCCGCAGTGTGACGCCGATTACACCGGTCATGCTTGGAGAAGCACCATTAGCTCAGGAGTTCAGTAAGTCATTATTTGAAGAAGGCGTTTTTGCCATGGCGATTGGATTCCCTACGGTGCCGCGTGGCAAAGCGCGTATTCGCGTCATGATTTCTGCCGCTCACCAAAAAGAGGATTTGGAACGCGGATTAGAGATTTTTGTGAAAGTGGGACAGAAGCTCAAGGTGATTTAACTGCGGTCGGCGAATGGATCCACTAAGGGATTGGTGCCAGACCAAACACAGCCAACATGCTCGTTATCATTGCAAATTATGCCATGCGAACAGCGATGAGCCAAGACGCGCGGCGGGGTTTCTGGCAACCATTCAGCCGGATAGACGACTTCAGCTTCAAAATAGACATCACAACCGGCTTGAGGACAAAAGCGTGTTTTGTAGATTTCCCAGACTTTGGTTGCCATTGTTTCTCTCCTTAGAAAAATACTGATGCTTCATAGTATAGCCTTGGCTGTGACTGCCGCAAAGTGTCAGGTGTCATCTTTAAACTAGACAAATTGCGTCTATTTGGGACGATATGTTGAGCTTGTTACCATAAATACAATGCCAATTGTAAAGTCGGATCAGAGAGAATATTTTGCACCGAGCGATAATCTCGATTATAATTGCCTTCACTTATGGGTGCGCATGTACAGGCGGCTTTAGAGTGAGCACGGAAACCGCCATGCGTCCCATGCAGCAGGGCGTAAATGGGTTTATACCGATCAGGCTTTGCTAACCGAAAACAAAGGAGGTGGTAGAAGGAGACAAATTGCAAAACAACACACGATACGAACACTTTTTGAAAATTCTTGATTCAGGAGGAGAAAGTATGACTCGTAAAATGCTAACCGTCATTGGGACGGGGGTGCTCCTAGTTAGTTTCATACTAGGAGCTTGCGCGCAACCAACCTCTGCGCCTGCTCCCCAACAGCCGGTTGCAACCGAAGCTCCCGCAGCTACCGAAGCACCAGCCGCAACCGAAGCACCTTCAGTTACCGAAGCACCAGCCGCAACTGAAGCACCGGCGGAAGAAACACCGCCTCCCAAAGTGCCCATTGCAACATACGATGGAAAAAGCCTTTCTGTGCCGGATTGTGAATATGGCGGCTACATCAAATCCATTGAGGCGACGGATGATTACACCGTCACTTTTACACTCTGTAAACCCGACCCGGCTTTTGAGGTCAAATTAGGGTTCGGCGTCTTCTCCATTTACCCCAAGGAGTGGATTGAGGCAACTGCTGGAGAAACTACCCGCACTAGCGAGGGATTAGAGAGACCGGTGGGAACAGGTCCCTACAAAATCCAGGAATGGAAACGCGGTGAAAGCGTTGTTTTAGTCAAGAATCCGGATTACTGGGATCAAGAACTGATCAAGAATGCACCAGAGACTTTGATCTTCCGCTGGTCAACCGAGTCGGCAGCCCGGTTACTTGAGCTGCAAGCTGGCACCATCGATGGCTTCGATAACGTCGGTCCAGAAGACTTTGAGGTAGTTAAGAATGATCCCAATCTTCAATTGGTCGTTCGCCCGGCGCTCAATATCTTCTACATCGGTATGACCAACACTTATCCACCGTTCGATAACGTCAAAGTGCGCCAAGCAATCGCTATGGGCATTGACCGGCAACGAATTGTGGATACCTTCTATCCTCCGGGCTCCGAAGTAGCTTCACACTTCACCCCTTGCGCAATCCCGAATGGTTGTACGGGTGAACCATGGTATGATTTCGACCCCGAAAAGGCTAGGGCTCTGTTAGCCGAAGCTGGATATCCGGAAGGCTTCCAGACTAAGCTCTATTATCGCGATGTGGTGCGCGGTTACTTGCCCCAAGTTGCCAATGTTGCCCAAGATATTCAAGCCCAGTTAAAGGAGAACTTGAACATCGATGCCGAAATCGTGGTTATGGAATCGGGAGCCTTTATTGAGGCGTCTGCTTCTGGGCAACTCAACGGTTTCCACCTTTTAGGCTGGACGGGTGACTACCCCCACATCACGAACTTCCTTGATTACCACTTCGGCAAGGATACCCAGCAGTTCGGAAAAATCCCGCCCGAAATATACGAACCCCTCATCGAAGGTGGCCAAATTGCGGATGTTGATGCAGCAGCACCGGTTTACGAGCGGGCAAACAATGCCATTCGCGAATTTGTCCCCATGATCCCGGTGGCTCACGGTGCCTCGGCAACCGCCTACCGCGCCGATGTAACCAATCCACAAGCTAGCCCCTTAGGGAATGAGAGATTTGTGTTTTCCAAGGGCGGTGACCGAGATACCTTCGTGTTCATGCAGGGTGCTGAGCCGATCAGCTTGTTCTGCGCCGATGAAACCGATGGTGAATCCCTCCGCCCATGCGAGCAGGTGACAGAAGCCCTGTTTGCCTTCAAGATCAATACTACCGAATTGGAACCCGGTTTAGCCGAGAGCTGTGAACCCAATGCTGATCTAACCCAGTGGGTTTGCAAACTGCGCCAAGGCGTCAAATTCCATGATGGCAGTGATTTTACAGCCGAAGATGTGGTAGCTACCTTCAATATGGGCTTGAATCCCGGTTCACCAACCCATGTTGGAAATACCAATCTTTGGGAGTACTACGACTATCTGTGGGGCTTGATGTGGAAGTAACCTAAGTCGTTAAGCGGAAAACGGGATGGCGAAGCTCGCCATCCCGTCTGCTATTGACACAGAGCTATGCTGATCCAATATATCATTCGCCGTTTCTTTTCCGCCATACCTGTGCTGTTTGGAATTCTCTTGGTAACCTTTACTCTAGCCAGAGTAATCCCGGGTGATCCTTGTCGGGCAATCTTGGGGGAGAAAGCCACTCAAGAAGTCTGCGATCGCTTTATCCGTGAGAAAGGGCTGGATAAACCCATCCCGGTGCAATTTTGGGTTTACTTGAATGAGATTGCCAGAGGTGATTTCGGCCAGTCGTTCCGCTATGGCATGCCGGTGGCCCGCTTATTGGTCGAAAGACTCCCCACTACGGTTGAGTTAAGCCTCACTGCGTTGCTGATCAGCATGGTGGTGGGCATCCCATTAGGCATCCTCTCGGCGGTAAAGCATAACTCATGGATCGATGTGGTAACCATGATATGGGCAAATATTGGGGTCTCCATGCCAGTCTTCTGGTTGGGTTTGATGTTGATGTATGTCTTCTCTTTAGCCCTCAAGGATACCCCCTTTTGGTTGCCTCCCTCTGGGCGCTTGAGCGCTGGGATGTCTGCCGATCCGTTTTACATCGTCTGGGGATGGTCGTTGCCAGAAACTGGCTTGAGATTCGCCATTGCCCAATTCCTGAGTCGTTTGAACCTTCTCAACGCGTTGTTGACGGCCAATTGGGCGTTATTGAAAGATGCGCTTACCCATTTGATTCTACCTTCGGTTGCTTTGGGGACAATTCCCATGGCCCTGATTGCTCGCATCACTCGATCCAGTATGCTGGAAGTGCTTGGGCAGGATTATATCCGCACTGCTCGTGCCAAGGGACTTCCCTATCTAAAAATTGTCTTCAAGCACGCCTTTCGAAATTCTCTGTTACCCTTGGTGACCGTTATTGGGTTGTCATTGGGCAGCTTATTGGGTGGAGCGGTGTTAACCGAGACGATTTTTGGCCTCTCAGGGGTGGGGAGAACACTCTATGATGCCATCACGGCGCGAGATTATGGGATTGTACAGGCTTTTACGGTAGTTATTGCAATTTTCTTTGTCATCCTAAACTTAATTGTCGATATCTCGTATGCCTATTTAGATCCGCGCATTCGCCTCGATTAAGGTAGTAGGAATGACTGACCAAGATGTTTCAACCAAAACCGCTGTTGCTTTAGACGCCGAAGGCTTGTCCTTAAAGTCGGTCAGCTTATGGCAGATCACCTGGCGCAGGTTTTTTCGCCGCAAATCTGCCTTAGTTGGCTTGGGAATCTTGGCTGTTCTCGTTTTTATTGCCATAACGGCGCCATGGATTGCTCCATACGATCCCTATAAGCCGCTGATCGGAATTGAGAAAGTTCAACGACGAGAAAAGCCCTGTATCCATCTGCTCGGTTGCCCAAAAGATAGACCCCAACACATTATGGGCATTGATGGGAATGTGCGCGACCAATTTAGTCGTCTTCTTTATGGCGCGCGGTTGAGTTTGGTTATCGGCATTTCGACAGTTAGTTTTGCGATCGTGATCGGTACCATTCTTGGGGCTATTGGGGGATATTTTGGAGGATGGGTTGATAATGTCATCATGCGCATTATGGATGTGCTACTCGCCTTCCCTTCTTTGCTCTTGGCAATCACCATTGTGACAGTTTTAGGGCCCGGATTGATCAATGCCTTAATTGCCATTAGTATTGTCTCTATTCCGGCTTATGCGCGAGTAGTGCGTGCCAGCGTCTTGTCGGTCAGGGAAATGGATTATGTGGCGGCTTCGCGGGCGTTAGGTGGCTCGGATGGGCATATCATCTTCAAAAGAATCCTGCCCAATGCGCTCACGCCGTTGATCGTCCAAGGCACTCTAGGGATAGCAACTGCAATTTTGGAAGCTGCTGCTCTTTCCTTTCTAGGTCTTGGGGCGCAACCCCCGACCCCAGAATGGGGATCGATGCTTGGAGCAGAGCGAAATCAGGTTTTCACTGCGCCTCATTTGGTCTTCTATCCTGGCTTTGCCATTATGCTGACTGTGTTATCTTTTAACCTCTTGGGGGATGGATTGCGAGATGCACTGGATCCAAGATTAGCTCATGTAAGTGGTTAAAGGTTTGCTCGGGAGTGTTGTGCTGTGCCAGAAAACTCAAAGCCGCTGCTTGAAATCAAAGATTTGTCGACTTACTTTTACACCGAAGATGGTGTTGTTCGCGCTGTAGATGGGGTTGATTTGGTGGTTTATCCAGGGGAAGTTTTAGGTTTGGTGGGGGAGTCCGGGTGTGGAAAAAGTGTCACCTCATTATCAATTATGCGCCTCATTGCACCGCCGGGCAAGATTGTCAAAGGGGAGATATGGTTTGAAGAGGAAAATCTGGTTCAAGTCCCTGAAAGCCGCATGATGAAGATTCGTGGGGATCGAATTTCAATGATCTTCCAACAACCCCAAACCAGCCTCAATCCAGTTTTTACAACCGGCAGCCAGGTGGGTGAGGTGTTTGCCATTCACGAAAAATTGAAAGAAACAGAAGCCTGGCAGCGCGCCGTTGAGCTTTTCCGTTTGGTGGGCATTCCTGACCCAGAACGGAGAGCAAAGGCTTTTCCGCATGAAATGTCGGGTGGAATGGCACAGCGGGTGATGATTGCGATGGCGTTAGCCCTTCGCCCAGCCTTATTGATAGCTGATGAGCCAACGACAGCTTTAGATGTTACCATTCAAGCCCAAATCCTAGACCTGATGCGGGAGCTACGCTCCAAATTCGGAGCTTCGGTGATTTTGATCACGCATGATTTAGGGGTCATTGCCGAAATGGCTGAACGGGTAGCTGTAATGTACGCCGGTCAAATTGTAGAAGAAGCCAATGTCGTCACCTTATTTGAGCATCCACTTCATCCTTACACAGTGGGGTTAATGAATTCTATCCCGGTTTTAGGTCGGTATCGGGAGCTATTAGAGGTGATTCCTGGCTCAGTGCCAAACCTAATCGATTTGCCGCCAGGCTGTCGTTTTGCGCCTCGATGTAGGGCGAGAATCGAGAACCGTTTGGAGATTTGTGAAGTGCAAAACCCCGACTTGATTGAGATCGAAAAGGGCCATTGGGTGCGTTGTTGGCTCTATCAATCTGACTAATTTCGGTTTGACAATCTTTTCGCAGGGGGCTAAAATGGAGACCAAAGGGAAACAAGAAAAATGAGCGCATGGCCTGGAAAAACTGTTATCGGCTTGACCGGGAATATTGCCACTGGAAAAAGTGTGGTTCGGAGAATGCTTGAACATTTGGGAGCTTATGGCATCGATGCAGATGCTCTAAGCCATCGAGTGATTGCCATCGGTGCACCGGGTTATCAGAAAGTCGTTGACACATTTGGGAAGTGGATCCTGGCTTCCGATGGACAAATTGATCGCAGTAAGCTGGCAAAAATCGTTTTTTCTGACCCCAATGCCTTAAGGCAACTTGAGCATATTATCCATCCTTTGGTTCGTCAGGCAGAAGATTTCCTAATTCGCCGCACTACTAAAACGGTGGTGGTCGTTGAGGCGATCAAATTGATTGAATCTGGATTTGATCGGCTTTGTGATCAAGTTTGGGTTACCTACGCTCCAGAGGACGTTCAATTACGCCGCCTCACGGTGAAACGTGGCATGAGCCGTGAGGCAGCCCTACAGAGAATTCTTGCTCAACCGCCTCAAGAAGAAAAAATCAAACGTGCTGATGTTGTCATTCGCAACGATCAATCTTTTGAAGACACCTGGCAGCAAGTTGTTAACGCTTGGAGAAACCTTTTCCCTGAAAAAGAGACGGAAAAAGAGCAAAGTGCTCAACTCGGAATGACGGTAGAACGAGCCAAGCCGAGTCAGGCAAAGGAGATTTCGGACTTGTTCGGCCGTGTTTCAAAAGGAGCGAAAATCCTTTCCCCCCACGAAGTCATGGAAGCTTTTGGTGAAAAAGCGTTCCTACTTCTCCGCAGGGATGGAGTAGCCGAGGGAATTTTAGGATGGAGGGTTGAAAATCTGGTGGCGCGGGTGGATGATTTTTACCTCTCTCTTCAAGTACCGTTTGAAGAAGCAGTAACTTTATTGTTTCAGGAAGTTGAAAGAGCTTCTAAAGAATTACAATGCGAGGCAGCACTCCTTTTCTTAACGGAGGATTACAAGTCGCAGCGCGAGGTTTGGAAAAAATTGGGCTATCAGGAAACCGTGGCTCAAAAAATTGGCGTGAGAGCCTGGCAGGAAGCTGCCCTTGAGGTTCAGCAACCAGAACAGACCCTGTGGATCAAGCGCTTGCGAGAAGATCTAGTGTTGAAACCAGTATAAAACCCGTGATGGATTTACTTGCAAATTTTGTTGATAATATTTTGTTTGTTCTACAACGGATTACATGGCTCAGTGTCATCGATCTACTTTTAGTGACAATCATCTTCTTCCTTGTGTTGCGTTTGATTCAAGACACACAAGGGATTATTCTCATTCGAGGGGCAATTATCTTAATCGTTGTTGTAGCGTTGTTGAGCAATTTAGACATTTTGCCGGCTTTTTCATGGATGGTACGGAATACCTTGCCGGCCATGTTGATTGCCATTCCGGTCATCTTTGCACCGGAAATCCGGCGCACCCTGGAAAGATTGGGAAGAGCTGGAACCCTGATGTACACCAGTCAAACCACTTCTGGTACTCCTCAGGTCATTAAGTCGGTTGTCAAAGCATGTGCACGTTTATCTGAACGGAAGCATGGAGCGTTGATCGTATTTCAACGTTTCGATCGATTAGATCAATATATTGAGAGTGGGGTAAGGTTGTATGCCAAAGTTAGCCCAGAATTACTGCTTCAAATTTTTTATCCCAATACTCCTTTGCATGATGGCGCAGTGATTATTAGCAATGAAACGATTCTGGCTGCTGCTTGTGTCTTGCCGCTCTCAGCTAGCGGGGTCTTGGCTGAGTCGCCGGAAAGACAAATGGGATTGCGCCATCGCGCCGGGCTTGGGATTAGTGAGGTCTCCGATGCAATCGCTATCGTGGTATCTGAAGAAACCGGCTTCATCTCGATTGTGGATAACGGCCGCATGATTCGCCGCATCGATCCCAATCGTCTAGAATTGATTCTGAAAGCACTGCTGCACTATCCAAGTGACGAAAAGGGCGTTGTCGCTCGGCTGAGAAAACTGTTTGGTTCTGTCCTTTCCAAAGGGGAACTTAACCGATGAAAGGTAGTTTTTTCTACCAAGTTCGAGAGAATCTTAGCTCATTGAGCTTAGCCTTCTTATTGTCCGTAGTTGTTTGGGTCTCGGCGATTTTATCGAATGATCCAACCATCACTCGTGCGCTGCCTCAACCAATTCCTTTGGAACTCGAAGGCCTTGGTAATGACTTAACAATCATAAGTCCCGTCCCGAATACCGTCAATGTGACGTTGCGAGCGCCTCAATCCGTTTGGGATCGGATTCTAATCCAACCAAATTTAGTTCATGCCTGGTTGGATCTTTCCAATTTACCTGAAGGAGAGCACGAGATCGAAGTTAAGGTGCGGGTTGGGGTTACTCCTTATCATATCGTAAGGGTTGTGCCTGACCAAGTGAACCTACGACTTGAACAAATTGAGACAAGAAACTTGCCAGTACTCTTAAGTGTGGTGGGTGAGCCTGCATTAGGTTATCAAAAAGGACAACTCAGCCTTTCACCGAATTTGGTTCAGGTGAGTGGCGCACGCTCCATGGTTGAGCGGGTGAAAAGCGTGCAGGGGGAATTAGATATTAGTGGAGCTGCTGAAAGTCAACGGCGTGCTGTGAAGCTCAATGCCCTAGACGAAAATGGGATGTTGGTCGAAGGAGTCAAGTTGATTCCGGATACAGTTACCGCCAATCAAGTCATTACCCTCTTAGGGGGTTACCGAAACGTTGTGGTTAAGGTGGTCACCCGCGGTGAGCTAGAAGAAGGATATTGGTTGACCAATATATCGGTTTCACCCCCTAATGTGATCGTGTTTTCAGCCGATCCGCAGCTTGTGGATGCATTACCTGGTTATGTGGAGACCAATCCGGTGGACTTGAGCGGCCTGAGCGATGATGTTGATTTACGGGTTGCGCTGAAACTGCCGCCCGGTGTTGAGCTAGCCGGCGAGGAGAGCGTGCTTGTGCGCTTGAACATTGCTGCCCTTGAAGGCAGTTTGCCCATCACCTTACCGATTGACATTGTGGGTTTGTCCGCAGGATTGAATGCTGAACTTTCCCCCAGCCAAGTAGATGTGTTGATAAGCGGGCCGGTGCCGGTTCTAAAAACCATCAAGGAGAGTAATCTGCGGGTAATTATAGACTTAAGCGGATTAGGTCCAGGTGAATATCAGCTTCCTCCGCTGGTAGATTTGCTACCCAATGCTGTCAAGGTAGCTTCAATCTTGCCGGAAAATATTTCTGTAAAGATTGTCTCGTTGGGAGAAGGAGAGGCAACCTCGAGCCCAACTGCGGCGCAAACCCTGTTGCCAGGGTTCACTTTGACAAAGACGCCCACACCATACTCGATGCCG
>QEXX01000050.1 GCA_003130835.1 Anaerolineae bacterium | reverse complement strand
ATGGATCGGTTAGAAATGAATAGGCCGTATAAATGAGCAGAGCAAGGGGTAAACAACTTGCCCATACAACAGACAGAATAACCGCTTTGAGCTTCGCTTTTTTTACCGAAAAAGTCCTCCAGTACCATCGCTTGGTGGCCTCTACGATCAAATGAAATACAAGAAGAATGGATAAGATTCCAGCTTGAATTGGTTGAGATAAACCTGCCGCAAGCCAAGCTGCGCTTAAGCGCCAAAGGTGCACATTCCTTTCTGTTGTTACTGCTGTCTCCCAAATCTTGAGATACTCAATTAGAGCAAGTAGCATCAAAGCCCTTGCCAAACTCAAGTGGGGCAAACCATATAAACTCAAAAATCCGAACGCCTCTGGAGAGTAAAACTCCAGCGGCAGTACTTTCGGATCTCGAAAGAGCAGAATTAACCATCCGAGTCCTCCCCCGATGGTGATGAGAACCAGCGCAACTCTTCGCCAATAGGTCGATAATAGGAATTCACAAAGAAAGCGGTAAGTCACAAGAATGCAACTCAAACCAGCTCCAATGCGAAACCAATGGAAAAGAACTACCAACTGTTCATGTGCCCCCTTTCCTCCAGCCAGTTTTCCTAAGAGGGTATATGGCAAAACCGCCAACACCCCCTTCTGTTTCATGCCGCTATACGAACTGCGAAAGAACCATTCTCCCTCCATTCCCCTTCGCATTTTGGCGATATAGGAATTGCCATCTTCAACCCCAAACAAAAACCCCGAAAACCTCCATGTTGGGGTTTGATCGCTAGGCAATGCCTTTTGAAAAGCAATTAGATAAGGAATGGTTGTTAGCACCATCACAAAAATGGCGTATATGAAAACCCATCTCCACTCAGTCGATGAGATCAAGTTACGGGACAGCTCGGTAGATCGTGATTTGTTCACTCTGATAATCAATCGGGTAGATTTGTTCTAAGGTGTTTTGCAATTCAAGCTTTGCGATGGCACGCTCGCGCATCCCCCACAAGATGGCCGTCACCGAGTTTGCAGCAAGAAATTTACTTTGCTCCAACAGAGATAGTTTGCCTTGATAAAATTGTTCAACCGCTTGTTTTCTCTGATCAGCATGGATCGATTCGAAGGGATGACCATAGACGACCCTTAATCCCGTCCAAGCAGGCAGAAAACTTCCGCTTTCTGGAGAAGCCAATACTACGGCGTCTTTTGGAAGATGTTCTCTCAGCCAATCAAATGCCTCAACTTCCTCTCGATCAAGAAAAATCGTCTTTTCATGTTGTTGCACCGCTTGAAAAACCGTAAATAGAAGGATAAGGTTTGTAACCATCGACAGCGCAAGAGAGACGTTCAACAACACCCCTATTGCATTTCTCTTCATAACAGACAGGTCTTGAAAGGCATACATCGCTAAGGCGACCATCGGGATGTACAGTCCAATCATAAATCGTCGCTGAAGAGTTGAAGGAAAGTAAACTAATCCCAAAGAAACAGCGATCCATATTATGGGCAGTAAGGCTCGGGCATCCTTCTGTCGATAGATTTGGATTCCCCCCAAAAATGCCCAAAGCAACAGCGGCAGGTAACCTAAGAGCAGCAACCAAAAACTTGGCGATGGGGTGATATTCTGACGATTCCATTCAGCCAGCACCGCATCCTGCCTGACGATATAAAATTGATAGAGCAAAAAGGGCGCCCCACCCAAACCAAAACCAACCAGCCTGAATAAGAGTAGGTTTCGCATGTTGCGTTCGGTATTCCGCAAAGAGAGCCCTAAGTAGATACCCAACCCTGCGCTAGAGATCATCCATGCAAAGGGAGAGAGGTTCGCTAGGGTTAAACCAGCGAGAAAGGCAATCCAAGCATTAAGCGGATGCTCTAATGCCCGATGTGAGAGGGTCATTATCCAAACCATAATGGCAATCGCTAAAGGAAAGTGTGGATTCGCAAAGGCTGCCAGAAACCCATATCCTTCAGCCACCCATAAGTCTGGTGCAAGGTAGCCAAGGGGCAAAACCAACCATCCCATCCCGGCCCCAGACAAAGCCCAAAATAGGGCAACTTCAACCCTCCTTTTCTCACCCAAGTACCATTCAAAAAAGCTTTTGAGAGCAGCATATAAGGCTAGGCTGGCAACAAAGCGTGCTAGATGGTAAGTCAGCACCAAATCAAGATGAAATACCCGGCTCAGATGACCTAGCAACAAATAAAAAACAAATAAGAAAGCTGGTTGGCTTTTCTCGGGGCTATAGGTTAACTCAAATAGCCACTGACCCTCCCAACCCTGGCGCATTTTAGATAAATAAGTGTTTCCATCCAGTGGGTTAAATAAAAAACCGCTAAAGACAGCCGTCTGATCCGATCGCCAAGCTGCATAGAGATAAGGAATTTGCGTCAGAATCATAAAGAGAGCGAAAACAGAGATGTACCCGATGTTGTGTTTGATCTTACCCATGCAATCAGCTCTTTGGTCTTTCACTCAAGTTGCCTCTTTATTGTACTCGTAGAATCATCATCGCATGAATCTAGATTTTGCCCTTGCCATTCTGCTTATCGCTTTTATAATCAAGGTTATGAGTCAGGTTTTTCTGCTATATCGCCTTCAACAAATCGATCTACAGCTTGATCAAGCCACATCACGGCTCATCGAACTAAACCAACTGTTAGAGAACGATGCCGATTTACGACAGGCTCAAGACAATTTTAGCCACCAAAAAAACATCGTCCAAGAGCTAGAGAAAAAACTGCGTCTCATTGAACGAGATGTCGAACAACAAAACATTAAGATCGAACAGAGCGAAGCAGCTTTATATGGCGGACGGATAAAGAACCCCAAGGAATTAAAGGATTTAGAGGATGAAGTCAAAGCCTTGAAGAAATACCTTCAGGTCCTAGAAGATCGACAACTAGAGTCGATGATCCATCTCGAGGAAGAGAGTCAGACCCTTCAGGATCTCGAAAATGTGCTCCAGCGAGTCAAGCAAGAAGTCTTTCAACGCAATTCAAGATATTTAGGTGAAAAAGCAGATTTGGAAAAAGAGATTCAGCGCCTAGAAAACGAGCGCGCCACAGCCATCACCGGCATAGAAACCACTTATTATGAACGCTATCAAACCATCCGGTCGAACAAGAAAGGCATTGCAGTGAGTCGAGTTCAAGATAAATGTTGTTCAGCATGTGGCACGACCCTAACCGGAGGATTAATTCAAGAGTCTCGTTCCCCAGATCGTCTAGCCTTCTGCCCATCCTGCGGCAGAATCCTCTATGGCGGATAAGGGAGCTACTCCATGAATCTTTGGCGTTTCGACCTAAGATCCTTTCTTTTAGGAGTTCTCACATCCAGTTTTATCTTCTATCTGCTCTATCGCTTTCGAGGAACATTATCATCCTTTTGGCAGTCCTTTCAGCCAACCCTGCAAAACCTCTTCCTCCGCACCAATCTTGAACTTCAATATCGAAAGGATATCATCCGTTTTTGTCAGAAAGAACATTTGCTAGGCAAAGCCTTTGCTTTAGACCAACTCCTGATTCCTGCGCGTGTTCTTTCTCTTCTCCCTAACTGGAATCATGAGGAATTACCTTATGAAGATATTACTGCCCAAACCGTTCCACTCATCTATGATGATCCCCTGCTTGCCAGCGTCTATCGCAAAAAATCATATACCCTCCCCGAGATGATTGCTCATGGAGCTCCTCGATTAATCCTTGTCGGGGGATATGGTTTAGGAAAAACCACAGCTCTGCTCGAAACAGCTCAGAAAATTGCGCGCATCGATCACCCACATCAAAATCTCTATTCCTTCTTGCCCTTCTATACTCATGTACACAGTCTTTCGTTAGACAAGGAAAAACAACCCGATTTCCTTAATTCAATGATTGACTCAGCCCGGGGGATTTTTTCGCCTGCCGTACGCCGTTCTCTTGCAGGTATCGTTCAAAAAGCAGCCCGTGAAAAACGGCTGATTCTTCTTCTGGATGGTTGTGACGAAATCACCCCTCAGAAAGTAGATCAACTTTCCGATGCGTTAAAGGGGTTTCTAAATCAGTACCCTGAAGTTAAGATTATTATCGCAGCTTCGCCACATTATCTCAGCGATTTTGTTGCAATGGATTTTGTTCCCCTTTCTTTATGTTTTTGGGATAAAAACGAGACAAGAAAATTCATCGAAAAATGGGCGGTTGCATGGCAAGAAGCCAACTTGGCTTCTGTGCAAGAAACCAACCTATGGACAGCATGGGTTAAACAAGCCCCTCCAACGCTCACTCCGCTTGAATGGACGCTGTATTTGCTACTCTTATACTTAAAAATCCCCACGCCTCCTCATTCCTTCAACCTTCTGGAAAATTGTATAAAAGCTCTCCAATTAGATCCTACCTCTGAGACAGAAATTTCCGTTTATACCTATCAGACGATCAAAAGCCATCTCGAAAATGTCCCGCAGCCTTCTCCACCACAAAGCCTTCAAAAATTACTCTCAGAAGAACTTATCCTGCAGCCTTCCCTACAAGGGAACCGTTTTACCAACCCGATGTTTCTTGCTCTTTTTGCTTCGTTAGCCCTACAAGATAAGACTGAAATTTCCCTTTTTTTAGACTCAAAATGGGATTTAGCCATCCAAGCAGCCTCCCTTGCCTGCCTGCGTTCAGAAAAGGGCCTTTCTCTCATTGAAACCCATGAACGCTTTTCAAGCCGCTTGACTGAAATAGCACCATGGCTTGCCTACATTCCCCCTAGCTCGGCCGAAAAGAAAGCAATCATTAAGCGTCTTGCTAATCTGATTTTAAACAACCAAGAGCCTCAATACCAGAGAGCAAGACTCACCTCAGCCTTGCTCCGATTTTCTTCAGAAGAACGCATTCAATTGATGAAGTATCTACTCCAATCAAAAGAAGCGTTCCTACGCCAACTCGGTGCATTGGGGTATGGATTGTTAACAGGTGATACAGAAATTGAACCCTTGCTCAAGCTTTTAGAGGATTCACACCCCCAATGTTTTCAGGCAGCTTGCCTTGCCTTAGTGAATATCGCAACATCTCCTGCACAAGATGCTGTGCTTAGCGCGCTCCTTCACGGGCACGATCAACTTTGCGAAGCTGCTGCGCAGGCACTCGCCAACGACTCAATTTTTGGACAAGCTATCTTAAAAGAAGCCATCCACCATGAGAATCCACGCATCCGCAAAGCCTGCATTAGTGGCTTGCTAAGGGTAGGCAACTCATGGGTAAAAGAACTGCTTCATCAGATAGCTATAGAAGATAAGGACTGGTTAGTGAAAGATGCTGCTGCCAATGCCATTGCCTTTTTAGAAACACCCGATCCCCATATTCCACAAAAACGTCCTCAAACGGCTAGCCTAGCATGGCTCATCCGCTTTGCTGCCCAAAAGGGGATGGGACTGGCTGCCGGCAAATCCAATTATGATATTCTCTTGCTGGCATTAGAAGAAGGTGATCCCGATACCCAATTGGCTGCCTTAGACTACTTACGATTTTATCCCCTGGAATTCGCTACCCCTTTGATAGAGAACTTGCTATCATCACCAAATCCCGAGTTGCGTTCTGCAGCTCACCAAACGCTATGGTCTTTTTCTGTCTGCCGAATACCTACTCCATGATGTTATTTGTCTCGGATGTTGTCACGCAAGATTTTCTCAACCGCTGTCGGTGATAACCCCTCTACGGAGATAATTTTCTCCTTTGACTTTTCTCCTGCCAGTATAGCAACTCGGGAAGCTTTAACCTGAAACAGGTCAGCTAAGAACTCGATTAACTGACGATTAGCTTTTCCTTCTACTGGTGGAGCGGTGAGGTGAATGCGTACAGTACCATCACTCATCAACTCCGCCACCTCATTCCGCGCAGATTTTGGAACAACTCGCACAACAAAAGCTGTTCCGCCACTGCTGTCGTGAAATTTTCGCTCTGTTCGCATCGTCATTAGTACAACAGAAAGATCAATTGCCTTAACAACGAATCAACGACCTGAATCAGGATAATTAAAACTAAAGGGCTAAAATCAAACATTCCAACCGGAGGTAAGTTGCGACGAATCGGTTCTAAAAGGGGATCAACCAGTTTATCAAGCGCCTCCCGAAGCGGATGATAGGGCGACAAGAAATAGGACATCAGCACTTTGACAATCACGATAAAGGTATATACACGCAATATCGTATGGAGAATACTTGCCAATAACAACATACTACACTCCTAAAGAGACAGGCCTTTCGCCTAAAATCGCTTGCCCAATGCGCACGATTGTCGCCCCTTCTTCTATGGCAACCTCAAAATCCGAACTCATCCCCATTGAGAGTTCATCCCAACACACTTCAGGCAGTCGTGTACGTAAATACCCTTGCAACTCCACCAACTTGCGAAACACCGGCCTTGTATGCTCTGGGTTTTCATAAAAAGGCGCCATGGTCATTAAGCCTCGAATTTCAAGATGCGGTAATTGAGCGATTTCAATAAAATCAGGGAGTAAATCATCCCATGCATTGGGGTCCGATGCAAAAAAGCCAAATTTTGACTCTTCCCCGCTGACATTACATTCCAAGAGCACCGGAACGATTTTGCTTTTTTGCGTCGCAAATCGCTCCAGGCGTCGAGCCACCTTCAAGCTATCCAAGGAGTGCACAACATCAAAATATTGGACAACCATTTCTGCTTTCCGGCTCTGAATGTGACCGATCATGTGCCATTCGATCCCTTTAGGCTGCCCAATCGCCTCGATCTTTTCAGACCCTTCTTCAACATAGTTTTCCCCGAACCTATTTAGCCCTAATTCGATCGCACAGCGGATTCTCTCTACTGAGTGTCCTTTGGTGACAACCACCAAAGTTACTTCCTCTGGAGAACGATGAACTCTCAGACAAGCTTCAGCAATTCGCTCCTTTACTTGCTGATAGTTGTTTGCAATTTGGGACTTCAAGTCATCAATCGAGGTTACATTGTTCATTTTCGCTACACACTACAAAGTTTGCTTTATTATAAGCGAATCACAACTCCAAAACGACCTGTCTTCCCTTTTTCTGCCCGATGCGAATACCAATCTTGTAAATTGCAAGCTGTACAGAGTCCGGCAATCTCGATCTCACCAACACCGGCTTGCTCTAAGAGCAATTGATTTGCCAACCACAAATCAAACCGATATTCTCCCTGTATGGTTTCAAAGCACTGGGGTGCCACATGGGGTATTTGCGCAAGCGCTTGCTCCCAAACCTCAACTCCAACTGGATAATGATGCCCCCCGATGGAAGGTCCAATTCCCGCCCAAATGTCTTTGGGGTTCGACCCATAGGTTTCTGACATTTTTTGCACCGCCTTTGCTGCAATGCCTAGGATAGTCCCTTGCCAGCCAGCGTGGGCAATCCCTATCACCCCTTTGCGCTTATCAAACAAAAGGATTGGGACACAATCTGCAAAGCGCATCAAAAGCGTGATCCCTTTTTTATCAGTAAGGATTGCATCGGCTTGTTGGAGGGGTTGATTGGGTTCTTTTGGTTGATCAACACAGACCACCTCAGCGCTATGAACTTGCCAAACATCGTATGTGCGATGAACCGAAAGACCAAGCGCTTCAAAAGCCCGTTTTCGATTTTCTCTTACTCTCTCAACTTCATCCCCGACCGATCCCCCTAGATTTAGGGACGCCCATGGAGCAGGGCTTACCCCTCCACGACGCGTAAAGATCGCATGACAAACACCATAACGATCCAGCACTTCAAAAGTGTAATAATGCAACCCATTGACAGCATGAGGCTTCAACACGATCCTTGACCCTCAAGATTGTTGTTCAGCTTGTAGCAAACGCATTTTCTTCTTGTATAGAATTTTTCTTGTGTCAGCCATACTTTCCTCAACCGAAGGAAAGCCAAACCAAGCTGTAAAAAAACCAAAAGCAAACCCTGTTAACACCCGCAGATAAGGCGTGGACTCTCGAAAAGGAATCAGGCTGAAAGGTGGCTGACTGATAATCTGACTAACCCCATCCAAACCAATTGGTACCAAGCCAAGCAAAATCCAGATATACCATGGTAAGGAGCGAAGGTTGCGGTTTAGGCTGAACAAGAAACCAAAAACCAGAATCCCCAGATAAATTGCCACATCTCTTTGACATAGTGCCACTTTATAGCCAACCCGATCGTTGCCAACAAACTGACGCGCCAGCACAATAGCGTCTGCCGAATTGATCTCTGGTAAGCCGGTAGCTTGAGAATAGGATTTTAGACCGGTTAAGCCAGCCATCTGGCGTGGGTAAAAAAGCTGTTCACCAAAAAGGAAAAAAGATCGATAGGCCAGTTGATGACACACAACCCCATAAAGACTATAAATTGCTCGCGCTGGTGGCGTTAGATTCACTTTCATTAAGACCGGCGCCAGAAAAGGAAGCCCAACGTAGATTATCACAATCAAGTTGATCAGCTTGAGATAATGGTTTGCGATCCAATAAACGATCTGATCGGCTTTTCCCCACTTCTGAGGTTGTTCTTGCATCGCCATTGAAGGATCGATGCGATTCATCTGGTCTTTCCGCTGAGAGGCAGCAGCTAGCGTTATAGCTAGGTCTTCTGATTGAATTGGCGCCTTTAGGGTATACGGTCCGATTTGCAACACTGGGATTTCTAAAGCGTAGAGCTTATGAAAATCGGTATGTTCTTCAATATCAATTTCGGTCAGTTGGTGTGGATATTGAGCCTGCAAACGAGTTAAGTCGTCCTTAACTTGTTCACAAAGATGACATCCCTTTTTTGTATATAATGTCACCTGCAACATGGCTTATAAACCGAAATCAACGAAGAAACCAAAGCGAGACAATTGAGCTAGGTATCCAAGAGCCAGCATACCACCTACCACAACCAACAACACTCCCATAGCCACTTCCGTGTACCGCATGATCTTCCCATATTTCCTCAGAATGGTAGTAACCCATCCAATCCCAAGCGCTGCAAAAAGAAAGGGAATAGCTAAACCAGCCGAATAAGCGGATAATAAGACCACACCCTGACCAATGGAGCCACCGTTCAGGGCAATCATCAGGATCGCACCCAACACAGGACCAACACAGGGAGACCAGCCGGCTGAAAAAAATATCCCCATTAACATTGAGGTCAATAAACCCCTTCGATTACTTTGTTGGGATTGGTAACGCAAATCGTATTCAAGGAAGGGGATACGAAAGACGCCGATTAAGTGTAAGCCAAATACAATGACGATGATTCCGCCCACCTTGGCTAGAATATCGCGAAAGCTCACCAAGAATCCACCCAAAGCCGATGCCGTAACTCCAAGGGTAATAAAAACCAAACTAAAGCCGAATACAAATGCAATCCCATGCACAAATGTCCGCCATTTATCTACCAAATCCGATTGCATTGCCACCGATCGTCCCCCTAGGTAACCAATATAGGCTGGTACTAGCGAAAAAACGCAAGGCGATAAAAAAGAAGCTAAACCGGCTAAAAAGGCGAGCCCTATTGTTGGAGTCATCATGGTATGCTCTCTTTCTATCCTTCTATTACTTTGATCTTTGTTGGAGGGATATTGGTATCCTTGCTGTACAGTTCACCAGGGTCATAGGAGACTGGGGGATTTGTCCAGCGGAACACCCATTGCGCATCTTCTGGTCGGGCATTGACACAACCATGCGACATCAGTTCCCCACCAAAGTTATTATGCCAAAAAGTCGAGTGAATAGCCACTCCATCACCGGTAAACAAAACGGTCCACCCGATTCCCGGCAGGTCATATCCTGCACCTGTCGTTCCTCCGCTCATGTGCGTTGAAATCAATTTTCGCCAAATCAACATCGTTCCGCTTGGAGTAGAAGAGTGTCCCAAGAAATTCCCTTTCGCGTCGAATTTCTTTCCGGCAGCAATTCGGCAATAATAGACCTCTCTTTTGCCTTCGTAACAAGAAAGCGTTTGCACTTTCTCTTCAACATTGATGACCACTAATTTCTCTTCAGCCTCAGGATCAATCGGCGCTACATCTTGTTCTGTTAAGGGACGAAACGCCTCTGCATGCGCCCAGAAGACATCTCCATAGCCATATTTTTCGTTGATCCGGTACCAAACTTGACCCTGTTCATCTTTTTGGACTTGGTCTACCCATAAGATTTGGCTGTAATACATCCGAATCGGGAATTGATTCTCAACGCGGTATTTGAAGCCAGGGCTAAACGGGCCACGCTCCAAGCGTACATCAACCCATGGCACGCTCACTTCAACCCACATCCCGGGACCTTGACTTGTTTCAGGTAGCTTTTCTACAGGGGGGTGCGGCCGATTCTGGCATGGCTGCAATTCAGATGCCCACACATACCCTTGGGGCGTTTCAACAAATCGCTGGCGGTAACGGTATGGATTCGAGCCAACGACCTCGCGCAACCACACCACCACAGCGTCATCATACAGTACACCCACCGTCGCAGAGTTGATATCTGGTTTCGCCTTTAGCTCCACTTTTGCAAAGGCTCTGCCCAAACGTTCCCCTTCTGGGAAAGGGGAATTTTCCAGAACTCTCACCCTTTTCCCAAAGAGAATGCCAGCCATACCATAACCGCTCAACTTGAGAAATTCACGGCGGGAAATTGGTTGCACCATGTCAATCCTTTTTCGTAATCTCAACACACCTTGATGTCCCAAAAAGATACTCGTTTTTATCGATTTGGTCAATCCTATTTAGATCGCTTTTCGTTTTAACCGCAGACTATTCGTCACCACAAACACACTGCTCAGAGCCATTGCTGCAGCAGCAAGAATGGGACTGAGAAAGCCGGCCGCTGCCGCAGGGATAAGGAGAATATTATAAATAAACGCCCAAAACAGATTTTGCTTGATTGTCGTCATGGTCAGGCGAGATAAGCGAATTGAACGGACAACTCCCCAAAGATCATTTCCCATCAAGACAATGGGAGCGGAAGCAATAGCAACATCGGTGCCGCTTCCAATGGCAATCCCCAAATCAGCTTGGGCAAGTGCCGGTGCATCGTTGATTCCATCCCCAACCATGGCTACCTTCTCGCCCCTCTCCTGCAACTCCTTAATTTGCAACGCCTTCTGACTAGGCATGACCTCCGCCAGCACCAAGTCGATTCCAAGCCTGCGTGCAATGGCTTGAGCCACTTGATGATGATCTCCCGTGATCATCCCAACGGATAGACCCATATTCCTTAATGCAGCAAGCACCTCAGGCGCTTCACCCTTCAAGGTGTCCGCAACTGCGATCATCCCAACCAGAGCACCATCAACGACCACAAAGAGCATGGTGTTTGCTTCTTGATGATAGCGCTCAATTTCCTTTTGATAATTTTGTAGATTTACACCATTCTTTTCGATAAACCTTTGATTTCCCACCTGCACTTTGTGTCCAATCACTTCTCCTTCAACACCATTGCCGGCAAAGGCTTGAAACCGAGAGGGCTCGACCAGAGATAAGCCACGGCGCGTCGCCTCTGCAACAATGGCTTCTCCTAAAGGATGTTCGCTAACCTTCTCCAAAGAAGCAACCAAGCAAAGAAACTCTTCCTCAGAGCCGTGAAAATCAACCAGCTCGATTCCGGTTACTTGAGGATTGCCTTTGGTAAGTGTACCAGTCTTATCAAAAATCACACTGGTTATCTTTCCCGCTTGCTCTAGTGCTTCCCCATTCTTAATCAATACACCGACCTCAGCGCCTTTTCCGCTTCCCACCATAACCGCTGTAGGGGTCGCCAAGCCCATAGCACAAGGGCAAGCGATCACCAAAACCGCCACAGCGTGAATAACAGCTCTTTCCAAAATGTCCTGACTCGAAAGCATAAGCCGTGGCGCAAGCCAATACCAATACCCAAACGTCACCCCTGCAATCAAGATGACGATCGGCACAAAAATGGCAGAAACCCGGTCAGCAAGTCGTTGAATCGGTGCTTTACTACCCTGCGCTTCTTCTACTAGGCGGATAATCTGCGCTAGTGCAGTATCTTTGCCAACCTTAGTAGCTTGGATTTTTAAATAACCCATTTTATTGAGCGTCGCCCCGAACACCACACTACCCACTTGTTTCTCTACTGGTACCGACTCGCCGGTTAACATTGACTCATCTACCGAAGAATATCCTTCCAGAACAATCCCATCTACTGGGATTTTCTCACCCGGCTTCACTAACAAAACATCACCCACTTGAACGTCATCAACAGCGATATCGACTTCTTCTCCATTGCGCAAAAGGCGGGCTTTTTTTGGTTTGAGGGCGATCAATTTTCGAATAGCTTCGCCGGTTTGTCCTTTCGCCTTTGCTTCTAAGTACTTGCCTACCTTGATCAACGTGATGATCATGGCAGAAGTCTCAAAATACACATGGCCTGATAATAAGCCTACCGTGATCAAGAGACTATACAAATAAGCTGCTGAAGAGCCGAGTGCAATGAGCACATCCATGTTGGCTGCGCCGTTGCGCAACGCTTTATACGCTCCCACATAATATTGCCAACCCACATAGAATTGAACCGGAGTAGCTAAAAACCACATCAAATAATTTGCCCAGTTTGCATGAGCAATTTCGTGAGGCAATAAATTAAAATCTCGCGCCATCGAAAACAAAAACAAAGGCACGGTAAAGATCAAACCCACCCAGAGCAATTGATATTGATAACGAATTTCCCGCTCGTGGGCAATCCGTTCGAGGTCCTCTTCTGTTCCCTTGCTCTCAACCAGAGAAAATCCAACATCGGCGATAACCTTCCGAAACTCTACTGCACCAACGAGTGTAGGGATGAACTCGATCTCCAAGTGCCCGTTGACATAGTTTAGATTGACTTTTTGAACCCCCTCTAGAGATAAAATTTTCTGCTCTAGGCGATTCAAGCGAATTTGGTCATCGACCTCCTTAAGGTAAAATTCCAACTTTCCGGTTGCTATGCCATATCCCGCTTTCTGAACTCTCTTAAGCAGATCCTGCAATGCTGTGACTTGTGGATCAAATTCAACGACCGCCCTTTCGGATGAAAGATTGACCACTGCACTATGCACGCCGTGCTCCTTTTTGAGATTACGCTCAATTGTTGCCGCACAATTGGCGCAGGTCATACCGGTAACAGGAAGGATGACTTGCTTGACAGACATATTCCCTTCGGGGTTGCATCTACTCTTCAACTGGATAATTAATTTCAGCTAACACCTTTTTTAAAATTTCTTCTGTGGCTGGGGCGTCAAATTCAATCTGCGCTGTTTTTGATTCGACTTCCGCCACAACACTTTTGACTCCTTCGACTTCGCTGAGTTCGCTTTGAATGGTGTGCACGCAGTGATGACAAGAAATATTGGGGATTCGATAGGTAACCGTTGACATTTCAACCTCCTGTTTGAAAATAATTTTGTATTAGGGTTTAGAAATTTTTTCGAACAAATTGGCAATTTCTTTCAATACTCGTTCGCGTTCTTCAGGCTTCTCACCTCGCACAGCGGAGATCACACAGCTATTGAGATGGTCATCAAGAATGATAGTAGACACCCGATTTAAGGCAGCTTGAATAGCATAGATTTGATGGATGACATCAATACAATACGCATCCTGTTCAACCATCTTCTTTACCCCTTTAAGATGGCCTTCAATCACCGCCAATCGTTTCAAGATCAGTTCTTTATTCATTCTGCCTCCACATACCCCACCCTATGGGGTGGGGTATGTGGGTATTCTATTCCCTAAACCCCAAGCTGTCAAGATAGGGGACTATTCTAATCGGTATTGTAAGCTTATTGCACAGTACGGATCACCGCGTCCAATTCTTCTTCTGTGACATATCCCACCCACTGCTGAATAATCTTCCCTTCACCATCTATTAAGAACAAGTGTGGTTGGTATAAATACCCTAATGCTTGCTTATATGGGTTTGTTCTCGGATCATCGATATCCAAGTAAATGAATTGAATCCTTTCGCTGTATCTATGTTCTAGATTCCTCAAAACCGGTGCCAGGCTTTTACACGTTGGACACCAAAAAGCAAAAAATTCCACCAATTGAATCTTGCCTGAAGCTAAAACAAACCGATTCGGATCTGTCGCCCGCATTACAACGTCGACATGTGCAGTTGGGGTCTCTAACAAAGTGGGTGAGAGTGGTTCTTGGTCGAATCCATCCGTTGTTGATGGGTATGGCTCTGTCACAGCGTGATCGGAATTTGCGCTTTCCTGCTCCTCAAGCAGGTAGGATGAGGGCTGTCCCGTCGCAATGGTTGAGTTAATCGGCGTACTTCCTGTTGGCATTGGGCCATTTGGTTGCGTCCCTTCAGACACCTGCTGGGGCTGATTTGCACAACCAAAGCTAATCCCTAAGCAAAAGAGCAGCAAACACAAGGTTAATTTTTTCATAGCTCGATTTCAAAGAAATATACCAAACCAAAAAAGTTTCCTTTCACCCAACATATCAAAATAAGGGAGCAGCCCCGCGAGAGATATTATCCAAAAATTCTTGCCTCGTAGCTACATTTTTCCGAAAATACCCCAACATTGACGAGGTCGTCATCCTGGCACTATGCTTCTTAACCCCTCGCATGGTTGCACATAAGTGCAACCCCTCAACCACGACCGCTACCCCGATTGGATTTAATAAAGCATCCAAAAAATCCGCAATTTGTCTAGTCATCCTCTCCTGAACCTGCAGACGGTGAGCAAACATATCAACGATGCGCGGAATTTTTGATAAACCGATAATTCTCCCCCTTGGCAGGTAAGCCACATGGGCTCGACCAATGAAGGGTAACAGGTGATGTTCGCACAAACTGTAAAACTCAATATCGCGGACCAAAACCATTTCGTCATAGGCGACTTCGAAGACGGCTCCGTTTACCAAAGCAATTGGATCAACGCGGTATCCTGATAGCAGTTCCTCATACATTCGGGCTACTCTCTCTGGGGTTTTGACTAGCCCCTCGCGGTCGGGGTCTTCTCCCACAGCCCGTAGGATCATCTTCACCGCTTCTTCAACTGATAATTGATCAATTTCTGCATCGACATAGGTTCCTGCAATCTGATAGAGTGTTTCTCGATCAATTTCCATTTTCTCTGCTGCTTTCTAACGGGTAGGATTAGCTCATGATAATAATCGTCTCATTTCAATCTTCTCGTGGGATTACCTTAGTGTACCCACCGTTTCCATGCGAGTCAAGAAGAGAAGACAAAAATGGGGCGGTGTTTTCTTTCCGCCCCATTTGTTTCCCTGGTCTATGTTCTATGTTTAGCGAATCTCAGGCTCGATGATCCCATACGTGCCATCACGCCGCTTGTAAAGCACGTTGATACTGCCCGAGTTGGTATTGAAAAACACAAAGAAATTATCATGCCCCAGTAAGTTCATTTGCTCAATAGCTTCCATCTCATCCATGGGCGTTACAGCGAATTTCTTGCGTTTTGCAATAATCGGTTGCGGTTCAGCTTCTTCTTCGACAACAGCTGTAACAACCTCAGCCGCACTTCTTCCATCTCCTCGCCCACGATAGTGTTTACCTTTGTACCTTTCAATGCGGCGTTGAATTTTATCCAGAGCAGTATCCAACGCAGCAAAAATGTCATCAGCGCGTTCCTCTGAACGCAAGATGAACCCTTTTCCGCGAACGGTAATTTGGGCAATCTGGCGATCGGCTGCGTTGCGCGCTGACTTCGCATAGGTCACATCCACCCGCGCTTCTTCGATGCCGGGCAGATAGCGGTCTAACTTGGCGATTTTCTTATCGATATAATTTTGTAGCCTTTCACTTACCTCCATGTTCCGAGTAAAAATTTCAACTGGCACGGTCATTTCTGCCTCCTTCTGATAAGATTGTTCGAGCGACAACAAACCCATAAACGGTATTGGCTCCAGCTTTTTTAAGCGCTTCGGCACACGCATTAATCGTTGCGCCGGTTGTTGTTACATCATCGATCACCAGAACGTTCCTACCGGCAACCTTTGGCGCATCTGCCCAAAAGGCATCTTTGACATTTTCTAGGCGTTGTAAGAAACTTAAGTCCACTTGAGAAGCCGTTTCTCTTACGCGTTGAAGAGCCCCCCTTCCGTATGGAACTCGAATCGCCAAGGACAACGGATAAGCGATCAACGCAGCTTGATTATATCCACGTTCTCTTCTCCGAACAACCCCTAAAGGCACTGCAACCACTAAATCAATCTCCCATTGAACTTCTCGATAAAGCTCAACCAAAAAGCCAGCCAGCGTTTCACCAAGAGCAATGTCCCGTTGATATTTTAGGCGATGAATGGCATTCCTTAGGGGGCCTGCATAACAAGCATACGCGCGCAGTCCATCAATAACAAAAGGACGTTCATGACAATGATTACACACAGTGTTTGTCCCCATTGGCATACCGCAGCGTGAACACAACTGCCCACGGATTCTTTGCAAACTCTGTTGGCATTGATCACACCAACGCGTGCCCAAGATACTACAACCACCACAAACTGGTGGAAAAATCCAATCAACCGCTTTCCATATCCACTGATAGAGCAGATACGGATACGGGAGGTCATTCACGAGATTACTCACGAGCCTTGATGGTTACAGTCAGATGCGCCTTTACGGCCCGAACAACACACCTCGTAGGGCAGATTGCATCAGCATGATAAAAGCAGGCGTCATCAGCACGATACAAATCGAAGGAAAGATTAACAAAGCAAGGGGAATTAACATCTTGATTGGCGCTTTATGGGCTTCTTCTTCGGCACGCTGACGGCGGCGCACTCTCATTTGATCAGACTGAATGCGCAATACCTTTGCCATACTGACCCCCAACTGCTCACTTTGAATAATGGCTGCTACAAAGCTGGTCATCTCCGGGATACCGATGCGATCCGCCATATCGCGCAGAGCTTCGCGGCGTAACTTCCCTAATTGCATCTCTTTCAATACGCGCGCAAAAGCTAAACTCAATTCGTTATCCCACTTCTCGACCACTTTTGCCATGGCTCCGTCAAAGCCTAAACCGGCTTCCACACAGATTGTCAATAAATCTAGAGCATCAGGCATCGATTTGCGGATTTCCTTTTGGCGGCGATTAATTTTGCTGGTCAGCAAAAGGTCTGGAATATAAAAGCCAATGATCATGAAAACAGCAACAACCAAAAATTTCCTAACCCAACTCCAATCCCTTAAGCCAATCGTGAAGAGAAAAATGAACAATCCCCCCAGCAAAAAAGCCAATATAAAACGAGACGCCCAGAAAACGGTTGGGTCCAACCCCTTCGGGTTGCCGGCTAATTCGATGCGATGAGCAGTTGTCTGCAAGGCATTTTGGGGAGTAAATCGGGCAACAAAGTCACCCAAACGTCGGGCAATGGGTACAATTACCCGCTCGGTAAACGGCTGCGACAACTCAATTTCTTCGAGGGTAGCCGTCTCACCTCTCGCAGCAAATTCTTCTAATCTTTGTTGTAATGGATCGCCGCGATTTGCATCCCGTAGACCAATCAGCACCAAGATAAGTGCTCCAACGAGGATGACAACAATCACACCAATCAAGACTATTTCCATAAACCGTCCCCTTTCTTAAGCCTAAACCTCAATATTAGCTATTCGCATCATAACAAAGTAACCCGAAGCAATCATTATGACACCAAGCACCAACATTCCAATGCCAAAAAGACGAATGGCTGGGTTTGGGTGAAAGAACTGCATCATATACGGGCGATTAATTAACCAGAGGATTACCGCAATCAAGAACGGCATAACGGCTAGAAATCGTCCTGAATAAACCACCTGTGAAGTAAGGACCCGAATTTCTCCTTTTATTCGCACTCTTTCTCGGATGGTATAGGAGATTGTATCTAGGATTTCGGCTAAATTACCACCCACTTCCCGCTGCACATTAATCGCCGCAATGATTAAGTCCAAGTCATCACTCGGAACTCTTCGATAAAGATTTTCAAGCGCCTGGTCCATGGGAATGCCGATTTGCATTTCTTGCACGACACGCCGGAACTCATCTGATATTGGTGGCGGCATCTCCTTGCTCACTGCCTCCATGGCCTGCATGGTTGAATAACCGGCCCGCAAGCCATTGACCATCAAGTTCAACATATCTGCCAACTGATTATTAAAGTTGTTTAACCGTTGGTTTTGTAGGCGACGCACATAAAAGCGAGGCAACCAGAATCCTCCCAGAGCACCCAACAACGTAAAGATGAGATTGCGGCCACCAAAGAAATAGGCTAGACCTCCAACAAACAAGACCATGATGACAATGAGAGCGATATATTCGCCCGGCTTCATTTTGATGTCTGCGCGGGCTAAATCTCGGGCAATACCCGAGCCCCACTTGGATTTTGCTACCCGCTCATTTACCCAATCCCCAATCGGAGTAGCTTTTTCCTGGCGTCCGATCTTTTTCTCTTCGCGATCGACAATATATTTTCCCAAACGCTCTTCAACAAGCGATTGTTCGCTCGTCAAAGTAACTACAAACCCCATTACCACCAGGATAACAACAATCCCTCCACCCACTAACAGAATTAAGATTAACGGGTCCATCCTCAACCTACCTTAGTAGCGTCTCCGATCTCCGACTCCAAAGATCGAGGCTGGCAGGTGTATTCCAGCCGCCTCAATCTTATCCATAAACTTCGGCCTCAAGCCAGTTGCTCGCAACCGACCAAGAATTTTGCCATTTTCATAACCACTCTGTTCGAAGACAAAAATATCGGTCAAGGTGATGACATCGCCTTCCATTCCGCTGACTTCGGTAACATTGACCACCTTTCGCGAGCCATCTCGCATTCTTTCTTGATGGATGATGAGATCGATTGCAGAGGCAACCTGTTCGCGAATCGCACGCACTGGCAAGTCCATGCCCGCCATAAGGGCCATCGTTTCGATTCTTGCCAGGGTATCTCTGGGTGAGTTCGAGTGCGCAGTGGTCATCGAACCATCATGCCCAGTATTCATAGCTTGTAACATATCCAAAGCTGCTTCATCACGAATCTCACCCACGATGATTCGATCCGGTCGCATCCGCAAAGCATTGATGACCAACTGCCGGATCGTGACCTCGCCTTTACCCTCAATATTCGGCGGCCTTGATTCGAGAGTCACAACATGTTCTTGTCGTAATTGCAGCTCTGCGGCGTTCTCTATGGTGATGATGCGCTCATCATTTGGGATAAACTGTGAGAGAATGTTTAATAAAGTGGTTTTCCCGGAGCCTGTACCACCGGAGATTACGATATTTAAGCGCGCTTCAACACACGCCTTTAAGAACTGCAATGCTTCTGGCGTTATGGAACCATATTGGATTAACTGCTCGATGGTTAATGGGTTTTTGAAAAATTTTCGGATCGTGATCGTCGGCCCTACCAATGAGATCGGCGGGATAACGGCGTTAACCCGCGATCCATCGGGTAGGCGGGCGTCCACATAAGGACTCGACTCGTCAATTCGTCTTCCAAGTGGAGCGACGATGCGATCAATAATTCGCATCACATGGTCATCGCTTTCAAAGGTCAACGGTACCCTCTGGATTTTGCCATTGCGCTCAATATAGATATTTTTAGCCCCATTGACCATGATTTCCGTGATGGTTTCGTCCTCTAATAAAGGCTGCAGAGGACCGAATCCAAGAATTTCAGCAGCAATTTGCTCAAAAAGGCGATGTCGTTCGGGGCGCGAGAGCACAATATTTTCTTCCCCCAGCACTTGATCAAACAATTCTTGTATCGTTTGACGCACCTCGCTGACTCGTGAGATGTCCATCCCTGGATCTAGTTCCGCTAGCAATCGATTCTGGACGCGCGTCTTCAGATCCAAATAAGTATCTCGCTGGGGTACAACGGTCGGCGATACCCGCCGAGCTTGAACCGCCATAAGCCGGCTCTTTGCGTCTACATCCCCGTTTGGAGGAACATTTGCTTGACCTTGTTCAATCCGCTTCAATAATGACATATTATCCTCTCAGAAAACTAACGACCCATTTTCCCGAAGATACCACTATAACCCTTTGGCATTTCAATCTCTAAGTCCGCGACTTGTTCAATCCTTTGTCGAATAACTTCTCCTAACGAAAGGTATGCTTTTGCAATGGGTTTTGTTTTATCTTCAAGCATAAAAGGCACGCCTCGGTTAACTGAGGGGATCACAGTTCTCTCATCAAAAGGGATAATCGCCGCGATCTCTTGCTTGATACTTTCAGATATTTTTTCAGGAGTGATCCCAATGCGTTTATCAAATCGATTGAGAACAAACACGACTTTTTTGCGATGAACATTGAGGACATCAAGGACTTCTAATGCCATACGAGCATTTTTGATCGCCGGTATCTCTTGAGTAGTCAGCAGGAGAATAAGGTCACTTACATCGATTGACGATAAAACGATATCGGACAAATAGGAGGAGGTATCCACTACGACATATGCAAACATCCTCCGTAAAAATATGAGAATTTTAGAAAATTGTTCCCCCGTCACATTTTCAGCGTACTCAGGACGTAACGGCGCCGCTAAGACTTTCACTCCAGATGGTTTATGGAGCAACACAACGCTTTCAACCACCTCTGAATCCAGCTCATCGACCCGCGGTGCCAGATCGATTACACTGTTTTTTCCCTGTTCATTGAGAAAAACCGGCACATCACCGAATTGGAGATTTCCATCAACAATGATCACAGGGGTTTCAGGACTGTTTAACGTTACACTCAAATTCGTAGCTACCGTTGTTGTTCCAACGCCGCCTTTGGGTCCATAGACGACAATAATTTTTCCATCAAAAGCAGCCGGACCTACAACAGCGCTGCCAACCCCTAACGATGCTGCAGGGGAGATTTTCTCCCTTTCTTCATGCGCCATTTTCCCCGCCCGTCTCACTGCAGCACTCAATTCTTCCACGGTCGGCGGCTTGGTTAGAAAATCCCTTGCACCCGCTAACATCGCCCGGCGCATATAATTTGGATCCCCCTGTACAGAGAGAATGACAATTTGCGTGTAGGGATTGGTCTTCCGAATCGCCTCCGTTGCTGTTATGCCATCCATATCCGGCATATTGATATCCATGATGACGACATCCGGCTTTGTTTGTCGGGTGACCTCAATCCCTTCTTTTCCAGTCCGAGCGGCACCAACAACTTCTACATCTTTTTCAAATTGAAGTAATTTGCGGATATTCTCGCGCGTTTCCGCAATATCGTCAACAATCACCACTCGGATTTTCTCAGCAGAGTCCATTTCGCAATCCCTATACGCAATTATGGATTCGGTGTTGGCGTTGGCTGAATGCTGATCACAGGCATATTCGGTGAATCTACACGCGGTTCTAAGCCATAAGGCAATTTGACCGGAATTGGAACGTTATACTTGTTTAAGTAATACTGAAGGGTTTCAGCTTCAATCTGAACGCGTGAATTATCGCCGGCTGCCCTCAGGTGCAAGGTAAACTGCGCCCCATTTGCCATAAGATAGGTTAGCATCAATGCATCCTGTGGAGTAACAATTAGGCTGACAAATTCTGGTATCGGCTGAGGAGGCGGAGGCTGTGCTGGCTGATTCGGCGCCTGCTCCGGTTGTCCAGCCGCTTGCTGTACATTGGCAGCATTCACCGCCCCGGTTAACGTTGCCCCATAATTTCCCACGCTCAATACGGTCACATCTTGTAAAATGACTTGAGCCACTAATCTCGGTCGCTGAGGTTCTGAGGGCACAACCATGATCGGTTGTCCTAAACCCGGAATGGTTTCGGCTCGGCCAGCATTCCCGCTTCCCTCCCCTACAGGAGCGGATATCCCGGCAGTAAGATAGACGGTTGGTTCCCTTGTTCCAGGCGCAATCGCTTCACCTGCCACATTGGGCAACTTGGATTGGTATTCCGTGTCAAGATCCACAAAAGCATGAACCACCGCCACATTCACCCGATCGCCCGCCTGCACTGGAAAACTGGCTTTTGTGAGACGATCAATTGGGATGGCGACCGCCACGCTGCCGCGCGGGATATAAAGAGCAATATCAGACCCTTGCGCCGATAATTCTTCTGCACTATTCGCAAGCATCGTATCCATCAGGATAAAACCGGCTTCCAAATCAATTCTTGCCAAACGTCCCTCGACATCCTTAATATCAGAAAACATCCCTTGCAAAAAGAACTGCCGTTGAATCGGGATCAAGCTAACAACATCCCGAGTGATCACCGAGCCTCGCGGAACTTTCTGAGTCGTGACTAAAACGTTAACCACATCAATCACGGGTGTTGCTTCAACACTCGGAGATGGTTGTGGTGTAATGGCAGGACGTAAACGTAGAAAGACCAACACAACCGCCACTAACCCCAAAAACACAATCAGGGCAAGCAGAAAGA
Organism: Anaerolineae bacterium; assembly: GCA_003130835.1. Classification (GTDB taxonomy): domain Bacteria; phylum Chloroflexota; class Anaerolineae; order Anaerolineales; family UBA4823; genus NAK19. The sequence continues at coordinate 35,029 of QEXX01000050.1, read as the reverse complement.
AAATTCTTCCTCGTCTCATGTTCGCCTCCAGAACTTATTATTGTAGTCGGGCACAATCGGGCGGTTCTCCACAATTTGTATTATATATTGCCCTAGCCGTTTTTGTACCCCCTCTTCCATACAATTTTGTTAGCCTTTTCAACAAGCATAGGGAACAAAGAACAGCCCTTTCTCCTTAAGTCTACCCGATTGTCACAAAAAAATCCATAGAGCTGGTGTCTGACGAGGAACAACTATGCAATTAAGGTGCCAAAAACCCTGGCTTTCCACCAGGGTCTTTTACAAAAAAATAGAATGTTTGCCTGAGCAATAAATTAAATTGCGTTAACGATATTACTAAACACGTTGCCGATAGCAGGGCCGAGCAGGGCAAGGATGACGATGACCACGATCGCGACCAAGACCAAGATCAACGCATACTCCACTAGGCCTTGACCTTTCTCTTTCGGGGCGAACAACATGGCGCTTTACCTCCTTTCTATGAGAAATTTGCTCTTTACGATCACTAGCTACAGTATACAGAATCTTTTTATTTTTTGCAATAACAAATTTATGAAATATTCCTTGCAATTATGTAAGGTGAGACGTCTCTTGCAGCGGAATGGTTAGAGAAATTCGTGTCCCCTCTCCAATGTGAGTGTTTAGCTCAAAATCGCCGCCGAGCATCTCCACCCGATCCCGAATGATTTTGATTCCCATATTGCTTCGCTCCTTGAGGATTTGCGGGTCAAAGCCTTTTCCATTATCTTCAATCATGACCTTCAAGGCTGTATCCCCCAAATCGAGAAGGACTCGCACCTCGCTGGCTTGACTGTGCCGCAATGCGTTTCCCACTAACTCCTGGATCGCCCGAAAGACCATCACTTCAAGATAAGGTTCCAATCGCCGCTCCATTCCGGTTAAGCTGAATTGAACAGATGTGCCCGGCATAGTTCGCATGGCATCAATGTACCTACGCACAGTAGGCGCTAGACCCAAGTCGTCCAACATCAGCGGCCTTAACTCAAAAATAAAATCTCGCACTTTTTGAAAAGCCTGGGTTGCCGATTGTTTGAGGCTTTCCAGTTCCTCTTTGGCTTTGATGGGATCTATTTCAAACAAGCGCATAGCGATTTCGGTCTGCAGGATAAAATTCGAAAGCGCTTGGGCAGGCCCGTCATGCATTTGACGAGATAACCGTTGTCGTTCTGCTTCCTGTGCTTGGATAATCATCTCAACCCCCTCTCCAGAATGCAGTCCTCCACCGAAGCTTGCCAATTGAGACCGCAGGGTTTCAAGGCTAGTACGAAAATTTTGCAACCAGCTTAGTTGATGGCGCAATTGCAAGATTTGACTCTGGATCTTCTCCACCTTCCCAGACATCAAATATAACCTTTGCTGCGCTTCAAGCGCAGCTTCGTACCCCATGCGCAACTCGTGACGTGAGAACTCATCAGTATGAGATTGAATTTTTTGCAGTTCTGCGGTAATCGCAGCATTTTTTTTGCTCAATTTTTCCACTTCCTGTTGACTTTGAAGCAACAAGCGCTCATTCTCCTCGATTTCTTGCTCAGAGGTGTCAATAAAGTGTTCTAGCTGCTGAATAAGCTGATCAGTGCTCTCTAAGAGGGATTGTTCATGTCGGCTGTTCATCTCTTATCCTTCGTCATCCTTTTCGGAAGTTGGTATGCGAGTCCATCCCCTTTGCAAAGCATAGACAACCGCTTGGGTGCGGTCTTCCACGCCAAGTTTACGGAATAAAGAGGCTAAATGATTCTTGACCGTCTGATAACTGATGCCCATCTCTTGCGCAATTTCCTTGTTACTCCGACCCTGAGCCAACAAAGATAACACTTCGATTTCACGCGGCGAAAGACGAGCGCCTTGGGCGAAATTGGCAGACGGCTCATTGCGGGTTGCTTCATTGGTCTGCCAAGCTAGCCATTTACGCAAAGCTTCATAGTCTAAGACTTCGTCGATCAGGATAAAGTAATCGTTCATCACAGCTCGAACACGCTCAACAAAATCAATGGGCTGAATATCTTTCGTACAATACCCTCGGGCGCCTAAAAGAAAAGCTAGCACTTTTTGATCAACGTCACTATACGCTGTCAATAAGATCATTCGGGTTGGGAGATGTTCCTGTGTCACAGCCTTTACCACCATTAATCCATTTAGGTCCGGCAGATTGACATCGGTGACGCCGATGTGCGGTTTGAGTTGGCGAATTAACGCCAAGCCCTCTTTGCCTGTTGAAGCCACCCCCACAATTTCAAAATCAGGTTGAAGGCGCATCACTTCTACGACCCCTTGCTGAAACAAGGGATGATCGTCGATGATAACCACCGATATTTTTTGCGCAGCCTGCATGGATTGATTCACCATACGATCTTTAGTATAGCACTAAAAAACTACCGATTCCAAAGCTTTCTTAAGCCATTAACACGCCATCGGTAAATCGTCATCGGAAGCTCACCATAAGCTTCGGTAATGATGCGGTCAGCAGAATGAAGGACAGCTAAATCTTTCGTCAAGTTGGGATACCATTGTGGGAAACAAATTAGGTAATCTACCTGTTTTTGATCAAGGTACTCCGCCAATTTGGCTTCGTCTCTAAGAAATGGAATGACTTCGGGGTTAATTAACCCCGCTAAATCAACTAGGTCGTGATTGGTGAAGTAACCCATGGCGCCAATATCATGCACGGCAATTCTCGACTGGGCAGGAAGATTTTTTTGAGCCCAATGAGCGGTTTCCACCATCTGCGTTTCGATCAATTGAACGTCTTTCGCAAAGGCGTTCGCTCCCAAAGCCCAAAACACTATTGTTAGGATCATCCAGGATACTACTCCTGCTCGAGTAACCACCCATCCGACAATTGGTTTTTGCGATGCCCATCGATACAATCGGATCGAGCCGTCTAAGCCGATTAAAAAATATACAACCATTGCCGGCATCATATAACGTCCATGTTGGTAGATGACCGGTAAACGAGTAGCATACAACCCGATCATCAGAAAATACCACCCGATCCAAGCAAGCCCTTGCCAAGCCTTGGTCTTAAAGAAAAGATAAGCACGGTAAAAAAAGCCCAATAGGAATAAGCTGCTTGCCCCAACCAGAGGCACCGAAAATTGCTGCCATAACCGATAGGACAATGGCAACGAGCGCAATTCCATATACTCAATCTGTTTGGCATAATAAGTTGTCGGTAGCCAAGCTCCACTCACGCTTAGATTGAAGAATCCGTAAGCCAAACCAGAAAATGCAACCAGGAACAGGGGCTGCAGTTGGTAATGCCAAGGCTGACGATTAGAATTTGCACGAATAACCAAGCTGACTCCAATGGGTAAAGCCAGGCTCAATAAATCTGGGCGCACCCAAACACTAGCTGCAAGCAATGCCGATAAACTCCACATGCTTTTATCGGCAAGAAGTCGCTCATAAACCGCCACGACGAGGACAATCGCCAGGATAGTCTCCATCCCCGAAACAGATGCCCACACAAAATGCCATTCCAGAACAAAAAAACAACCTAACCATCCCAAAGATCGATCAGAAAGCTGAAAAGTCCGCAACGAAAGGATGCCGACGATGGCAAGCAATCCGATACCAAGAAAATATGCCCAAAAGAGCCGATCTAAGCCTACCCAATAGCCAATACTCAATAGGAACGTCCACAGTGGCGCAGTTGTACCTCCAGAAGGAAAACCCGCCTTAAAAGACCAGCCATTCCCTTGAGCAAAATTGCGCGCATAGGTTTGGTGAATCCAAGCATCATCCAAAGGAAAGCCCAGTCGATAACGAACTTGGCTGGATACTAGGTATGCTGTGCCAGAAAGAACAGCAAGGCAACAAATCAGTAGAAGATCACGGACTTTCATGGAGACGATAGATTTTCCATTCTGGCTGATTGTCAATTAATTCAAACAGAGATGTACTGCGAGGAGCGTAAAACAAATGCGCCAATTCGTCAGGATGGTCCTTTTCGAGCACGAGAAGCCTAACCCCAAATTGTTGAGCAGCCCCCTGAACAGCACGCTCCCCACCCACCGGAACAGAGACTGCCGGCTGTTCACAAGCCAGGTAGAAACCAATTGGGTTATTAATCATGACGACCAGGTCATTGAGTTTGTCGCTCATCACCAGATTTCGCACAGCGCGACAAATTTGCTCTTGGCTTTGTTGTGACTCTTCCCAGAGCGGCTGATGCAAATCTTTGCCGATCACTCTCTCTTGATAAAGATAGAGCGTCAGAATCAGCAAAAAGCCAAAGATAAAAAGACTAAAAACCCGCAGAGCCTGGCTGGCGTTCCAGCTTCGTTTGCGCACCCCCCAGTTCACAAAGATTGCCAAACCCTCGCTAGCCAAACACCAGACCATTGGTTGAAAGGCTGCCGAAACATGGAAATAGCCCCCTCTCCATCCCGCAAAGGGAAACACAACACTCATCAAGCCAACCATCGCCAACCAAACAAGAGTGGCTATACGGATCATTGGCTTCGCGCGCATCTTCCAATAACCAAGCACGGACAAAGGCAACAAAAGGATCTGCATTTGGACAGCAACAAGGCTTTGGAAATTTTGCCCTAAGGCATACAATCGGTCCTGGATCAAGGGCACCAGCCCGTCTTCAACCCAGTTCTCAAAATTTAAGTCAATTGCAGGATAGCGAAACAAGTCATTGTAGGTGCGTAAGAACAACGAGCGATAATTGCCTGGCGGAAAAAGCGATTGAAATTCCATCCAATTCCGAGCATACCACCCGCCCATCACCATCATATATCCCAGACAAAAGAGAAGAACTACTCCAATTCGATAACCGCTATTCTGTTGACGTTGTTTCTTTATCACTGGAATCATCAACAAAGTCCCATAAATTAGCATCCAAATCAGCCCATCCGCTCGGGCTAAGTGCATCAGACCCGAAACGATTCCAGCTAGAAAAGCTAACTGCTTGTTCAGCAGGGGAATTTTTTCGGCTAGCAGAAACCAAAAGGTACCCAAGACCATGTAAACACCAAAGGTATCTGTTGTCGGCAAATAGGCTAGATAAAACATGGGCAGCCAAGCCAACAAACCAGAAAACAGAGCCATAAATCGCTGCCCACTAATTCGCCCACTCAAATGGTAGGTCAAGGGAGGGATGAATGAACTGAGTAAGATGAACGGGAAACGAGCCGCCTCAAACGCATCCTTACCGGCGACGCTCATCCCCAACCAAGCCAGAATCGAAGCCAAAGGCATCCAATAGGTAAAAGCCGGGACTGGCAGACTTTTCGGATCAGCCAAATAATTCCACACATACGGTTCACGAAACGCTGCCCCTTGCCATAGCAGTTTCCCTCCAGCATAATAATACTCAGCATCCATATAACCTGGCGATTTTTGAAAAACAGCCGCCAGACTGATGATCACCAAACCACCCAACCAGACAAGCAAAAGGTCACTAAGGTTTTTCATGGCAGTCGATACAAAGTATAAACGTCTCCAAACCTTCGCTCAACGGGCAAACTGGAAACAAGGATGTCAAACAAATCCCATTGTCTTTTTTGATAGCGCCTTTCATGTTGTCGCAGGAATTCTGCCCCAGAATGAAACACTAAGACAAATTGGTAACCCCGTTGTCGCCATTTGGAGAGAATCTGATCTACACTGGCATCTTGTGCCAGGCTGGCTAGATACCATTCGTCTAGCAATTCATCGCCATCACAATTTGGCAGGCAGTACAAACTGCGCGGCTCATACAGCAACAAAGTTTGACTTTGCCCCTCTTGTTTGCCAATCGCCTCTAAGGCAACCGCATGCCAACCCAGATTGTGTTGCAGGTAGGTTGAGGCATCGATCTGACCGTTGATGAAATTTAGCGTTGTTTTTTGGAGGAGCGCAGAGAACATTTCGATCGCCGCTAAGCCCATCACGAACAGGATCAGACCATTGACCACGATTCGAACCCGAACCTTACCCAGCCCTAGCATACTCAGGTTACGGTAGCCAAATGCGGCGAGAACAGTCACCGCCGGATAGATTGACCAGTATAAGCGACTTTGAATGAGATAGCCCGCCAAGCGCGAGCCAATGCCCCAAACGATCCATCCGATTAGCGCGAAGAGAAGACTGAGCCGAATTAGATGCCTCGCTTCCCCATCCTGCTTTCCAAGGAACAACACTGAAAAAGGCACGAATAGAAGAAAGAAAGGACCAATACTGGCATTGAAACCCTCTTTCCCTTCAACGCCCAAGATAGTTGAGGTTATGGGTAACAGAACCGATGTCCACCATGTACCAAAAGGTTTTACCCCCGCATAGAAATGAATCCGTTGGGAAGTCATCTCGCCAGCCGCAAAGAATAAGGGATAAAAGGGCTGACCTACAGCAAGCCAGTTCTTCAGCCACCAGGGTAGCACAGCTAAAAAACATCCCAACCCTGCTAGCATCACCAAGCCCAATCGAGCAGTCCAGCACGCTTCTTTCTTACCCTGTTGGCTGTTTACAACAGGTTGTTGGGGAAAGAAAATCAGGGCAAAGAATGTTACGAGGATTAAGAGCCCAGCCGTATATTTCGTCCCAAGGGCAAAGCCGCAAAACAGACCAGCAAGGAAAATCTTCTTTCGATCAGCAAAGCCATCCGCTCGACTCAGGAGCTGAAGGACACACACCCCCCACAAAAACGCAATCCAATCAACATACCCCCAACCCAGGCTTTCAGTAAAGGTGGTTCCACACAAAACCACAGAGAAAGCCACCCAAATTTCTTCTCGACTTAAGGTATCTTTAAGCAGTTCAGCCCCCCCAAGCAAGGCAAACACCCCTATCAGCCAACCCAGCACTGGTCCGGCTTCTAAACCGCCGAGGCTAAGGACAAGGGTGTAGAGCAATTCACCCAATTGGGGCATTCCCCAAAACGTGTTATTCGATACGTACAGAAATTTCCCGGCTTGTAGATAGGTCAATGGTAAAGAAAGATGGTACACCAAACTGTCAAACGCAAGGGGCGGAGCTACGGCGATGCACCAACTGAACACCAAAAGAAAACCAATTAGAATGGCTAAAGCCATCGAAAAACCATCGCTTGGCGCCAACGATTTGATAAGCTGATAACATCCTTTCAACCAATCAATATTCTCCCGTCTGCATCCCATGACCAGCAGTCCAACCAACAAGACCGACCAAACCCAACCAACCCCAATCCCCCAACTCAGGACAAAATAGAGCGTCCCAATAAGTCCCAATCCTAATCCTGCCGCAAGCAGAACCGGAACCGAATTTGGGGGATTTTTGAACAAGCTCCTGAGAATTTTTTCGCCTAATCCCCCGGCACAGACGATCATCCCAAACCCTACAAAGGTCCGATAAATCGCTTTCAGCCAAGTCAAAAACTGTTCTGGCGCAATGGGTTTATGGTAAAGGTAATATCCTCCCAAAACCACCAGGAGGTACAGGATACACAAGCCGAATAGAACGATCCGTTTGTGATCGGATGCCATGCTACCACAGAGATTACTCAACCCGATTGCGAAGTCCTTGAAGTACGGTAAGTGGAGGGCGCACCTGCCACCAGCGTATCCACCATAATCCCAACAAAACGAGAAAAGGAAACGGTAGAAACATCACCGAACTCTCTTGATTTCCTTGTACGGTAACCAAAAACAGCGCCCATGAGCCGACAAACCAAATCAGCAAAATCACCCAAACGAGCCATTGTCCGAATCGTCGCCAGCGCTCTTCCAAAGTTTTGAAGATCAGCATCATCGCTGGATAAAACAGGATATAGTGGGTCGTAGCTGTGCGAATGGCGACCAAAGTGTTAACTAACAAAGTTAGAAGCGCAACCCATAAAAAATGCGGAAACTCTTTCTTCCAAGCTTGTCCCCATTCCACCAATAAATACCCAACAAACCCAGCATAGAGAATCCATTCAAGCTGCCGTTTAATGCCGGGAGTGAGCCCGGCAAGAATTGAAAGGGGAGAACTTTCTCCGGTATAGGTGGGATAGTCTAGAACTTGGCGTAACATTTGCAGTGGCCAGTCGGGTAAAAACATTAAAGAAATGGCTAAGACGACCCCGCCACCGCCAAAAAACCCTCCGAACACATCCCAGCGCCGATGTGAAAAAGCCCAAATCAACACAAACGGTGCAAAGAGAAACACCATTTGGGGTTTACAAAATGTCAGCGATAGCAAGAAGCCGGCTAAGAAATCATAGCGGCGGCGAATAGCTAACAAGGACAGGATAACAAGGAGTGCATTCATCACAGCAAATTGCCCTAGGATAATCGCACGCAAACTATAATATCCAAGGAGCAGAAACAGCACCAGAACCGATAACTTCACGGGTGAGACCTCCCATTCTGCCAGACGAAAAGCAAACAGGATGAGCGCAAGCATACACAACTCTAAAAGAGTCATCCAAAGCGCGCGGGCGACAGTGTACTCAAACAAGGCAAAAGGTGCAATAAAGATCATCACCGGCAAGGGATACACAAAGTGAGCAATATCTTCTCCCTTGGTCTTATCGGCTGGTCTTCCATATATAATGATTTGGGTCGCTAAACTAACCCGCTCATCATAAGGGCTAACCCCTTCGATTAACCAATACCTGGCTCCCATCCAGCGTGCCAAAAAATCATTGCCACCAGGTTGTTGTTGGGAATAGGAATAATTCGTGCGATACAACCCCACCAACGCCGCGAGAATCCCAAGCACAAGCAGGATTTCATAAAGGAGTCTACGAGATTTCGTCAAAGCCTTTTTCTCTCAAGGTTTGTTTTTGGTTCACAAAGGTCTTAATCACAATATCTTTGATGGCATCAGCTAAACGAATTTTGGGCTGCCAACCAATGCCCCGTTGAATTTTGGAAATGTCCGGCACACGCCGAGCCATATCTTCAAACCCCGACGTATAAGCTTGCTCATAGGGTATATGTACAATCTTTGGGCGGTCATCCTTCAGAGACGGTGTATCAATTCTCCCTTCTTCATGTAATTCTTTAACCGTTTTCACCACCAGCATGGCCAAATCCTCGATGGTGATTTCCTCCTGAGAGCCCACGTTATAGATATTCCCCAACGCAGATGGCGAGTCGGCTAAGGCTATTAAGGCCTGCACGGCATCGTTGACGTGCAGAAAACAGCGGCTTTGCTGGCCATCCCCGTAAACCGTAATGGGTTGCCCCTGCAAGGTTTGCTGAATAAAGCGCGGCACGACCATTCCATATCGGCCGCTTTGGCGCGGACCGATGGTGTTAAATAACCGAAAGATGACCACCGGCAATCCCTTTTCCCGAAAATAGGCTAAAGCCAAAAACTCATCAATCATCTTAGAAGCTGCATACGACCAACGGCTGCGCGAGGTCGGACCTAAAACCACATCATCCTCTTCCGAAAAAGGCACCCGATTCCCTTTGCCGTACACTTCAGAGGTTGAAGCGATGAGCACTTTTGCTCGATAGCGTACGGCTGCCCGTAAGACCGCCATTGTCCCATTGACATTGGTTTCAATCGTCTTTACAGGCTGTTCCACAATCAACTTGACTCCGACAGCAGCAGCAAGGTGAAAGATGACATCACACTCACTTGCCAAACGATCTAAGACCACCTCGTTCATGATCGAATCAATTGCAAAGCGAAAACGCGGATGTTGACAGAGGTGAGCAATGTTCTCAAATTTACCCGTAGAAAGATTATCAATAATCGTCACCACATGCCCCTGAGCCAAAAGCGCTTCGGCTAAATGGGAGCCAATAAACCCTGCGCCACCCGTGATCAAGATGCGCCGCTGCTCATTGTTTTCACGAGAAAAGTTGATTACGGACATTTTTCCAAGATCATTGCCACTTCATCGAGATATTTCTGGCACCAGCCATTTTGCTGCAAGAACTTAGCCACAATCCATTCCTTCTCCATTAAGATTACGCGGATTTGCCAGCGTTCAATCACTTGCTCCCAGCCATCTTTCAGAAGGGCAACTTGAAACCACTGATCGAGGATTTCGTCGTTATATAGATCAGTACGTCCATCCACAAAAACAGGATATTCGGGTAGACTCCATAAAAGATATCCCCCCCAATTGTAACTGTTAAACAAGCGCCCTTCAGGTCGATTTTCCTGGAGATACCTCACTGCTTCAATCGGGGTCTTAGAGGATATTGCTTTGAGAATAACCTCTTGCGGATAGACCGTCGCCGTTTTATACCCACACCCCAAAAGAACCATCCCCAAGATTAATAGATTGAGTTTTGGATAATCCTTTGCTGGGTGCCCTTGCCTTGCGCTGTCAAGCTTGGCTGGAAACAACCCATAAACTGACTTGATCTCTGCCTCTTCCAGCAACCTAGCAATCGGTAACGTTGCGACTAAGGCAAAGAGAGCCACGTTTCGAGCAGCTACTAAGGATAGGTAGAGAAACATTGCCACCAGCAAAAAATCCCTAAGTGCCCAGCGCCTTCGAGCAACAGACGATACAGCCAGAAGCAGAATCAACATCCAGATGAAGGGTTGAACGGAAAGCGAATGAAAGTCTGGAGATTGCCATTCTTGAATATAGTCTCTTAACTTTTGGATTGAAACCGTCTGAAATGGGTAGGCAAAGATCTGATAGCCTAAAGGATTTGCGATGGCAACCAAACCCATCGCCAGTCCAGAACTGAGAAGAGTGATTAGCACCGCGTTAGAAAGCAGTGTGGATACTCTGCGTTGATGCCTCAATGCATCTTGCCAATTTTTTAGCATGGTCTCCACAAGGTAAACTCCCCAGATAAGAAAGCCCACGATAAATCCCCCGTGCATATTAACCCAACAGAACATAATCAGGGGCATCCCGATCCAAAGAGGTTTCCGATACTGGATATACCCGTTGCGCGCGCCATTTTCAAGCCAGTACAAAAACAAAGCGCTAAACAAGAGGGTCATCAGATGAGGGCGTGCTGACCAATAGACGCTGCTCACAATAGCAGCCAAAAGGGTGATCGTTGCCCGGATCAATTCATTCCCCTGCATAGCTGAGTAGATAAGAGCAAAGGAAGTAGAGATGATCAACGCACTGAACAGGTTGAGTCCCCCCAATCCAAGCCTTGATTCAATGATCGCCATCGGCACTTCGATTAACCAGCCAGGGTAACGCCATTCTGCTCCATAGCGGGTGTAGGAGAAGAGGTCAACAGTCAAGATGTTTCGGTTTTCAAGCATCCATTTCCCCGCTCGAAGATGCCACCACGTATCGCTATCCACCGAAATACGGATTGCCATGAGATAAATTAACGAGGCCGTTAGCCAAAAGACCATTGTCTTAAACTTCATGAGAATATCCTTCTTTGACAACCAGCTTAACGTATAATGCGAGTTAAGTCATGAAAGGCTGTCTTTCCCTGCCCCGTTTCTTGTCATTGACTTTACCCATCGCTATCGCCGTGTTTGCGATAGCATTGCGGTTGAACGCCGGAGCTCGTACAATCGACGATTCCTTCATCACTTATCGCTACGCTAGGAATATTTTAGCGGGTAACGGCTTTGTCTTCAACCCAGGTGAGCCGGTCCTTGGCACAACGACACCGCTTTATACCTTAGCCCTTGTCCTGTTAGCCATTCCTTTCGGAGGCGTCCAAGCTAACTTCCCGATCATTTCCTACGTATTCAACGCTCTCATCGATGGTGCAACTTGTCTTCTTCTTTACAAGATGGGGAAGACATTTTATGGCTCCCTTTTGGGTATTGCAACTTCGTTAGCCTTTGCACTTGCTCCATATAGTGTTACCTTCTCAATTGGCGGGCTAGAAACCAGTCTAATCGTCTTGCTCCTTGTTGCAATGAGTTATGCTTACCTAATGGATCGGGTTGAATGGGCCGCCGGCTTAGCAGCTTTGGCATTTCTCACCCGGCCCGATGCCCTGATCTTAATCTTTCCTCTGCTGATCGATTTTCTTTTTAGAACCTATCGAGCGATAAAAGCAGAGCATGCATCTGGGCGAGAAAAGGCAATCCAACGGTTCTCAAGTGTGGCTCTCATCTTTTCTGTGCCCTGTGCCATCTGGCTGATTTTTGCTTATTTCTACTTTGGTTCCTTATTTCCCAACTCGATTGCCGCCAAATCTGTAGCATACCGCTTACCCGAAAACAGCGCGCTAATTCGCCTGCTTCAGCATTATGCTACTCCGTTTTTCGAGGAGACAACCTTTGGCAATTGGGGAATTGCTGTCGGCTTAGTTCTCTATCCATCGCTGGCTTGTTTTGGCGCCATGCGATGCATACGTAGAAATCATCGCAGCGTTGCAATCGTTCTCTTCCCTTGGCTATATTTCCTTGTTTTTGCCATAGCGAACCCCCTGATCTTTCGTTGGTACCTGACCCCACCGATCCCCTTTTATTTTGTGACCATCTTTACGGGAAGCCTCATGTTGTTGGAGCAATTTTTCCACAAACTTGCTCCAAAAGCCCCAGCGCTTGGTCGTTGGTTCTTTGGGTTTCAAGTTCTTTTTGCCATCATCCTCCCGACCGTCCTGATCCTACGCGCCTGGCAACTTCATCCCGATCACGGGCAAGACCGCCTAGCCCCACAGATGGCATTTATCCAACTCGAACTTCACTACGAAGAAGCCGCCAGGTTTCTCAAATCAAACTCCCCGATTCCCTTGTCGCAGACAACCATTGCGGCCGGAGATGTTGGTGTTTTGGGTTATCGCACCAATGCCCGCATTCTCGACACGGTCGGATTGAATTCTCCCCAATCGCTTGCTTATTATCCTCTCGATCCAGAGAAGTACGTGATCAATTATGCCATCCCAACCCAGCTCATCATGGATACTCTCCCCGACTATCTCGTCATCTTAGAGGTCTACGGTCGTAAAACCTTATTACTCGATGAGGATTTCAACTCAACGTATCGTTTGATCCATAAAATCGACACAGACATCTACGAAAGTAATGGAATGCTTATTTTTCAAAAAAGAAAATAGAGATCGTTTTTCCCCTAATATCCTACACAAAAGTTATCGCCTTGACAACCCATGAATTCGTTGTTATATTTAAAAATACCGACCAGTCGGTATTTTTAAATGCAGGGATATGAGGAATGACCATTCTTGTCACCGGCGCAACCGGACATATTGGCAATGTTCTCGTGCGTAAATTGGTGCAGCGTGGAGAGCGGGTACGAGCGTTCTATTGGCATCGTGAAAACCCCATCTCCCTTGCAGGGATAGAGGCTGAGCTGTTTCCCGGCGATATCCTCGATAAATCCTCGCTTCAAAAAGCTATCCAAGGCGTTGAGATCATTTTTCATCTGGCTGGGGTGATCTCGATTCTCCCAAAGCCTGGCCCTCTCATTTGGCGTGTAAATGTAGAAGGTACTCGCAATATCCTAGAGCTTGCTCAACAAAACCATATCAAACGCTTCGTGTATACCAGCACAATCCACGCCCTACGACGTCTCCCGGCAGGTCAGTGGATTGACGAATCAGTAGGATTTGATCCCGAAAATCCATATGGGGAATATGATCGCTCAAAAGCCATCGCCAGTTTTGAGGTAAAAAGAGCTGCCATGCAAGGCCTGGACGCGGTCATTCTCTGCCCGACCGGTGTCATCGGTCCGTACGATTATTTTCATTCAGATATGGGGCGGTTATTAAAAACTGCCGCTCGAGGTCAGCCAATCGTCTATATCGATGGTGCCTATGATTTTGTAGATGTCCGAGATGTGGCAGATGGACTGATCGCAGCGCAGGAAAAAGGAAAGCGGGGGGAAAGTTACATCCTAAGCGGCCATAAGATATCCATCCGTAATCTGATTGAACTTGTCACTCAAATCACCGGGAAACCGACTCTGATGTTCAAGATACCGCTCTTTTTAGCGAAGATAGCGGCCGGAATTTCTCCTTTCTTCGCTAGCATTGTGAATTTTCGCCCTCGCCTCACCCCTTACTCAATTGAAGTGCTCAAGAGTAATTCAGATATCCGTCATCAAAAAGCAACCAGAGAACTCGGCTATAGGCCAAGGCCAATTGCTGACACGGTTGCTGATACGATTAAATGGTTTTTAGAGGAGCAACCCCATCCAATGGTGTCTTAAACTAAGAGCTGCTCCTCTATAAGCTCATTAGATAAATGGTGATTATCCCAAATACTCGCGCAGTTTTCTACGGATTGAAGGTTGTCGCAAACGGCTCAGTGCCTGCGCTTCGATCTGGCGCACCCTTTCTCGGGTTACTCCCATCTTCCGCCCCACTTCCTCTAAGGTGTACGCCTGTCCGTCAAGCAAGCCATAGCGCAATTGTAAAATGCGCACCTCCCGAGGAGGCAAACTATTCAGTACCGCCTCCAAATGCTCCCTCAACAGATTGTAGGTAGCCGTTTCGTCTGGTGCAGACACCTCTTCATCTTGGATGAAATCGCCCAATACCGAGTCTTCTTCGTCATCGGTTGGCGTCTCAAGTGACAAGGGACGGCGAGCTACCTGAATCATATTTTCAACCTTTTGAGGCGGAACATCGAGAGCTTCTGCCAATTCCTCTACGGTTGGATCACGTCCAAGGCGCTGGGTGAGCTGATGTTGTACCCGCAGCAATTTATTGATTTGATCTCCCATGTGAACCGGGACGCGAATGGTTCGTCCCTGATCGGCAATTGCCCGCGTGACCGCTTGGCGAATCCACCACGTGGCGTAGGTGCTAAACTTGTGCCCACGCCGATAGTCGAATTTCTTCGCCGCTCGAATCAGACCAATATTCCCCTCTTGAATCAGATCCAAGAAAGGCACCCCCCTGCCCATGTATTTCTTGGCAACGCTGATCACCAAGCGAGAGTTAGCTGTGATGAGGTGTTCGCGAGCTGCCCAACCGTCTTCAATGAGAGCTTGCAATTCCTTGCGGCGGCGTGGACTGACATTACCGCGCGCCAATTCCTCACGCGCCAGCCGACCGCGCTCAATCCGCTGGGATAACTCCACCTCTTCTTCCGCTGTCAAGAGAGGCACTCGCCCAACTTCTTTGAGGTATAGACCGATTGTGTCATCGGTATCGATATTGGCTAAATAATTATCGTCGATGACGAAATGCGCGGGTAACTCGTCTTCAGCTTCTTCCTCAGAAAGTTCTTCCTCCGTTGGCCCAACCATACTGGCATCATCCACGTACGGGATGCCGGCGCTCAGTAAGGCAGCAAAAGCCTCCTCAAGTTGGTCGACATCTTGTTCTGCTTCAGGGAAAAAGCTCAAAATATCATCGATCGTAACGTACGATTTCTGTCGGCCCAACTCAATCAGGCGCGCAATTGCATTATTGTCGTCGTCTTCCCGGTCACTCAGTTGATTCAGTAAATTTTCATCCAACATAGAACTCATCTACCATCCATTATAAGTTGTATATACAGAATACACTTTTTATGGTTCAAAATCAAGTCCTAAAACAAACTTGGTACATCTAAAAGATAACAAAAAGCACGGCATCCATCCCGGAAGCAGTGCCCCAAATCGAGCCATGCTGCACCCTTCACCGCTACCCGCTTTACCTTACTGAAAAAGTTTATACAATAAAATGACCCTTAAAGTCAAGTAGCTGTCCAAGAATTAATAAAAATCTAATACTTTGAATAAAGCAACGAGCAACTGATAATATAAAAACTCTACAATTGACACTTTATGGGGGCTTGAGTATAATCCGTCTGTTCGTCTGCGCCCTATAGGCGAATAAACTCATATCTTGTCCGGAGGAAAGGGTATGGATATTCTCTGGTTAGGTAGTCGCCATGGTTTAGCTCCCTTTGAACAAATCGTTGTCGTTGGCGTCCTCGTCACTGCATTTATCAGCCTACTCTATGCCTGGCTATTACGGGGAAATGTCCTAAATAAAGACAAAGGCTCTCCAAAAATGCAGGAGGTGTGGGAAGCGATTCGGATTGGAGCAGATAGTTATTTGAATCGCCAACTAAAAACGATTCTGCCTCTCATCGCAATCCTTACCATTGCCTTGTTTCTGAGTGTCTATATTGTTCCCCCAACCCCTGAAGCAATTGAAGAATTCGGCGATCAAGCCCAAATTGCTATAGCAGTTGGCCGCACCATTGCCTTTATTATGGGGGCTTCCTTCTCACTATTAGTTGGGCAATTGGGGATGCGCATGGCAATCCAAGCCAGTGTGCGGGCCGCCTCTGCCTCCCGCCGCAGTTTAAATGAGGCGTTAACCATTGCCTATTACGCCGGCACGATCACCGGTATGCTTACCGATGGCTTAGGCTTACTCGGCGGCACATTAATTTTTGTCGTCTTCGGAAAAGCAGCTCCAGACGCCCTGTTAGGTTTTGGTTTTGGTGGCACACTCATCGCTCTCTTTATGCGCGTTGGGGGCGGCATTTACACAAAGGCGGCGGATGTTGGCGCCGATTTAGTCGGTAAAGTTGAAAAAGACATTCCAGAAGACGATCCCCGCAATGCAGCCGTAGTCGCCGATCTTGTTGGGGATAATGTGGGCGATTGCGCCGGCATGGCTGCAGATATTTTCGAATCGTATGAGGTGACAATCGTCTCCGCATTAATCATCGGGCTAGCGTTGGTTGCAATGACCGGCAACCTAATGTGGATCGTTTACCCGCTCGCTATCCGGGCAATCGGTGTTATTTCATCGATCCTGGGTACCTTTGCAGTGCCAATTTGGCAAAAGGTTCCGAAAAAAGGGTTACTTGGCTTTTTGCACGCAGAAGATGCTGAAGAAGCCATGTTCCGCTCCTATGAAGTCTCCAGCGTCAACACCATTATTTGGGCGTTCCTCTTGGCAATCTTTTATGCCCACGATTGGCGTATGGCAATGCTAACGACCATTGGCGTTGGCCTTGCGGTTGCTTTTAATCCTCTAACCTCCTATTTCACCTCAACAAAACGGGCTCCAGTAAAAGAAATTGTTGAGTCGACAACTTCCGGGCCAGCGACAACCATCTTAACAGGTTTGTCGGTTGGCATGGAATCCAGCGTTTGGGCACTGGTTGTGATTATCATTAGTTTCATCTTCGGTCTCTTGTTATATAGCGCCGACGGCCCAACCTACGTGCTCTACGCGATCTCGATGATTGGCATTGGAATGCTGAGTCACACCGGCAACAATGTTGCGATGGACTCTTATGGCCCGATTTCGGATAACGCCAATGGCATTGGCGAGATGTCGTGGCATGACTTAGACGACGAAGAGACCAAAAAGGCACGTCAAATCATGGCAGATCTAGACGCCGTCGGCAATACCACCAAAGCCATTACAAAAGGGATTGCCATTGCATCGGCTGTAATTGCGGCAGTTAGCTTGTTTGCTTCCTTTTTCATCGATGTGGGTCGGGTCCAAGAAGCAGCAAACCAGGCTGCTCGCGCTGCCAATCAACCGATTCCATTCCCTCAATTGCTCAGCGATACCGGCATTCGCGTTTCTGAAGTCAGCGTGTTCATCGGCTTGTTATTAGGTGGTGCCTTGCCGTGGTTGTTCAGCTCCCTTTCCCTCAAAGCGGTTAGTCGAGCTGCAAGCTTGATTGTGCTCGAAGTACGACGCCAATTCAAAATCCCCGGCATTATGGAAGGAACCGTCAAACCAGACTACGCTCGAGTGGTTGGCATCTCTACCCAAGCCGCTCAGAAAGAATTGGTGCCATTGGCTGTGATCTCCGTACTGACTCCGCTTGCCTTAGGCTTGATGCTTGGAGTGGAAGCTCTGGCTGGCTTCTGCGCTGGAATCATTCTCAGCGGTCAGCTCTTAGCAGTCTTCATGGCAAATGCCGGAGGCGCATGGGATAACGCAAAGAAAGCCATCGAAGATGAGCCGCGCAACGTTGCAGGCAATACAGGCAAGGGCTCCGAACGTCATAAAGCTGGTGTAGTTGGAGATACCGTTGGCGATCCCCTCAAAGATACCGCTGGTCCAGCTCTAAACCCCATGATCAAAGTCGTCAACTTGGTCTCCCTAATTGCTGCTCCCATTATTGTTAAATATAGCGGTGCAACCGGCAGCACCCTGATTGCCATTTGGATCATCTCACTGATCTTGTTGGCAATTGTCGGCTGGGCCATCACTCGTTCAAAAGCCAAAACCACTAGTATCCAAGAAAGCCCCGTAACGGCTTGAAGATAACCAACAGCCTTCGACTCCCGGTCAACATAGACCGGGAGTTTTTCTTTTGCTGTCGAGGACGCAATGCTTTTTTAACTTGACAGTCATAGAGGTTTCCATTATGCTAGTCATTAGATTAATTCTTTTTGTTGCAATACGTCTTTCAGAGTAGAGTTCGGGAAGGGAGTTACTTTTATGGCTTCTATTTCTCTTCGGGCTTATCATCGTCAGATCGAAGAATGGATTGAACAAGCACTATACGATCAAGCCATCCTCCATTGTCGCCATATCCTTAAGTTCTATCCAAAATGTCTCGATACCTATCGGATTTTGGGCAAAGCCTTTCTCGAAAGTCAAAAATTTGGGGATGCCGCTGACATTTTTCAACGAGTTCTCTCTAGCCAACCCGATGATTTTATATCCCATGTTGGCATGAGCATTATTCGTGAAGACGAAGGCAACCTAAACGAAGCCATCTGGCACATGGAACGTGCTTTTGAGATTCAACCTTCAAACAATGCTATTCAAGGCGAATTGCGTCGTCTTTATGGTCGTCGCGATGGAATCGAACCACCAAAAGTCAATCTCAACCGCAGCGCCCTAGCCAGAATGTATCTAAAAGGGAATCTCTACTCTCAAGCCATTGCGGAAATCCGCATGGCTCTCGCAGAAGACCCCCAGCGCCCTGACCTAGACGTTTTGCTGGCTAAAGCTTATTTTGTGGCTCAACAAATCCCCGAGGCAAAGCAGGTTGCGAACCAAATCCTTGCAAAATTGCCTTTTTGTTATGATGCCATTTTTATCCTTTGGCAAATAGCACTCAGTGAAGGAAAAGAGAGGGATGCTGAAAAGTATCTTAACCGGCTTGCCGAGTTAGACCCATACGCAGCCCATATGAACAAAAATGTCTCTTCCATTGAGCTTGTGCCAGATACGGCGGTTCTCTTAGAAAAAATGGAAGAGAAGCCTTCTATAATAAAACCAACAGCCTCCCAGCAACCGGATTGGGCAGCTTCGCTTGGCATCCAAATTGGCATGGAAGAAGAAACTCCAACCGAGGCACCTATCCCGGATTGGCTCACAGAAAAAATCGCTACATCAGATGAGTTAACCGAAAGAATAGACGAGCAAGAAAGCGAACCTCTGCTCGAACCGGGCGAAACGCCTCTGAGCAGTATCACAGCGTCTGAGATTCCAGATTGGATGCGGGATTTGGGTTGGGAGGAAAGCAAACCCGAAGAAGAACAACCAGAAGCAATTTCGGCTTTTTCTCCCTTCACAGAAGAGACAGATTTGGAAGAGCTTGAAGCCGGAGAAATCCCAGATTGGCTAAAAGAAATCTCACCTGCTGAGGACAGCGAAACTCTATCGATTGCCGCAGAGGCTGTCGAGCCATCTCCCTACCTAGAAGAACCGCATCCATCAGATGGGGATCGGTTTGCTACGTGGCTGGCTGGAATTGAATCTGAAAAGGAAGAACAGGAAGAGATACCCTTAACCGAAGCGGAGGAAGTGCCCGACTGGTTACAAGAATTAAACGATAAATCTAATCTCACTGTAGAAATTTCGTCAGTCGAAACCGAATGGAGCCAGATTGAATCGTCATTCACAATGTCCCCCGAACCCCCCTCGTCTCTTTTAGAAACTGCCGCAACTTCCCAGACAGCATTCTCATCAGCTGAAGAATTACCAGCATGGCTTACAGAAGAAGAACCTCTTGAAAATGCAAACCAATTGCCCGATTGGTTAATGAATAGTTACGACGAAGAGGCCCTTCCTTCATCGACACCAACCATACCACCGCCTAGCGAAGAAGACACCAAACCTGTAAAAGTCCAATCCAAAGAAGAAACTTCAGTGGATCAACCTACCCCTGTGATCGCTGACGAAGATGCCTTTGCTTGGTTAGAAAGCCTTGCCGCAAAGCAGGGGGCTCAAGAAGCCCTTTTGCTATCGCCAGAAGAACGCAAAGAAGAACCGCCTGAGTGGATTCGTGAATATCTTGACTCCCAACCCGATCTCCAAGAAAGCAAAATATCACTTGAGGAAGGAGCACCTTTTTCTGAAGCCCCAGAGATACCCGTTCAAGAATTAGCCGAGGCACCTCAGGAATTTGAGCTTCCTCGATCAGCCGACCAAGAACCAATATCCGAGGAGCTGCCTGCCTGGCTGCGCGCCGAACTTGAAAAAGAAAGCCGGTTGGAAACTCCGATCAGTGCTGAATCCTCATCTGAGTTACCAGAGTGGTTATCCTCCCCTACAGCCCAAGAAACCGAAGAGTGGATTCATGAGTTCTCGGGTGAATTATCAACAGAAATTGCGGCTGATGCCACAGCCACGAGCGACATAAGCTATGCTGAAGTCGTATTCCAAACCCAAGAGATTCCTGAAGTGGAGCAAAGCGTTATCCCCAAGGGAGAATCGGCTCAAGAAAACCCAATAGATCAAAATTTCGTTGGAACAGATGAAATTTCGCTACCCTTTGTGGAGGCGGAAGAAGAAACTTCAATTTCGCTCGAACGTCAAGAACTTTTCTCTTTCGAGGCGCCTAAACCAGAAGGTGCAACCGACGCATCTCTAAGGATTAGTCCCGCTGACGAAATCCCGGTGCCCTCGGATCGCGAAGAAACCCTAACCGCCGAAACGCAGGCACGGGTACAAGAAACCGTTGCGCAGGAGATACCAGAGGGGATTGCATCGGTTTCAATGCCAATTGAAGGGGTAGAAGTCTCCCAACTTGAGACCCTATCGAATGAAGCTCGCCTCGCCCTGTCTGCGGGGAAGCTCGACCAAGCGCTTGAAAAGTATCAAGCCTTGATTAAGCGGAGAATTGGTCTCGATCAGATCATTGAGGATCTCTCCAATGCATTGTACCAACATCCCATGGAAGTGCGGATGTGGATGCTGCTAGGTGACGCCTACCTGCGAAAAGACCTTCTTTCCGAAGCTCTTGACGCTTATAATAAGGCGGAGGAGTTACTCCGCTAATCTCATTTTTATTCCATTGGAGGTTTTTCGTGCAACGAACTTTCGTCATGATCAAACCGGATGGTGTTCAACGCGGTTTGGTAGGTCGCATTATCACCCGCTTAGAGGAGCGCGGTCTAAAAATGGTCGCCGCAAAATTCCTTTGGGTGAGCCAAGAACTTGCCGAGCTTCACTATGCCATCCACAAAAATCAACCGTTCTATAACAACTTAATCAAATATATCACTTCATCTCCAGTCTTGGCGATGGTATGGGAAGGGCCTGAGGCCGTTGCAGCCGTCCGTCAAACAATGGGCGCAACCCGTCCCCGTGAAGCTGCTCCTGGCTCGGTTCGTCATGATTTTGGGTTGGATGTTGGGAGAAACCTAACCCATGCCTCCGATTCGGTTGAAAACGCAGAAGCAGAAATCCGCTTGTGGTTTAAGCCCGAAGAGATCGTCTCGTGGCAACGAGACATTGACCGCTGGACATTCGAAATGTGAGGTTGGATGGGGCTGTCAAATGGCAGCCCTATCTTCTTTCTGCTGTCTCTGCGTTGTTGAGGGTGTTAACCCTTAACTTGTGGGCAACAAGCAAAGCATTATCTAACCAATTCCTTTGTTTTGCTTCCTGCACCTCCTCTGCTTTTCGCTCAGCTTCTTCATCATCTTGTTTTACATCGTCTGTTTCTTTGCGTAATCCCAACAGGTTAGAGATGGGTCAATTAGATTGCGTTCGTGGACGATATGATTTGATATAATTCAAATTGGATATCCCTTATCGGTATTTGGAATGGATTGGTCAAAAATGAGCATTGAGAGCATCCTCACCCCAGAAAAGATTCAAAACGAACTTCTCTCTATTTTGCCTACGGTACAGAAACCAGCCCGCTACAACGGTGGAGAACTCAATCAAGTGGTCAAGGACTGGCAATCCACTGCCATTCATTGCTGTTTGGTTTTTCCCGACATCTACGATATCGGAATGTCAAATCTTGGCTTAGCAATCTTATACGAGACGATCAATCAACGCCCTGACGCTCTAGCTGAACGGGCATTTTCCCCTTGGGTGGATATGGAAACCAAACTTCGCCAAAATCGTCTCCCGTTATACTCTCTTGAGACCAAACATCCTCTGGCTGCATTTGATATCATCGGATTTTCGCTCCCTTACGAAACCCTTTACACCAATGTATTAAATCTCTTCGATTTAGCTAATCTCGAGATTTGGTCAGAAAAACGCTCCGATCAACACCCCTTAATCATTGCCGGAGGACATGCCACTTACAACCCCGAACCAATGGCAGATTTTATTGACGCCTTTGTGATAGGAGAAGGGGAAGAAGTCATTCATGAAATCCTAGACGTATATTATCGTTGGAAAAAGTCCTTTGCCAATCGAAGTTCGCTTCTGAGAGACATGGCCGACATCGATGGCGTCTATGTACCTATCTTTTATAAGGCGCATTATTTCGCAGATGGCACGTTCTCCCATCTCGAAAAAAAGGATGCAACGCTTCCTGCAACCATCTCAAAACGCATTGTTGCGCACCTTCCACCAGCCCCATATCGCTTCATTGTCCCCTATATCGAAACCGTTCATGAACGCATTCCAATCGAAATCATGCGTGGCTGCACGCGCGGTTGTCGCTTTTGCCATGCTGGCATGGTTACCCGTCCGATTCGAGAGCGGTCTGTTTCCGAGATCATTGAAACCATTCAAAAAGCAGTCAAAGCGACCGGTTACAATGAGGTTGGACTGCTTTCTCTTTCATCTTCTGACTATACGCACATCGCTGAACTGGTCAAAGAGATACAACACCATTTCTCTTCAAGCCATTTATCGATCTCTCTGCCCTCCCTGCGAATTGAGACTTTCTCGATCCAACTCATGCAAGCCTTAGGCTCTACCCGCCGTGGCGGTTTCACGCTCGCTCCTGAAGCAGCCACCGAGCGCATGCGTAACATCATCAATAAGCCAATCTCTACTCAAGACCTTTTACAAACCGCTCAAGCTGTCTTCGAAAATGGCTGGTCAACCCTCAAGCTCTATTTTATGATCGGACATCCCTTCGAAACCCTTGACGATGTTCAGGCAATTGTGGATTTGTCTAAGAAAGTCTTGTCCATCGGTAAGAATACAATCGGTCATCGAGCTCAAATTCATGTCAGCGTATCCACCTTTATCCCCAAACCGCACACTCCCTTTCAATGGGTCGCCTGCGATACCTTGGACAGCATAGAACAGAAGATTGCTCTTTTACAGCGTAACCTGCGTGGTAAAAATCTCAAACTGACCTGGAATCCACCGCAAGCAACCTTCTTAGAAGCCTGGCTTTCGCGCGGCGATCGTCGCCTAGCACACGTCATTTACCTCGCCTGGAAAAACGGAGCCAAATTCGACGCCTGGAACGATCAGCGGAACATGAATGCTTGGTATCAAGCCTTTGCAGCATGTGATTTGCAGCCAGAATTCTATACACACCGCCCCCGCCCAGTCACCGAGGTCTTCCCATGGGCTCATATTGATATCGGTGTCCGCAAAAATTTCTTAATCCAAGACTATCAAATGAGTTTACAGGAAAAAACCCGCGCCGATTGCCGCCAGGGTTGTTATGCCTGTGGCATTTTACCAAAGTACAATTCCCTAAGACGGGAGCAGGGGTTAACTTGGAAATGTCCCCCCTTGAAACCAAAACTGTACACTCCAGCCTAATGCGATGATGAGAGTGCGCATCAATTTCGACAAGACCGAGGAGATGCGCTTTACCAGCCATCTCGATATGTATCGGACGTGGGAGAGGACTTTACGACGGGCTTGCCTGCCTTTAGCCTACACTCAAGGTTATAAACCTCATCCTCGCCTGCAAATCGCTGCTGCTTTGCCATTAGGCTTCACCAGCTCAAACGATTTGATTGACCTTTGGTTGGAGCAAGATATTCCTATTTCAACGATTCAGGCCTGTATTGAGGCAGCTCTACCGCCGGGTATAAAACTGAATTCTATCCATGCAGTGCCGATTAACCAACCTTCCTTGCAGGCGTTATTAATGGCTTCAGAGTATCGCATCACCTTCTTGGAAGCGATTACTGACTTAGAACAGCGAGTTCAAACGATTATCCAAAAACCTTCGGTGATCATTGAAAGGAAAGGAAAGCCTCGCGATCTTCGCCCCTTAATTCTTTCCATTGAAATCTTCCTAGATAGTGGCAGCAGACATCAGGGCATACAAGTTCTGCTAAAAACTGACCCCGCCAACCATGCGCGTCCCGATGAGCTTATTCTGGCTATGGGCATCGCACCAGAAAAGGCTGTTTTCCATCGTCAAAAATTGTACTTCAGCCAAGAGATCGGCGCATCTCAATCATGATTCCTTTTGTCCTGTCAGTTTTCTTTGGCTTCGTTCCCATGGTGGTCTATGCAGCTTGGGTTTACTGGCTTGACCGCTATGAGCAAGAACCCAAGCGATTATTGGGGATTGTCTTCCTTTGGGGAGCATTGATAGCTGCAGCCGGTGCATTGATTTTTAATTCAATTTGGGATGCTGGTTTTTATCTCCTAACTAATTCCGAAAGACTCTCAGCTTTATCAACCTATATTGTCTCCGCTCCGATCATCGAGGAGTTCCTAAAGGCTTTAGCTGTCGTAGGGATTTACTTCCGCTACCGGCATGAATTCGACTCAATTCTAGATGGCATTGTCTACGCGTCCATTGCTGCGTTAGGTTTTGCGGCAACCGAAAACACCCTCTATATCTATGAAAAAGGCTACCTGGCAAGTGGTTTTTCCGGCTTAGTATCCTTGATCCTCGTCCGTGTATTTTTGGTTGGCTGGCAACATCCCTTTTACACCGCCTTTACCGGAATCGGGCTTGCCGTAGCTCGCTTGACGCGTGTAAGGATCTGGCGCATCCTCGCTCCCTTGATCGGATTTTCATTTGCTGTCTTCACCCACTCAATGCACAATCTCATCATTTCTATTTACCCCAGCTACTTAACCTGTTTACTAGGTTCAATCATTGATTGGACAGGCTGGTTGGCGATGTTTACTTTCGTGCTCTATACAGTGTATCGAGAGCGGCAGCTCCTTGAGAGACAATTAGAAGAGGAGATCGCGCTGGGAACAATTACTGAAACACAGTTCAAAAGGTGTCTTTCCTTCACTCATCGCGTTTTTGATCCATTGATGAGTGTCTTCAATGGACAATATGGATTGGTACGTCGCTTCTATCAACTTTGTGGCGAACTAGCCCATAAAAAAGCGCAATCTGCACAACTCGATGATCACATTGATTACACAAAATACATTGAGGCTTATCGCTCAGAGCTGACAAAAATTTCCCGCTTGTTATCCGCCTAATTGATGGTAAAATTTGGCTTGCGCCCCCATAGCTCAGTGGATAGAGCGTTGCCCTCCGGAGGCAAAGACCCGCGTTCGAGTCGCGGTGGGGGCATTAGGGACGATACAAACCATTCTCCTCAATGTAATCATATACGGCAGGGGGTAGAAAATACCGAAACGGCAATCCCTGAGCCACTCGTTTGCGAATCTCACGCGAAGAAATATCAAAGCGCGGTGCAGTAAGAAAGATGATCTTTGGTTTTATGCCGGGCAATGCCTGGTCCAGTTCTACCAGAGTACCATCATCAATTGCCCGACGCATCACCCCAATTCCATCACACTGCTGAACAAAACGCAGCGGATCATGCCATTTTGTCAAGTCCCGCAACGAATCCTCGCCCATAAGATAAAACAATTTAGCTTTCGGATTGTTTTTCCTGATGATTTTCAAAGAATCAACCGCATAATGAGGTGGAGGGCGATCAAGATCAACCCGCGAGATCTGAAAAGCCGCCTGATCACGGATAGCCAATTCAAGCATTTTCAAGCGATGCTCTACCGCAGTAATCTCCTGATCGATTTTATGCGGGGGACAAGGCGTCAACAAGAAGAAAACACGACTTAACGCTAACTGAAAAAGCGCTTCTTCCGCCAAAATCAGATGCCCTAAATGTAGAGGATCAAAGGTGCCCCCTAAAATTCCAATCCGATTTGTATTTTCGATCACTCGACCCATTCTAATTCAAAATCCCCAATAAAGACAGTATCTCCTTCTCGAACCCCTGCTTTCCGTAAGCCATCTTCGACTCCCAAAGCTTGGAGGATTTTTTGAAACCTCCTCACGGATTGCGGATATTCCCAATACGTCATCGCTGCGGCGCGTTCAATGGCTTCGCCAACAACACGCCATCCTTCAGCGGTCTCAATAATTTCAAATTCACGCGGGTCTTTTGCTACCCGATAGACGGGCATCTCCTCTTGAGAAAGTTCTTGTTTGGGTAAAGAGCGTATCAAGCTAGCCACATGGTATAGGAGGTCACGTACGTTTTCGCCGCTCAATGCAGAAATGATCCAAACCTTCTCGATTCCGCTTTGCTTGAGCAAGGTTTTGCGTACAGCTTCTGCCTTTTCTCTTACTTCGGGAAGATCGATCTTGTTGATCGCCACAACTTGAGGCTTTTTGCTCAAATAAGGGTCAAAAAGAGCCAGTTCAGTATTGATCTGGTGAAAATCGGCTACTGGATCATCGGATAAGCCATCGAGCAGATGGATCAGCACCTTGGTGCGCTGAACATGCTTAAGAAAATCGACCCCTAATCCCACTCCCTTATGGGCGCCTTCAATCAAGCCCGGTACATCAGCCAAAGTAAAAATCGTCTCATCGTCCAAGGCGACCACACCCAAGTTGGGCTCCAAGGTCGTAAACGGATACGGCGCAATTTTCGGCTTGGCATTCGTTACCCTTGCTAAAAGGGTTGATTTTCCTGCATTGGGTACCCCTACAATGCCGACATCGGCGATTAACTTGAGTTCCAAGCGCAAGCGGATTTCCTCCGCCGGCTCGCCTTTTTCTGCAATTCGTGGTGCTTGGCGGACGGGTGTAGCAAAATGGGTATTTCCACGTCCCCCTCGGCCTCCACGCGCGACGACAAGACGTTGCCCCTTCTCCGTTAGATCGCCTAACAGTTCACCACTATCGGCATTATAGACAAGCGTCCCGGCCGGTACTTGGATAATCAAATCTTCACCGGACTTACCAGTCATGTTTTGCTTTCCGCCGGGCGCACCATCTTGCGCTTTAAAGGTCTTTTTCTGCCGAAAGTGAAAGAGAGTGTTCAGCGAGGGGTTGACTTCCAAAATGACGTCTCCGCCTTTGCCGCCATCACCTCCATCAGGCCCTCCAAACGGAATATATTTTTCCCGGCGGAAGTGTACAATCCCATCCCCACCTTTACCGGCTTTTACGAAGATGATTGCTTCGTCAATAAACATATTGGTATATACCGATTGGATAAAAAGCTAAGGGTTCTACTCATATTTTTTGGATTCTGAATTGCCTACCTTCAATTTGTTAACCATTATACCATTGGTACAAATGTAGCTCGATTTGTACGGTACTTGTGTCCTTTTTGTGGCAAAAAACACAAACAACCCGATTATATGATAAAATTTATCCAAATCTTACCGATTTATTCTACAAAAAGAACCCACTTTTGGAGGAGAGAGCAATGCCAAGTAATCAATTCATTCCGGACATCGTCATCGGACGTTTACCCCAATATCTCCGAACCTTACAAAGAATGGAAAGTGAAAACCGTATCATTACCTCTTCTCAAGAGTTGGCGGAGCGGATAGGGATTTCGGCAGCGCAAATTCGCAAAGACCTATCGTTATTTGGAGAATTTGGCAAACAAGGAACAGGCTACGATATCCATTTCCTAATTGAGAAACTTCGCTCGATCCTCAAGGTTGATCGGATTTGGGATATTGTAGTGGTTGGCGCTGGAGATATTGGCAGTGCATTAGCACGCTATCAAGGTTTCACCAATCGAGGCTTTCGGGTCGCCATGCTCTTTGACAAAGACCCCGCAAAAATAGGGACAAAAATTGGCAATTTTGTTGTACAGGATAGCCGTTATTTAAGCGATGCTGTGCAGCGAGCAAATATCAAAATCGGCATGATCGCAGTGCCTTCTTCCGAAGCACAAAACGTGGCAGATCAACTCGTGCGGGGTGGCGTGCGCGCCATTCTAAATTACGCTCCGATTAGCATCAATGTGCCCCCGGTTGTCCATGTCCAATACATTGACCCGGTCATTCACCTGCAGAGAATGACGTATTATTTGGATTGAGTTCGTGAGCTCGATCGAAAAATTATACGGAGGGTAGGCTCCTACGCAGCACCGGAACCATCTTAATTCCCCGCGCGGCCCCTTCTGCAACAGCGGTTTGGGGGTTATCGACCAGATAGGACGGCACACCCAACTCCTTCGTCAGCAAACGATCTAGGCCTCGTAAAAGTGCCAAACCACCTGTCATAGCAATGCCATGGTCAATGATGTCTGCCACCAGTTCCGGCGGGGTTTTCTCTAGGACTTTACGAGCCGTTTCAATAATGTTGCGCAGGGGTTCTTGAATCGCTTCGACAATTTCCCCGGTGGTCAGGGTGATTCCCCTTGGTAGACCATTGACCTGATCTTGTCCCTGAACATCCATGCGTTCTTCTTTTTCAAGGGGAATCGCCGCACCAATCTTAATTTTCAACTGCTCTGCCGTCAGTGGCCCAATGATTAAGCCATATTTCTTGCGGACGTAGGCAATGATCGCTTCATCCAGCGCCATGCCACCCGAACGCATTGTTTCAGCAGCAACAATGCCATACATCGCAATGACAGCCGCTTGCGTCACGCCTCCACCAAGGCATAAAATCATATTCCCACTCGGAGTTCCAATCGGCATATCCGCCCCAATCGCAGCCGCTAAAGGCTGATGAATTAAGTAAGCTTCTCGCGTCCCTGCTTCCAGGATGGCCTCATGGACTGCGCGGCTTTCTACGCTGGTGATTCCATACGGGATCGTAATCATAACCTTCGGTGGAACAATTCGAAAAGGTCCACTCAACTTCCTCAATAGCCAACGCAGCATATTCTCAGTCACTTCATAATCGGCAACCACCCCGTTTTGCAACGGACGGGTTACTTCAATTGTCTCTGGCACCTTCCCGAACATATCCAGAGCTTCTTGTCCCCATGCGACCATTTTTTGCTCATCAACAACAATGGCCGCAATGGTCGGCTCCTCGAAGAGAATTTGCCGCCCTTCCACCACCCTAGTAAACATGGTGCCTAAATCAATGCCAAACTCACGCGAAAAGAGCGCCATTTTGTTTAGGACTCATGTCGATGATAGGATGGCATAGAAGGACCGCGATACTTTTTGACAGCCTCTAACCGCAATTTCGAACGTTTGAGAGCAGCTTCGATCGCAAGGTATTCATCTGTATCCGGCGGAGGCCCTGCCTTAAGGAGTTCTTCTGCCCTGCGTTTTGCTTCCTCAGCCCGCTGCACGTCTATCTCTTCAATATCCTCCGCCGCATCCGTAAGGACAACGACTCGATCAGGTTGAACGTCTACGATCCCCCCTGCCACAGTAAAATACAACTCTCTTCCCTGAAAACGCACTTTCATCACGCCGTAATTTAGAGTAGAAAGCAACGGGGCGTGATTCGGCAAAATCCCCATTTCCCCTTCGCTGCCTGGTAGGATGACAATATCTGCATCCCCCTCAAAAACCATCCGATCTTGTGAGACAATTTCAAACCGAATCGGCATCATCACTCCTCTTCGTAGGATTGATTTTCCCGTATAGTACCAAGAACCTATTGCTGCATCCGTTTGGCTTTCTCAACCGCTTCATCGATCGTACCGACCATCATGAAGGCTTGTTCGGGCAAATCGTCGTGTTTGCCATCCAAAATCTCCCGAAAGCCGCGCACCGTCTCCCGCAAGGGAACATAGCGGCCTTCTTGGCCGGTGAATTGCTGAGCAACAAAGAAAGGTTGGGAGAAAAACCGCTCAATCTTGCGCGCTCTGGCAACAATCAGCTTATCATCTTCGCTAAGCTCATCGATACCCAAAATAGCAATAATATCTTGTAGGTCTTTATAGCGCTGCAAGACTCGCTGTACTTCGCGAGCCGTTGTGTAATGATCAACCCCAACAATATTCGGATCCAAAATTCGAGAAGTCGAGGCAAGTGGATCAACCGCTGGGTATATACCCTTTTCAGCAATCGAACGCTCCAAAGCAATGGTAGCATCCAAATGCGTAAAGGTTGCCACCGGAGCCGGGTCAGAGTAATCATCGGCTGGCACATAGACAGCCTGCATGGAGGTAATTGAACCGCTGCGGGTTGAAGTGATTCGCTCCTGTAGTTCACCCATTTCGGTTGCCAACGTGGGTTGGTATCCCACCGCAGAGGGCATTCTGCCTAACAGGGCTGACACTTCCGAGCCGGACATACTAAAGCGAAAGATGTTGTCAATGAAGAGCAGGACATCCCGACCTTGATCACGGAAGTATTCTGCCATTGAAAGCGCCGAGAGGGCGACCCGCAATCTAGCTCCAGAAGGCTCATTCATCTGCCCAAAGACCATCACGGTATCTTTCATCACCCCCGACTCCAACATTTCGCGGTAGAGCTGGGTTCCTTCGCGAGTGCGCTCACCGACTCCAGCAAAAACCGAGTTCCCCTGATGCACCGTCGCAATGGAGCGAATCAGCTCCATAATGATCACGGTCTTTCCTACGCCTGCACCACCAAAAATCCCAGTTTTTCCTCCACGGGTAAAGGGGGCAATCAGGTCGATTACCTTAATTCCCGTTTCAAACACCTCAACCCGTGTAGCCTGATCGGCGAAGGGTGGAGCAGGACGATGAATCGGATAATAGAGTTTTGCTTTTACCTCACCCTTTTGATCAATCGGGCGTCCTAACACATTGAAGACACGTCCTAAGGTTTCTGGGCCAACGGGAACCATGATGGGTTTACCCGTTCCAATAGCTGCTGCCCCTCGCTGTAAACCATCGGTAGAATCCATCGCCACGCAGCGCACCCAATTATTCCCTAAGTGCTTCTGAACCTCCAAAACCAATGGCTCGGCGTTATCACGCGGCACTTCAATTGCATCGAATAACTCCGGCAACTGGTCGGGGGGAAATTCTACATCTACCACACCGCCCAAGACCTGAACGACTCTTCCTCTTGCTTGAACCATCTTACCTCCACAAATCTTGTATGAGATTACCTTTGGCTAGACAGGGCTTCCGCCCCGCCGGCGATATCTAACATTTCGTTCGTGATGACCTGCTGACGAGCCTTGTTATACTCAAGCTGCAATGAAGCCGCCAATTCCGTGGCTGCATCCGTTGCGTTTTTCATTGCCACCATGCGAGCAGCATGTTCGCTGGCTTGTGCTTCTAGGATCGCTTGATACACTTGAAGAGCCGTAAAGCGCGGCACAATGCGCTCCAAAATCATATTCATATCAGGCTCGTATATATAGGTGGCTTCCATCCGATGCCGAGAATTGATGTCAAAGGTTTCCACCCGCTCCGCCCCGTGATCAACCTCCAAAGGCAGAATCTTCTTAACGGTCGGTATCTGTTTGACCATATTCACAAAATCTGTATAAACCAGAAAAACTTCATCAGCTCTATATGTGAGAAACTCCTCAATGGCTAATTTGCCAATGGCGGATACATCATTAAACGTCGGTGCGGCTGGCAAATTACTGAACTCAGCGATCACATCTTTCCTCAGGCGCACCAACAAATCTCGTCCCTTGCGCCCTACAGCAATATAGCGAATCGGATGGGGATGTTGAGAGAAATGTTGCAGGGTGAAACGAATGATGTTGGTATTATAAGCTCCAGCTAAGCCCCGGTCACTCGTGATGACAATGACAAGGGCTGAAGCAACACGTTCGCGCTGCTTTAACAAAGGATGAAGGTTTTCCCGTTCGGGCTGGCGAGCAATATGCGTTAAGACTTGCCAAGCCTTGGTGGCATACGGACGAGTTTGCATTAGAGCTGCCATGGACTTTCTGACCTTGCTAGTGCTGACCGCCTGTAAAGCCCGCGTTACTTGGGAAATATTTTTGATACTTCGGATTCTTAATCGGACTTCTCGGGTGTTTGGCATTTTGCAACAATCCTTTGATTACGGACTTATTGCCAGGAAGCGGTAAAATTCTCTAGGGCAGAAATCAATTTTTCGCGTGTTTCGTCCGTAATGACTTTCTTTTCAGCAATCTCCTTACCGATTTCGGGATAAGAAGATTCCATGTAGCGGATCAGCGAGGCTTCCCATCGGCGCATATCTTCAAGTGGAATTTTATCTGCATACCCCTGTGTTCCAGCAAATAATACAATCACCTGTTGTTCCAAAGGCATCGGTTCATATTGAGGCTGCTTTAGAATCTCCTGTAGATGCAAACCACGATTGAGCTGGGCTTGGGTCGCTTTATCCAAGTCAGAGCCAAACTGAGCAAAAGCTGCCAGCTCGCGAAAGGCGGCCATCTCCAAGCGCAAGCGTCCTGCAACTTGCTTCATCGCTTTGGTTTGGGCATCGCCGCCAACGCGTGACACCGAAATACCCACGTTCACTGCCGGGCGAATGCCAGCATAAAACAGGTTGTTCTCGAGGTATATTTGTCCGTCAGTAATCGAGATGACGTTGGTCGGAATATAAGCAGAAACATCACCCAAAAGCGTTTCAATGATTGGCAAAGCCGTTAAGGAACCACCGGAGCCGCGCCGTTTGACGATTTTATATTGATGCGCATTTTCCATCGTCTTGAGCGCTTCTTGGGCGTCATGATAAGCTCGTGGCCCGCCGTAGATTTTTCCATCCACGCTATCCTCTGCAGAGGCTAGGCTGCCTTCAAAATGCTGGGGGACGATCACATACTCATCCGCTAACCGTGCTGCTCGTTCCAATAAACGAGAGTGCAAATAAAAAACATCCCCAGGATAAGCCTCGCGCCCAGGTGGACGGCGAAGCAACAAACTGACTTGTCGGTATGCCCAAGCATGTTTTGAAAGATCGTCGTAGACAATCAAAGCGTCTCGGCCGGTTTCCATGAACTCTTCCCCCATGGCGCAACCGGCATAGGGAGCAATGTATTGCATGGCCGCCGGATCATCGGCAGAAGCAACCACCACAATGGTATACTCCATTGCCCCATATTTCTCAAGCAGAGCAACCGTTCGAGCAACGGCAGCCTTTTTCTGTCCGATAGCAACGTAAATACAATAGAGATCTTTCCCTTTCTGGTTAATAATCGTATCAATCGCAAGAGCCGTTTTTCCCGTTTGTCGGTCGCCAATGATCAGCTCACGTTGCCCTCGGCCAATCGGGATCATCGAATCGATCGCCTTTATCCCGGTTTGAACCGGTGTATCCACATCTTTTCTCAACACGACCCCAGGGGCAATGCGTTCAATCGGGCGATAATGTTCAAATCGAATTGGACCCTTTCCGTCAATCGGTTGTCCGATAGCATTGACCACTCTTCCAACTAAGCCGTCTCCAACAGGAACAGAGGCGATCCGCCCCGTTGAGCGCACTTGCATCCCTTCTTCAATGCCAGAATATTCCCCCATGATAATAATCCCGACATTATCTTTTTCAAGGTTAAAGGCAATGCCGACCACACCGTTTTCAAATTCCACCAATTCCTGAGAACGGATGTTGCTTAAGCCCTTGACCCGGGCAATCCCATCACCGGCCTCTACCACCGTGCCAATATCTTTGAGCTGATATTCTGGCTCGAAGACCTCAATCTGCTTGCGTAGCTCTTCGGTAATTTGTTGAATCGTTTCGACCATCTTCCCTCCAAATTTTTCCGCTTAGGCGGTTAAGTCAGCCACTGTTTGAGAATCTAAGCGCGCAATTAATTCACTGACCAATGCAACAGCATGGTCATAATCGTCCCGATGGATAATCGAGCTGTGAGAGTGAATATGGCGAGCAGCCACACCGATCACAAGGCTGGGCACACCAATGTTATGCAAATGAATCGCCGCTCCATCGGTCGCCCCACCCTCAATATACGATAGTTGCACAGGGATAGACTTCTCTTCAGCGATCTTCAAAGCCAAATCGCGTAAGCGCTGATTGGGAATCATTCTGGCATCAAAGATAACCACCGTCGGGCCTTTGCCCAACTTCACCCCAGATTCTTCCGGTTTTATGCCCGGCACATCCCCTGCAATATCCGACTCTAACACAATCGCCACATGTGGATCTACTGCACGTACACTCGTTGTCGCTCCGCGCAACCCAACTTCTTCTTGCACAGTGGCGACCCCATAAACCGTGTTTGGATGTGGCTTATCTCGTAATTGCTCTAGCACGGAAACCGTTAGCGCAACGCCAACCCGATCGTCAAAAGCTTTGGAAAGGTAGGTTTTTCCGTTGGAAAGCTCAACAAAATCAGCGCGCGGAATAATTGGATCACCTGCTCGGACACCCGCTTCTTCGACTTCGGCTTTGCTCGTTGCCCCAATATCAATATACATATCGTTTTTCTCAATCACTTTTTTGCGGTCTTCGGGGCTGAGCAGATGGGGCGGTTTCGCGCCAATTAAGCCCACAACGTCCCCTCGATGCGTCTTGATAATCACCCGTTGCCCTAATAAAACTTGATCAAACCAGCCACCGAGCGGCAAGAATTTGATAAACCCTTCCTCGGTTATATACTTCACCATAAAACCGATCTCATCCATGTGGCCAGCGATCATGACGCGCGGTTCTTCTTGTGTACCGCGCTTTTTGCAGATCACACTGCCAAGTTTATCTTGACTAACTTCGCCAAATTTTTGAAAATATCCTTTGACGACTGACCGCACCGGGCTTTCAAAGCCGGGCACGCCATGAGCTTCAGTCAAGTCTTTGAGCAATTTTGTAGTTTCATCCATCGAGTGTACGCCCTTCCCTAAGTCTTCTCAGAAATTTCCTTAGTCTCAAAACGGATAAATGATACCCGAAACCTGTACACTTGTAAAGCCAATCACAAACTCAAAAATCAGAATTGGTTCGTACAAGCCTCATTCTTCACGGATATGGTTTTCTGGCGGTTTGGCTCTGGCATCCTGACCCAACTCTCT
>QEXX01000013.1 GCA_003130835.1 Anaerolineae bacterium | reverse complement strand
TTCCTTACCGGACTTGGATGATCTCTCGGCGGAAATTTCTCCTTGACGATTTCGCCAACCCGGCTGTCCAAAAAGGAACCATCTTTCCTTTTTGGACAGTTTTATGGCAAAAACCGTAAAAAAATCAGCAAGGCTAATTGGTTGGTGTTTTTTAGCAAAAATACATCGATCAGTACAAAAATGGCGTATTTTTCAACCCGCTATGGTATCATTGCTCAGGATTGTCCCGTTGAATTTGCCCAAAAGTCATGCGTTTTGTGATAAAAGTCACAGACCTTAAAAACTAAAACACCTATACTTAGATGGAACAACCCTGTAAATCCACCACGAGAGTGAACGATGAGCAAATGGATTCTCCTCATTCCCCTTCTTTCTTTGCTCGCCGTGATTGGAGTCGGGTTGTATGTCACCGACTTCACCGCCTATCTCGGCAATAATCCTACGACCTGTAACAACTGTCATGTCATGGATGCCGTTTATGAGAGCTGGTATCACGGCGGGCACAAATCCTGGGCAAAGTGTGCCGATTGTCACACTCCCCATGCCCTCATCCCCAAATATTGGGTCAAAGCGGTATCGGGTTATCGTCATGTAACCGCCTTTGTCTCAGGCAACATCCCAGACGCCATCCGAGCCAAGCCGTCATCCCGCAAAATTATCCAAGACAATTGTATTCGCTGTCATGAGACGACCGTTTCCACAATGTTGGACAACCCGCAAGCCCTAGACCGCTATTGTTTTGAATGTCACCGCAGCGTGGCGCACGGAGAACGAGGAATATCGTTGCTACCCTATCAACACACGGAGGAATACAAATGAAAAGAACATCCATCGTTTTTATCTTCGTCGGTACAACCGTGATTCTGGCTACAGCGCTGATTGGGGTTTTGCTGTATATGCGCAATCAACCTGCACCGCAACGGGGTATCCAACCCCTTGTCGAAATCGCTCAATATGAACCCGATTCCTCGAAATGGGGGCTGAATTTCCCCAATCAATACTCAACCTTTCTCTTAACCAAAGACAACAAAGCCAAAACGCCTTTTGGGGGCTCCGAACCCTACTCCAAATTAGAAAGCGATCCCCGTCTGGTAACCCTCTTTGCCGGAATGGCTTTCAGTATTGACTATAACGAAGAACGGGGACACATGAACAGCCTCACCGATGTGCGCGAAACCAAGCGGGTAAATGAAAAAACCCCTGGCACCTGCTACTCTTGCAAGACCGCCAACAACCCCAGTTTGTGGGATCAGATGGGTGCAGAAGAGTATTTCAAAACCCCCTTCGTTAAACTGGGCGAAAAAATCGATCAACCCATTGGATGCGCCAACTGCCACGAAGCCAACACCATGCGCCTGATCGTAACCAACCCCGCCCTTGAAGAAGCCTTAAAAGAGCAAGGCAAAGATTGGCGCACCTTCACCCGCCAAGAGATGCGCACGGTCGTTTGCGCTAACTGCCATGTGGAGTATTATTTCAAGGGAGAAGGCAAGTATCTAACCTTCCCATGGCGTCTCGGAGTTAGCGCTGATAACATCGCCGACTATTACAACGAGATCGGTTTCAAAGACTGGGACCATAAAATCAGCGGCGCGCCGCTGATTAAGATTCAACACCCCGAATACGAGCTTTATACCAACAATAGCACCCACTATCGCGCCGGGGTAGCCTGTGCGGATTGTCACATGCCCTACGTCCGGGATGGCGCAGCCAAATTCTCCAGCCACGATGTCAAAAGCCCGCTCTTGGCACCAGAACGCTCCTGCGGCACCTGCCATACCGACGTCACCTATGTTGTCGACCGCGTCAGCCAAATTCAAAAGCAAGTCCGCGAAGTCATGGATGTCGCCATAGAGGCTCTCATTGAGGCGATCGGTGCCATCGAGAAAGCCGCCCAAGACCCAAATGCCAACCCCGACCTGCTCAACGAGGCGCGGCAATTGCACCGTGAAGCCCAACTGCGGGTCGATTTCATCAACGCCGAAAACAGCATGGGATTCCACAACCCAGAAGAAGCTCTGCGCGTTTTGGCAAAGGCGACCGATCTCGCCAGACAAGCGCAGTTGAAAGCCATTCAGGCCTCGAATTTGGTCATACAGGCAAGCAAATAATAGAACCCTTGGGAGGGGCGGATAAAATAAATTATCCCATTCGCCCCTCCCAATGGACTTCCCCTTCGGATTTATCCCACTTTCGCCAAATGGGATAACGTGACAACGTCATTACAACCGTCCTTGCAGGCGAAGCGAATGTTGCGAGCTTCTCTCAGCCTGCTCTAGAACCGTGGGGCTGATCACCCGCCAACCATTGCGGTAAGGATCGAGTGCTGCAACGCTGTGACACCAGAAGGTGGACGTCCTCGTGCACCTTGCGTCGCCGACGAGGACTCCTTCGTCTCCGAGGAAGGAAAGCATGGACAGCCGCGCTCTAACCTTTCGGGAGAGTAGAAATCTTCGCCCACCAGAACGCAGAAGCTCTTTCTAGACAATTCCATCTATATCTCTAAAAATTGCCTCAGGATCGTCTCATCGATCACCTCAATCTTGCCCCGCATCAACCGAATGGCGCCCGCCCGCTCCAAATCTCTCAGGGCGCGGGCAAGCACCTCTCGCACAGTACCCAATTGAGCCGCAAGTTGCACTTGGGTGATCTTCTTGTATTTCTTGCCACTGGTCGGATCGGTCGGTAAGTCAAGCAAACAGCGCGCTAAGCGCTGGGTAACCTGATATAAGGATAAATTGCTCACCAATTCGACAAACATCCGCAAATTTTTCGCTAAATTCAGGATGACCGCCCTGCCCATTTGTGGATTGCGGGTTAGCATCTCCCGAATCGTGGCTGGGGGAATGACCCAAACCCGACAGCCTTGCAAGGCAATGGCATTGACCGCCTGAGGGCCGCCATCAAAAACCGGCACTTCATTGAATGTTGCCCCCGGCGAGAGGGTTTTGAAAATCATCTCCCGTCCAGTTGACGATAACTTCGAGAGTTTTACCCCACCTTCTTGGAGGATAAACAAGCCTGCACACTCTTCCCCCTCCAGAAAGATGACTTCATCCTTGTCATAAGCGCGTAATTGAGTTTGTGCAGCTAATTCTTGGAGAGCCGGGTCAGGAAGGGTTGAAAAATAGGAATTGGTGCGCAGCACCTCCAAACGCTGTTCAACTTTTGTGAAGACGTTACGCATTTGACCATGTCCTGCCCATCAATTGGAAGGTTTGATCGTGCCCGCCAAAAACATTTTATCCGGCCCACCGCGGTCAATTTCCCACGGATAGAGAATGCGGGCATCAGTGATGGCTGCGTAATAATCCGGTCGAACGGACCCAAAGAGATTTCGGTAAGGGTTGAAGTGCAAGACACAGGTATAGGGAATGCCGCCAGCCGACGAGACGCGATTCTTAACCGCGGTAATGGTGCGCCCTGCCCCCCAAACATCATCCACGACCAACGTTCGGCGGGCACGTAGCAGGCGGTCTTCAGGGAATTGGATAAACTCTGGCCAAGCATAAAGGCGCGCTTTTTCCATAGCAATCTGAGCTGGAAAGTCCACCGCAGCCGTCAACACATGCGTAATATCCATCGCCTCTGCCAACAGCCCACCGGGGATAATGCCGCCGCGCGTGATCATCAGGATGGCATCGAATTCCGTTTCAAATTGGGGCAATAAATGATCGATCAATAAATCCACATCGTGCCAAGTCAAAATTTCTGTGCGTCGCTCCATTCGTCCTCTCCCATAACATTAAGATAAAACTGCAGCCAAGGGCAGCGGAGGTTGAACCGTCAAGACTGCTTGGCCTTCTTGACGGGCTCGTTCCACATCCCTAGCCCAGAGATACAGACAGGTATGGTAAGCCGTGGTGGTATACGAACCGATGACCACTGCGACCAAAATAAACACTCCAGCAATTAGGGTTCCGACCGAAAGGCCGGCGATCACTCCCCAAACGGCTTGACCGCTGAGGCTCACCAGACCAATCCCAACCCCCAAACCGAACGCAATCCCTGTGCCTCCAATCAAGAAGCCGAGCATGCCGGTCACGGCGCGTACTCCCACCATACTGATCCCAATTAATAGCAGATTTTCCCTGACGATTTGGGTGGCACGCTGTAAACCACTTTTTAAGTTCAAATTGTCGATAACCATAGCCGGTAAAACCAAATAGGTGGCTTGAGTCCACACAGCATCGATCAGCGATGCCAACGCATTCCGCGCTGCAGAATCCCCTTTTCCCTTAAGAAATCTTTGCAAAAGGCTGACCACCATGGAAGCCGCCGCCAGGCTCAGGATGTTCAACCAATTGCGCTGAGCCATTTGCCAAGCCTTCGCCAGGATGCCATCCCCTTCCGCAAGATAGCTGTAAATCAAGTAGATGGTCATCGCTGAGAACAAATAGCTGACTGTGTATTGGGCAAAAATCAAGAGCGCTCCAAACAGATAACCCAAAATCCGCCCAATGCCTTGATCGCCGAATAGGGCAAAGGAGATCGCCATGGGAACCGAGAAAATAAGCGTAACCACTACCCCAGCGATTAGAGCGTAAAGCGAGGGCTTGATTAAATCCGGATCTTTCAGTGCCATTTGCCAAGATTGTTTCAGGAAAGCAAAACCGCGTCTGAGGCTGTTCATTTTCACCTTCTTTCTATCGTGCACTAATTATAGCAAGCTTATTGGATTAATTTCAATCCGCCAGCCCTTTCGTAGGGTTCGATGACGTAAGAATTGCTGCGGTTGCTCCCCAATCAACAGAATCTGCCAGCGATACCAACCGGCAAGGCGAGTAAAATAGCAGGGTAAAGGGCCACTGATGCGCAGGGGAGCGTTTTGATCCTGTGCCAACCAGCTCTGAAGCTCCTGATATTGGCGCTGCGCTTCTCTTTGAGCCGCCTCGGCTTGTAAATGTCGGTATTCCAAACGAACAATTTGGGCAAACGGGGGATATTGGATTTTCTGTCGCCGTTGAATTTCCTGCTGGTAAAACAGCTCGTAATCTTGCAAAGCGGCCGCTTGGATGGCATAGTGATCAGGTTGATAAGTTTGAAGAATGGCTTCTCCCCCCAGGGTGCTTCGTCCAGCTCTGCCTGCCACTTGGGTGAGCAACTGAAATGTGCGTTCAGCGGCACGAAAATCGGGCAAATACAATCCCACTTCAGCTAAGATTACCCCCACCAAGGTCACCATCGGCAAATCTAAGCCCTTTGCGAGCATCTGGGTGCCGATCAAAATATCCGCTTCATGCCGAGAAAAGCGGTCTAAAATTCGCTCGTGCGCGCACTTTTGGCGGGTTGTATCCGCATCCCAACGCAAAAGTCGCGCATGAGGGAAAACACGCCGAACTTCTTCTTCTACCCGTTGGGTACCGATACCCATTTGCCGGATATGAGGACTGCCGCAATTGGGGCAGCGTTGGGGACTCATGCGGCGGTATCCGCAGTGATGACAAAGCAAGGGCGTCGGTTTTTGGGTGTGCTCAGCGGAATGCGCCGTTAGGGGAATCTGACAGCGCGGACATTTAACGACATAACCGCAATCGCGGCAGAACACATAGGTTGCCAAACCGCGTCGGTTGAGAAACAGAATTGCCTGTTGTCCGGCTGCTAGCACCTGATGCAAGCGCTCGCTCAGTAAACGGCTGAAAATGGAGCGGTTGCCCTGCTTTAACTCCGCCCGCATATCGACAATTTTTACCGCAGAGAGCTGGCGTTCATCGAAAGCAAAACCGGTTTGCAAGGCACTGCCCGGTTTTTGGGCAGGAGCTGGTTGCTTTGAGCTTTGCGCGTGGGATAAGATCCGCCTGGTCAGGGTAATCCCTTGCCATAGTCCCTGATGCACCCAATATGATTGTTCGATGCTGGGAGTAGCCGAACCGAACAGGCAAGCTCCGCCAGCAATTTGCATATACGCAATTGCCGCCGGAAGGGCATGGTAATTGGGCGATGAGTCCTGATAATAACTGGAGTCATGGCATTCATCCACAACCACCAAACCCGGCTTCGGAAAAGGCATAAATAAAGCGCTGCGCGCCCCTACGATCACCGAGAGTTGCCCCATACGACAGCGCTGCCACATGTCGAATCGCTCCCCGAACGATAAACGGGAATGATAAACCCCCACGCTGCCGACAAAACGGGATGCAAAACGCTCAATGGTCTGTGGGGTCAAGGAGATCTCTGGCACAAGCACGACCGCTTGCCGGCCAGCCTTGAGCGTCTCTTCAACCGCCCTCAGATATACCTCCGTCTTACCCGAGCCAGTAACCCCTTGCAACAAAATCGGTTGGGTGGCTTGCCCTTGCCAAGCTCGGTGAAGAGCCGGCAAGATGACCTCCCATGCGGCTGCTTGCTCAGGGGTTAGCTCAAAGGGAGGCGATGAAATCAATGGTTTGGATGCTAGGGGATCACGCCATTGGACTCGTTCTTCAAGCCGAATCGCCCCGAGCTTTGCCAATGTTTTCAAGTCCGTGGCATTGGCGCCACACTCCGCAAAGACCCAGGCGATCTCGACGGCTGTCCCTTCTTGGGCTAAAAATTGCAAAACTTTTTTTCTTCTTTCTAGCGATAGTTTCCCCCAGCGCTTTGCCACCCTTTCAAAGAAGGCATCAAACTCAGAAGGCTGCAGAGCCAAAGAGACAACCCTTGCTCGTTTCGTGCCAACTCTAGGAGTAACCAAAAGCGGTTGGACTTCGAGATAACCCTTGCGAATCAGGGGTTGAAGCGCTCTGCGCCAATCTTGATGTTTAAAGCGACGATCAAGCTGGCTGCCCCGTAAAGTCCCTTTTTCTTGAATTGCAGCGACTACCTGTTTTTGAAGAGGCGTCAATTTCACCACCGCCGCAACGCCTTTCCAACCATAGAGCCAATCGCTGCGCTGTTTATAACCTTCTGGCAGCAGAAATCCGATCCACTCCCCCAGTGGCGTTAGAGTCTCTTCAGCGAGTCGTTGAGCCAGCTTTAAGAGCCAAGGGGTGAGTACAGAGTGGCTTTCCAGAATGCGTTCAATCGGGCGCGTGGAGGTTACGGTTGGAGACTCAATTTCTTGCCAGATCACCCCTTGAACCCGCTGTGTGCCAAACGGGACAAGCACCAATGCTCCAATCTCCAGATGGATGTCCTGATCTGCCTGATCAAGATGATAGTCATATACGTCCTCTGCGTTCGGGAGATTGAGAGCAACTTGAAAAAAACGTGGCATCTCAGGAAATGCGTTCCAAAACAAGGCGGGCAATCCGCAAGCCATCCATGGCATCTACGCGGATGCGCACCCCATTGGTTTCCACCGTATCATTCACTTGGGGGATTCTCCCCAACTTGCCCAACACAAAGCCGGCAATGGTATCATAGTGCGGATCAGACAAATCCAAACCCAGCCTCTCGTTAACCTCTTCGATCAAGGTCATGCCATCGATGACAATCGAACCATCCGGCTGAACAAGAAAAGCCGGGACCGTGCGATCAAAGGGATCGCTAACTTCTCCAACAATCTCTTCGAGCAAGTCCTCTAGAGTAACCAACCCCCCCGTTCCCCCGTACTCATCCATGACAATAGCAATATGCTGACGAGCGGTGCGGAAGCGTTTGAGCAAATCTCGCACGGTGAGGGTCTCCGGTACAAAAAGGGCTTCGCGAGCTAAGGATCGGGCTGTTAAATTCTGGTGGCCGGAGGAAAGCATCGCCGGCAACAAATCTTTCAGGTGCACAATGCCGATAATTTGATCCAAACTGTCATCATAGACCGGAAATTTGGTATAGCCGCTCTCGCTCGTCAGTTGGATGATTTGCGGCAGTGTGGTTTCGGCTTCTACAGCTACCATTTCGGTGCGTGGGATCATCACTTGACGCACCAATTGTTCCCCTAAATCAAAAAT
This sequence comes from Anaerolineae bacterium, assembly GCA_003130835.1. Lineage (GTDB taxonomy): Bacteria > Chloroflexota > Anaerolineae > Anaerolineales > UBA4823 > NAK19. The sequence goes on along the minus strand of QEXX01000013.1, from coordinate 5,810 downwards.
GGCATCGAGCATCTCCCCTTGCTCTTCCTGAAAGACTCCTTGCTCAGTGCTGGCAGCCACCATCATGCGCAGCTCTTCCACAGACAAGGCACTTTCTTGCTGCTCTGCTGAACGCATTCCCAGGAGCGTGAGTAGAAAATTGGCTGAGCCATTTAGGAGCCATACGAAGGGTTGAAACACTTTTTGCAGGTACACCAAGGGAGCCGCCAACGCCAAAGCCGCTTGCTCGGCAAATCGTAAGGCAACCGCCTTTGGCACCAATTCACCAAAAACCACCAACAAAAACGTAATCAATCCAAACGCTAAGCCGCTCGCTAAACTGGTGGCCAAACGGGGCTGCATCAATGGAAATAAACTTCCAAAAACTTGCTCGAAAAGATCGGCTAACGCTGGCTCGCCAATCCAACCCAGAGCCAATCCCGAAAGCGTGACCCCCAGTTGAACCGTTGCGATCATGCGCACCGGGTCGTGGACAGCCCGTTTTGCCCAATAGGCTGCCTTCCTACCTTGTTGAACAAGCTCCTCTAAGCGGGTTTTCCGAACCGTTACCAGTGCATATTCAGCAACCACAAAAAAAGCATTGGTTAAGATAAAAAAGAAAACAATCAAAACTTCCAAAAAATCAGACACACAATCTCCACTGAGAACTTTTTCCAGTTAACTTGTGCGCAAGATCACCGCCGCTCCGTATCCAACAACTTCGCGGTAATTCCCCGTGACATCTCCAGAAGTCGCATAGTGCAACACGCAAATGCGATTAGCTCCAAGCTCTTTGGCTGCCCACATCGCCGCTGCAACTGCAGCACGTCCACAAGCAAAGCCTTTCCCCTCAATTTCAGCTTGTAAGAAATATAGCGGGTCAAACGCTTCCATCCGTCGCAGCATTTCTTTGTCCAATTTTTCAGCGAGTGGTTGGGGATAGAAGTGAGAAAGGTCGGTGCTAGCGACAATTAAGGCCTGTTGATCTTTTAGAATCTCTGCCAAGGCAAGCCCTAAGGCTTTCAACCCTCTCGGCTCATCGATGCCAATCATGATGGGCAAAAGACGAAACGAGCCTAAAACTCTTTGGAGAAAGGGTAGCTGGATTTCGAGAGAATGCTCTTCATCTGCTCGTACCCGCTTGATGGTTTCTCCTATCTCGCTTTGCAGGCGCTTTTCCAAGGCACTTAGCGCCGCTTGATCGATTGGGACAATGCCCAAAGGAGTCTCATAGGCTTGGTGAGCGCTGCTCACATAAGCGGCAAAATACGGGCGATGCTGTGGAGAGAGAACTGTAACCAGATCAAAAACCTGTCCTTGCAAGAGTGCATAAGCATAGGCGGCCACCGGCCCAGAATATTGATGGCCAGCATGCGGAGCAATGATCCCCACAATCTCTCCCTCAATTGTAGGAGGGATAGCAGCAGCAAGATATTCATCGATCCGTTGGGTTAAGACTTGGGGGTTTGCAGGATACCAACGCCCTGCCAATGGAGAAGGACGGACATCCAACTGTTTTTCCATACCCATTTCTTCTCACCTCACTGAACCGAACTAACCAACCTCAACCGAATTGTTAAAATTATGGATACTCAACCAAGATTTGACTCTCTCGCGTATCTAAATTATACTTCGCAAGCTCACTCTAGGCTGAGATTGCTGGGGGTTTTCTCTTCATTGCCGTGTTGCAATCAGCTATATTTCGCAATCACCCCTCTCTCAACCAAAACCTGTTCCCATCTCTCGATCCCTCAATATAAATTCAGCGCAAACTTTTTAAGGTAAAATCAGTAAGCGATCCATGGACGGACGATTTCTTTTCCCTGAAGCCCATATTCTCCAACAGCTCCTCAAAAGATTATATACTGACTTTCCATTTAATGGAAACGAGGTAGTTAAGGAAATTTTTGACTCGTTGGAGGATATCTTGGTCATCGTTGATCAAGATACTTTGATTCATTATGCTAACCAAACAGCAAGACAGCGTTTCAACCTGTCCACCGACTCATTGCTTGGCAAAACGCTCTTCGAACTGATGCCTTTTCCGCAAGTCGAAGCCCGGTGGAACACCATCCTCAACGCCTTGGAGAGATACGGAAAGTTCTCGTTCATCGATCGCGGGCATGGAACGTATGCCCTAACCCATATCTTTCCCTTTAGACCCAAAGGCAAAACGAAAGAATATTACTTGATTTTCACCCAAGAAAGTGTGCGTTCCCCCATCGCAACCCTCAATCCATCCGAAAGAGATAGCAGCTCGTTGACCGAGACTTTGCTTGCCGTACAGGAAGATTCGGGGCAGTTCGCCTATCCTACGCCTTTGCAGGATCATTTGCGCATCTCCCTAGCCCTTGCCGATGCCGCCACCGGTGCTAGCTTAGCCGAAGACCTGACCACAGCGCTCAACACCCTATGCACCCAAGCCTGTCGAGCCTTAGAAGCGCCTGCGGCGGTCATTCGACTCTATAACCGCTATCAAGACACTTTAGAAATTGGTGGGTCTTATGGCTTAGATGAGGAACATCTGCGTAGGAATTTTGCTATTGCCTATGCACCGCTCGCCTACCTGGCTTCAGAAACTGCGCCGCGCGTCTTTGTAGCCGACTTATCTCAAAGTCCGCCGACGCCCGCCGATCAATTGCCCTATCGTTCCCAACTAGCCGCCTCGGTGATCGCTAACATCGTGCGCAACAATCGCTTTCTGGGCGTGCTGATCATCCTGATTCCGCAACAACATCCCCCGATAACCAAAGAGGACCTACTCTTTGTTCAAGCCATCGCCGAACAAGCTTCCATCACCATTGATCGATTCAGCCTGATGAAGCTACAGGAAAGGCGCACGAGGGAATTAGAGAACCTTGTCCGCATTGGCATTGAATTGCGAGAAGTACTGACCAAGAGAGATGTGTTAGTCACCTTATTAGACAAGCTGATGGAAGACGACCATATCGCACTTGGAGCAGTCTACCTCTTGCAAGATCAACGCTACCAACTTGTTTCCTGTTCTGGTAGCAGCTTTCAGCCACCGCAATGGTTAGCCATTCCAATGAATGCCTGGCGGGAAAGCAAACCGCTATTCTTTGAGCGAATCTGTCATTCGACCAATTTGCTGTTGGAAGGAAAGGATGATCTAACCCCTTCGGATAAAATTCAAGGGATAGCCATTCCACTGCACACTCCTGCAAAGACTTATGGAGTTATCCTGCTGTTTTTTCCTTACCCGATTCGATTATCAAGCGATGACCAACATAAAATCTACTTATTCCAAGAAATCGGCAACGCAGCTTTACATCGTGCAGATGCGATGGAAAATCTTGAGCAAATGGTATTAGAGCGCACAAGAGAACTGAGCATTCTTTACGAGGTTACGGCTTATTTGAATGCACCATCAGATTTGCGCCAGGCGGTCGCTCAAGTTTTAGACAATGTGCAGGCGCTCTCGCAATGCCAATGGGTGGCAGTTCATCTTTATCATCCCAAAAGCAAACAATTAGCCTTGTATCAAGAAAAAAGTGTGCTCTCTGCCAGCTTTTTCACATCCTCCATCGACTGGCAACAGCCCCCTTGGAAAACCGTCTTTGAGCAAAACGCAGTCTTCCATCTCGATATCTTACCGCAGGGCATAGAAAATCTCGTTGAACCCTCTACCCTACAACCCCTTTGCTATCTTGGGCTTCCCATTCGCAGCAAAGGCGAAGCCTTGGGCGTTCTGAGCCTAGTAAGTAACAACGGCCAGCAATATTCTCTCAATGACCAAGCCATTCTGACAGCCATTGCCGATCAACTCGGTTTAGCCATTGAACGGGTGAGATTAATCGAAAAAGGAGAGGAAGTCGCCAAACTAGAAGAAAGACAACGCTTAGCACGCGAGCTACATGACGCCTTAACGCAGTCCCTCTACAGCATGACCTTGCTGACCAGCGGATATAAACGCTCGCTCCATCACGCTTCGGTCGAAGAAATCCATCAATGGATGGATGAACTCAACGAGATTGCCCAAAACGCTCTTGCCGAGCTGCGCCTATTGCTCTACGAACTGCGTCCTACCGCTTTGGAACAGGACGGCTTGCACGGTGCCCTCAAGCGTCGCTTGGAGGCGGTTGAAAAGCGCGCCGGCATTCGGACAACCTTTGAGGTGCACGGCAGCTTTCGCTTACCTCCAGAGGATGAGGAACACTTCTATCGTATTGCCCAAGAAGCGCTCAACAACGCCCTACAGCATGCCCATCACCAGTCGATTCTTGTGCAAATCGAGTCATTACCCAATTTTTTTCGAATGACCATTGCTGACGACGGCATCGGTTTTGATTTTGATCAAGTGGCTCAACACCATCAACATTCCGGCCTAAGTAACATGCTCAGTCGTGCCCGCCAGGTTGAAGCCCAACTTTCCATTGAAACTTCGCCCGGCAAGGGGACAAAACTGTTGATTACGAAAGAGTACCACAATGTCTAAACCCATTACCGTGCTGATTGTTGATGACCATCCGATCGTGCGCAAAGGGTTGCGCACCTTATTGCTGAGCGAAGCGGACATCCAAGCTGTCTATGAAGCAGAAAACGGGCTTGAAGCCGTCCAAATTGTCCAACAACATCAACCCCAGGTAATTCTGATGGACTTAGTGATGGCTCCGATCAGTGGCGTGGAAGCCATTACGCGCATTAAGTCTATCCAACCGACCGCGCGCATTCTGGTTTTGACCGCCTTTGCCGAAGATGATAAGGTCTTTCCGGCGATTAAGGCTGGCGCGTCGGGTTATGTGCTGAAAGACATCCCACCGGAAGAGCTCCTTCAAGCGATTCGTGACGTAGCCAACGGCCGTTCCTTTTTGCATCCAACCATTGCGGCGCGATTGATGCGTGAAATTCACCAAACCAGCACCCCCTTCGAAAACAGCGAACCGTTGACCGAACGCGAAATTGAGGTGCTGCGTTGGATTGCGCGCGGCTTAAGTAATCAAGAAATCGCCGCAAATCTTCATGTCTCCGAACGCACAATTACAACCCATATCAGCAATATTTTGGATAAACTCCACCTAGCCAACCGCACGCAGGCTACCCTCTACGCCTTACGCAAGGGAATCGCTAGCCTTTACGATGGTGAAACCAACCCACCTACGTAAAAATACGTAGGAAAAATCCAAAAAATATCCGATGCAAGGGAAAAGGATTTTATATAAACTAAGCATAGAAGATAGCGGGGTATCCAGAATGCCAAGCAAATTTCTTCGCGGATCGCAATGGGGTGCTGAAAGGGGAGCGATCTAGACTGATGGAGCGGCAAGACAGGGTGCCGCTCTATCAGTTTTATTGAGAGTACATGCAATCTCCCAAACCATACGGCTCTCAGAGCGCCACCTGTATGGTCGCTTGGCTTGGTCGGTTCAAGCACCTGCTTTATGGCAAAAGCCTTGCTAAGCATAAAAAATGCCTAAGCTTTTTACTTCGTGGTATACTTAAATTAGAAAATCAATTGCTTAGCGAAAGACAACGAAGAGAACGAGTACCTGCTTTGCAACTGGCACAGAGAGCGATCGGGGCTGAGAGGATCGCCCAGCTTGCAGTGGGGAATGGGTCTCAGAGTTGCGCAGTGAACGGGAGGAGCAACCCCAGTAGCTGTTGCCGGTGGTGTCACCGTTATCTAGACACGGGCAAGCTCTGAGCGACTTTCCGCTCGGCGAAGCTCCATCCGTGAGGCTGGCTCACTTACCCGTCGGTTCACCGGCGGGTTTTTGATTAACTCACCTTACGCAGTAGCACGAGATTTATCTCGTGGATTCAGGCGACATGAATGTCGCTTACGCGGTAGCACGAGATTTATCTCGTGGTTT
>QEXX01000049.1 GCA_003130835.1 Anaerolineae bacterium | reverse complement strand
GAGATGACAGCCCCGTCCGAAAGCGGCCAATATCAGGGACAATGGATGTTGAAGAGTGCCGATGGCAGCCGCTTTGGCATCGGCGAAAAAGCCGATAAACCTTTTTGGGTGCGTATTGTAGTCTCCGAGACGGTCAGCGATCTGGACTTAGGTGCGCCGACTTGGCGAGATACGTTCAAAAATGCCAACAATTGGTATCTATTGCAGACCGCAAATACCGAGTTTAAAGTCAAAAACGGCGCCTTGATCATGGAAGCCACCCCAGGCGGTCGCGAGGAATGGGGCTTAGCCACCCATGCTGCCCTTCAGGATTTTTACATGGAAGTCGAATTCCGCACTGGCGAGCCATGCAATGGCAAAGACCGCTATGGACTGCTCTTTCGCGCTCCAAACCCCAATGCCGGTTATGTCTATGGCTTCTCCTGCGAAGGCCGTTACCGCATCTATAAGTGGGACGGAACAAACTATGCCCCCCTGCAAGAATGGACGGCTTCTGCGGCGATCTTGAGTGGCGCCAACCAAACCAACCGCTTGGGCGTTTGGGCAAACGGTTCGACCCTGAAGTTGTATGCCAACAACATCCTGCTCACCGAAATTTACGATAACACCTATCTCAAAGGGCGGTTTGGCTTGTTCATTGCAGCCGCTGAGTCGAATCCATTCAAAGTATTCGTTGAAGAGATCGCCTACTGGTTATTGGAGTAAATGGAGGAAAAATGAAGCGTCTACGCTTTCCCTTAATGCTATTGCTGATCACCCTAAGTGTCTTAGCTTGTCGTATTCCCAGCCGTGCTGTGGTGACAGAAGACCCAGGCGCAATCTATACCCAAGCCGCCGCAACGGTGCAAGCCATGATCACCGAGCTTGCTGGTCAAACTGCGGTGGCGATGCTGACCGAGATGTCAAAGCCAATTCAAGCCAGCCCCACGCCGCTTTTTCCTACCCCAGAGATTGCCACCTTTACCCCCTTGCCCAGCCCTACCCCCATCCCGCCCATTGTGATTACTTCGCCGGCTCCTCCACCGCCTCCAACGGCCGCTCCACCCAGCGTTGCCTGTGACCTAGCACAGTTTATCGCCGATATGACCGTCGCCGATGGCACCCTCTTGCCTGCTGAGAGTTCCTTCACCAAAATCTGGCGCGTGAAAAACATCGGTAGCTGTGCTTGGACGAAAAATTATGCCTTGCGTTTCGTCGATGGTACAGAGATGGGCGTCAAAAAAATCTATCCCTTCAATGGACGGGTCTCCCCAGGCGAAGTGGTGGATATCGCCGTTGAATTGACGGCCCCGGCCAAGGCCGGCAATTACCAGAGTTATTGGATGTTAGCCAACGAAAATGATAAACTCTTTGGCGTCGGTGCGGGAGGCAAAACGCCCCTTTCAATCAAAATTAGCGTACTCAAACCGATTGCCGACTACCGCTTTGACCTTGCCACCGCCATGTGCTTGGCAAGTTGGAAAAGCAATGCCGGCGACTTACCTTGCCCCGGCAACAGCAAAAGCGCCAACGGTTCGGTCATTTTCCTCGGCAAACCCAAATTCGAAGGCAATCGACAGGAGAATGAACCCACGTTGTGGACGCGCCCTCCCAAAACGAAAGGGAGCTGGATTCAGGGCGTCTATCCGGCTTTCAAGATCAAAAACGGCGATCACTTTATTGCCGAAATCGGCTGCCTCGACCAAAGCCCGAGTTGTAAAGTCACCTTTACCCTGCAATATCAGGTGCCGGGCAACAACGCCCAAACGCTGGGTGAGTGGTACGAAACCAACGACGGCAAAACGACCCTGATCGATATCGATCTCAGCGCTTTGGCAGATAAGCAGGTCAAGTTCATTTTGACAGTGACCAACAACGCCAAGGACGGTACCCCCAATGCCTTCTGGTTTGTTCCATCGGTGCGCAGCGGCGGCGTTTTACCTACCAAGACACCCACCCCGACCGCAACAGCAACGGGTGTCCCAGTGGACACACCCACCCCAACCGTGACTGTTAGCCCGACACCCACTGCGACCCAAACCGGCATCCCCACCGTAATCCCGCTGCCCACTGAAACACCCTAAACAGCCGTTGCTTATCCTGCTCCCCCTTAGCCCCTCACCTCGAGGGGTTAAGGGGAGATCGATGAACTGAATTCATAGACTAGGAAGTTGAGCTTTTTCACCTGCCAGTGCGGGTGGCTGAGAAAATGCTGATCGATGAGATATTCTTGCCAAGGCGCCGTTACCACAAAAAAGAAATGCTGCACGTGCGCTTCGGCTAAATTTTCTTCAAACACCGCTGCCTGACGTGGCAAGTTTTCTCGAATATCCATCAAAATCACTCGTTGACCAGAACCTTGTTGACACGGATAAACGTAGCGTTCGCGCAGCGAGGATTGCTCACAGCGGTAACCGAAACGAAAGAGAAAAATGAGCATTTGTTGCAGAGGGTCGTCTTCATCAACCAACACAACCACCGGTTTTTGCTGGCTCTGGTCGAGCTGTTCAGCAAGCTGACTTAACGCCCTATTGAGTTCAATCTTCTGCGAATGCCACATCCAGGGAGCATAGAGGATACCGGAAAAGAGGCGATCGCGATCGACGGTGGAGATCCTTGCGCCGGCGCCAATCACGAGAGAAAGCTCATCAACGCTATTCAGGGGTAACCGAACCTTGAATAGGTTGGCTATGGTGGGATCAGCACGGTAATAATAAGGCTTGGATGCAAAGCGTAAGCGGAGCCCCAATCCATATTGCCCGATCAACAGCAGACCAAGCAATACCATCCATGCCATTCGACCTTTCTTTGAACGTTCCAACACAAAACGCCATCCCTTTATGGCGAGAAAGCCAAAGAAGGGGGTTGCATACAGTAAATACTTTGGGGTTGTCAGATCGCCGAGATAAGTCAAGTACAACGGCAACGTTCCCAAACTGAACAATCCGATGGCTTTCCAGTCTTTGGATAACAAGATATGGATCAAACCCAGCCCGAGCAAAGCTAGACTAAAGAACGAAAAGTAGGCCAAGTGGCTTTTTACATTGGAGTCCCCTAGCCAGGGAATGCCCAAGCCAGGGGTGGTGCCGCTCTCAACTGAAAATGACGCTGAGAACTGAGCAGAATCTCGCTAAGACTCACATTGCTCAGGCACAAAGCGATCAGGACAATAACCGCAGCCAAACTTGCAATCAGAAAGGTTTTTAAACCTATTTCGCGCCAGGATTTACCACCGATCAGCAAGGGTAACACCGCAAACATTAAAACAGCATCGAAGCGCATCCAAACGCTCAGACCTAACAATACGCCGGCAAGAATCAAGGCGCGGATGGTTTTACGATCAATAGCGACAAGAAAACCACTGAACAGAAACGCACCCGCGAGGATATTGCTATTGGCATAAAAGGCGTTTGTCCACACCTCTTGAAATGCTAACAGCATTAAGCCGACTAAAGCAAAATCCTCCCCCGTTAATCGAGCCAGGCTGAGGGAGGCGCCCAAGAGAAAGACGAGAGCGCTCAGCGCGCTGAGCAGACAGAAGGCATCCAATGGCTGGAGGCTGCTGATCTTCGATAATCCATAGATGAGCCAATAGGTGCCGCTTTGGGCTTCATAGCGATAGGAAAAGGGATTTTTTGAGGGTGCTTGGAGCAGCATCTGATGCACCCCGTTAGCAATATGATTGCCATCGCTTTCCATTGGCGCAAAGGGGAAAACGCCGATCGTCACATAACCGATGGCAATCACGAAGAAGAGCGGAGTTAGCCATTTTTCCCTTCGAGCATCGCAAAGTGTCTCTTCTCTTCCCGATCCTGTCAACCCTGTTGCCCCTTCTCCCTTACGGGCTAAGCAGCACTTCGACACTAGAAAGGTAAAGGATGTTGCTTAGGCTGCCAACCCCTTGCCAGACAACCAATAGCGCAGGGGTTGGTTCGGTTATGGTGTAAGGCACTTCAGTATTAAAGGAGCTAAAGCCGAGTTCTTCAGCAGGCTGCGTGTTGGTCACCCGCTGGCCCAACACCTTCCCTGTGGGATCCCACAATTGAATCATCAAGTAAGTGTCACCCCCGCTGCGCACCAATCCGCTGGCAATGACTTTTTTGCCTTGAATTAAGGCGTTGGGTCGGGGTTGTTGAATCAAAATCGGCGTACGGAAATCCACGGCCGGGATGATGTCGGACTCGCCGATCGAGAGGAGGATCAAGGGGGTAGAATTCACCGCTGTGACCCGCCCAAGGTCATCGGTGACCGAGAGGGTCAGCCAGGCTGCTTCGGCTACGCCTGGAATCTCGAAAGGGATGTCTTTATACAACCGAGCAAAACCGCTCTGATCGATCCAAACAATGGGTTGGATCAGGCGTACCAGCACCCGTCGATCTTCGCCAAACAATTCAATTTGCACCTGTTTCCCTTTGCCTGGCTTGAGAACTGCCTGAAGAGAGATGGGTGAAACGACCTTGGAATAAGGCCCAGGGCGGTTGATCTGAATGAGGGCGTTGGACACCGCCGCCTGCGAAGGCGGGGTAACCGCTAGGGGGATGAGCTGCTCAGGGCGAGGGGTGTGGGTTACGGTCGGTGTTTGGGTTGCAGTGGGGGAGGTGAGGGGAATTTCTGAAGGCGCTTGAGTTCGTTCAGCTTGCTGGCTAGCGCCGCTTGGTATCCGTTGAGCTTGTTCGGTACGGCGTGCTTGAACGGTTTGGGCGATCAGGGTCGGGAGCACCTCGCTGGGATAAGGGGTTGGGACATTCGCCGGGCTGGGCAGGGCACACCCGCAAAGGAGCATCCCCAAAGCCAAGACCCACAGCCACCAAGAGCAATGGAAACTGAAACCTCGATTGCGCTTTGCGAGCGAAAAAGCAAAGCCACTCATGAACCGCAATGTTTTTGGATCAATTCCAATAAGGAATTCAAGCGTATGGGTTTATTGATGTAACCTTTGGCGCCAGCAGCTTGGGCGCGCTCGACTTCATCCAGCGCTGGGCTGGCGGATAAAACAAAAACAGGGATTGGCGTCGTTAGAGAATCGTTATGCAATTGACTGACCAACGCCAATCCCTCCATATCGGGTAAATGCAAATCGGTGAAGATCAGATCGGGAGACTGTTGACGTGCAACCTCTAAGCCTTCTTTAGCGGTGTGAGCATGAAGTGCTTGGTGGCCGAAAACCTCGACCGCTTTGGAAAGCGTTTCCAAGGTCATGGGATCGTCATCAATAAAGAGAATGCGCGCCATACTGCCTCCCGAAAAAGGTTATTCCTAATGTAAACCGTAGATTTCGCCGTATTTTTGGCGCAAATAGCGAATATAGGGTTGGGGTGTGATGGCTTGGCGGGTGATGCGTTGAACGAGTTCAGGCGCTTCGAATTTACCGCCGTGACGGTGGATTTTCTCGCGCAGCCAACCCAATAAGTCACCGAATTCACCCCGGCGGATTTGATCGTCTAAATTCGGAATATCTCTTTGAATTGCTTCCCAGATTTGTACAGAAATGATATTTCCCAGCGCATAGGTAGGGAAATAACCGATATAACCGTGCGACCAATGGACATCTTGCAGTACCCCTGCGGCGTTGTTCGGCGGAGTTAGTCCCAAATATTCTTGCATGTGGCTATTCCAGGCTTCAGGCAAGTGCTTGGCTTCCAACTCGCCGCTCATCAATTGGATTTCGATGTCCAGCCGTAACATCACATGCAGGTTATAGGTTGCCTCGTCCGCTTCAACGCGGATGAGTGAGGGTTGCACTTTATTGATTCCCTTGTAGAAAGTCTCTAAAGAGACATTTCCCAACTGCTCAGGGAAATATTCTTGTAAGCGGGGGTAAAAATGCTCCCAGAAAGGCTTAGAACGTCCGACCAGATTTTCCCATAAACGCGATTGTGATTCGTGCAAGGCAAGTGAACTTCCCCCGGCCAGCGGGGTGCGCGCCAAAGCTGGGTCTGAACCGAGGTCATACAGCGCGTGGCCGCACTCGTGCATGGTGCTGAACAGGGCCGAGGCGACGTAATCATCCATAATTCGGGTGGTGATGCGCACATCGTTTAAGCCAAAGCTGGTGGTGAACGGATGCGCAGCTTTATCTTGGCGGCCGCGCTGCCAATCGTAACCGAACTTGGTGATCACTTCAACGCCGAAATCCCATTGCTTTTGGGGGTCGAAATGTTGATGCAATGGGGAATCATCTACTTGTGGCCGAGAGGTGATCTCTTGGATTAAAGCTACCTGTTGCGGGCGAAGTTCATTGAAAATCTGTTGTACCTCTTTGGTCTTCAAGCCGGGTTCAAACTCGTTGAGCAGGGGATCATAAACGTGCTCATAGGGGCTGAAATAGGAGGCAAACTCACGGCGCAATTCAACCACCCGTTCCAAATAAGGACGGAAGTGCTCAAAGTTATCCTGTTCGCGGGCGTGTTTCCAAGCTGCATACGATTCAACGGCTAATTGGGAGAGCTCTTCGTAATAGCGGCTGGGCACTTTGACCCGCTTATCCACTTCGCGCCGAGTCACCTTGACTAAACGCGCCTCATCGGAATCAGGGTCGAGCTCAGCAGCCTCTGCCTCGGCTGCCTCCAAGGCGCGCAAGAATTCTTCCGAAGTCATTTTTTGTTGCACCAAGCGGGCAAGGGTTGCCATTTGCTCACCGCGCTCCTTAACTCCGGCAGGCGGCATATTGGTCTCTTGATCCCAGCCGAGTAGGTTGCCGATGTAAGCCAAATCGACGATTTCGGCAAGCAAAGTTTTGAGTTGTTCGATTTTGTTTGGCATAAGGCTCCTAATCAAAGGGTATTTGTGTATGTTATACCACCTTCCAGCGCAAGGCTTTGCCCTGTAAGGCGGCGAGGATTTCTTCGGCGATGTCAACCGCTGCGCGCGCTTGGGCTTCGACGGTTTGGGCTGCAATGTGAGGGGTGGCAATCACTTTGGGATGAGCCACCAGGGCGGTCAAGCCGGGCGGTTCGACAGCGAATACATCCAAAGCCGCTCCGGCAACCTGACCGGATTCGATCGCTTGGAGCAGAGCTGTCTCATCAATCACGCCACCGCGGGCGGTGCAGATAATGCGGACACCACGCTTCATCGCCGAAAAGGCTTGCCCATCTAGCATATTGCGCGTCTCTGGATTGAGCGGGACGTGGACGCTGATAAAGTCAGACTGAGCAAAAAGACTTTCCAGTGAAACCGGCCGGGCGCCGCGCTGCTGGATTTGCTCATCGCTCAGATAGGGATCATAACCCAGCACAGTCATGCCAAAAGCTGCCGCGCGCAGAGCCACCTGGGTGCCGATATTGCCAACCCCAATTAGGCCGAACGTCTTGCCGAACAGTTCGCTGCCCATTAATTGCGACTTGAGCCACTGGCCGTTTTTCATGCTGGCATCGGCTTGGGTCAGGTTGCGCGCTAAGGCAACCATCATGGCAAGGGTGTGTTCGGCAACGGCAATGGTGGTTGACTGCGGCGCATTGACAACTGTAATTTGGCGTGCCGAAGCCGCTGCCAGATCAATGTTATCCACACCTACCCCGGCGCGACCGATCACCTTCAGCTTTTGAGCTTGGGCTAAAAGGTCGGCGGTGACCTTCGTGCGGCTGCGCACGATCATGGCATCGTAATTGGCGATGATTTGGGTCAATTCCTCGGCAGAAATCCCTTTGCGGTCATCCACCTCGCAAGCAGAACGTAAAATAGCTTTGCCGCTTTCTTCTAAGCCATCCGTGATAAGAACCGACCAGGTCGTCATACTGTTTATCCTCCACATTGTAAAAATACGCGTTGTCTTATTATAAGACCAAAACGTCTCCCCAATGGAATTTTTTCACGCCAAAGTCAAGTCCAAAATTGAGTCAAACCAGCAAGGCATACCTCGCAAGGCATGCCAATGGCAGGTACCCACGCTGGCGAAATGGGTGCAAGATGTTCACTCCTACAGCGCGGCAATGGAAGTTTGGGTATTCAAGCTTGCCAAATCCGGAAAGGGAAATGAAGGCTTGGGGGAACTTGCCAACTCGACCGTGCATGGCAACGAGTTAGCGAGTTTCTATGAGGCATTGCCAGAGACCAGTCGATCGGAAAGCGTGATTCTGTCGATCAAGCCGATCGATTTCGAGTATAATACGGAGGGTTTACCAATGCGTAAACTGCCTAACATTTTATCTACATAAGAAGAGGAGAAGAAAACCATGAATCGATTTGTAAAAATCCTATCTCTACTCGTATTGCTATCTCTCTTGGTTGCAGCGTGCGCGCCGGCAGCTACCCCAACGCCGGAACCACAACAACCGGTCGCTACTGAAGCACCTGCTGCCACCGAAGCACCAGCTGCTACTGAAGCGCCTGCAGCAACTGAAGCGCCAACTGTCACCGAAGCTCCGGCAAAGAAGCTGTTGATCTGCCAAGTAACCGATGTTGGCGGTATCGATGACAAATCCTTCAACGCCACTGCTTGGAAAGGTGTCCAAGACGCCATGGCAAAATACCCCGATTTGGTGGAAGGTAAATACCTCGAATCTCAGCAACAGGCAGATTATGAAGTCAACATCAATGCTTTCCTCGAACAGGGGTGTGATTTGATCATCACGGTTGGTTTCCTGTTGGCAGATGCTACCGCAGCCGCGGCGCAAGCTAATCCCAATCAACTGTTTGCTACCATTGATGTGGATTACCTTGACTTCCCCAACCTGCGCGGCAGCGGTTTTGCCATTGACCAAGCTACCTTCCTCAATGGCTATCTGGCCGCCGGCATGACCAAGACCGGCAAGGTCGGAACGTATGTCGGTATTGCCTTCCCTGCCACCACCAAATTCATGGATGGCTTTGCCTTAGGCGTTGCCGAGTATAACAAAGTGCATGGCACCAACGTTCAGGTTTTAGGCTGGGATGTCGAAAAGCGCCAAGGCTTGGAAGTTGGCAACTTCGAAAGCACCGATGATGGGCGCAAGATGGGCGAGACCTTGATGGACGAAGGCGCAGATATTATCATGCCTGTTGCCGGTCCGGTGGGTCTTGGCACCTTGGCGGTCATGGAAGAGCGCGACTTCGGCTTGCTGATTGGTGTTGACAACGACTGGTCCCTAGCAAACCCTGACAAGGCAAAATATGTCCTCAGCAACGCCATGAAGAACATGGATCTCTTTGTGCTCGAGACGATTGAGATGCTGATCAACGATAACTTCCAAAGCGGCAACTGGATCGGTACATTGGAGAACGGCGGCGTTGGCTTGAAGTACGGATCGGAATGGGAAAGCCAGGTTCCCGATTCGCTCAAACAAGAAATTGCGGACATTCTCCAGAAGATTGTCAATGGTGAGATTGCTACCCTGCCCGAGGGCGTTTACTAAACCTTCCCTCTCATCAACATCCAAGACCGACTCAACCGTAGGGCGAAAGAATTTTCGCCCTACGGTTTGCTTGTGTAGAGCCTTAAAAATAGCTGCAAATCAAGGGTTTTTTATCGATTCAAATCTGGCATTGCGCTGTATAAATGTAGCCAATGCCGAGTCCGGCTAGGGGTGCTGTTCCAGTGATGAAAACAGGCTCAATCGATCCTGTTGATCAATCCAATATTGTTAAATTCAAAATTCAGCCTCTTCTCGGATGACAAACATGGTATAATAACAGTATCTGGATCGGCGGTCGGCGCAGGCATTTTCTGCACCGGCGTCGGAAGGGGTTCCGTCGAAAAGTGCCGCCGTTCTCATTTGATGGGAATAGGAGTTACGCCGATCCATGTCGAATTGGACTTTTTATCATCTTCCCCAAACGATTGAAGAAGCGCTTGCAATTTTACAAAACGAGCCGCACAGTAAAGTGATTGCGGGCGGCACCGATTTGCTGCTGGAATTGCAGCAAGGTCGTCACGCACCGGTTAGAACCCTAGTTGATCTCACCCAAATAGCTGAACTGCAGCGTCTGGAAGTTGTGGACGATATCTTGTGGGTCGGCGCTGGCGTGCCGCTCAATCGCCTCATCGCTTGGCAACCTGTGCGGCAGTATGCTACTGCGCTTTTTGAAGCTGCTTCTCTGATTGGTGGCCCGCAGGTGCGCAATGTTGCCACCTTAGGAGGCAATGTCGCTCATGCCTTGCCGGCTGCCGATGGCGCCATTGCCCTGCTGGCCCTGGACGCGCAAGTGGTGCTTGCCACCCCTGAAGGCAACCGCACCATGCCGCTGCTCAGTTGTTATGCAGGCCCTGCCAAAACTGCCCTTCAGCGCACCGAGATTATCACAGCTTTTCAAGTGCCCCTCAGCAGGAAGGGTGAAGCGTCAGCCTTTCGGCGGGTGATGCGCCCGCAGGGGGTGGCAATTGCCATTCAAAATATGGGCATTTGGCTGCGCCGTGAAGAGGACATCATTGCTGACCTGCGCATTGCAGTCGGGCCAGCCGGTCCAATTCCATTTCGCGCTCACCGTACGGAAGAAGCCCTGCGGGGAAAACCGCTCAGCGAAGTGAGCTTGGCAAACGCAGAGAATGCCTTGTTATCTGAAGCGCGTTTTCGCACCAGCCCGCATCGCGCAACCGCAGAATATCGCATCCACTTGGCAGGCGTTCTGCTCCGTCAGACGCTGCAAATTGCTTGGGAAAGAACCGAAAAAGAACCAGAAGGCAGCTCTTTATTGGTGAAAGGATGATGGCACGATGGAACTGATGGTGAATGGACAGAAAGTGGAAGTCGAACCGCAACCAGGCGAAATGTTGGCGCATGTGTTGCGGGAACAATTGGGGTTAACCGGCACCAAAATCGGTTGTGAGGAAGCGGAATGCGGCGCTTGCACGGTCATAGTGGATGGAGTGCCGGTCTTAAGTTGTACCTACCCGGCTGCACGCGCAGCCGGTAAGTCGGTGTTGACGATTGAAGGGTTAGGCGGCTTGCACCCCTTGCAGGAGGAATTTATCCGCCACGGAGCGGTGCAGTGCGGTTTCTGTATTCCGGGACAGATTATGACCGCCTATGCGCTCTTGCAGCAGAATTCCAATCCTAGCGAGGCGGAGATTCGTCAGGCGTTGAAGGATACGCTGTGTCGCTGTGCGGGATATCCCTCGATTATTCGGGCAGTGCAATCGGCTGCCCGCAGACTGCGCGGTGAACCGCCCTTGCCGCCAGTTGTTGCGCCGGTGATCACTGAACCAGGCAAAAACCAACCTCCCTTGCAAGTGGTGGGCACCCTTCAGCCGCGTCCCGATGCAGTGGAGAAGGTCAGTGGCACGGCAAAGTTCACCGACGATTTGAAATTCCCCGGTATGTTACATGCGCGCGTCAAGCGTGCCATGGTTCCCCATGCCATTCTCAAACGACTAGATGTCGAGAAAGCACGTGCGCTTCCTGGGGTACATGCCGTGCTGACCGCTGCCAATATCCCCGGCGAGAAGAATCATGGCTTGGTGATCTTCGACTGGCCGATCATGGTTGGGATCGGGGAACGGGTGCGGTATGTAGGCGATGCGGTCGCCATTGTGGCAGCCGAAACACGCCAGATTGCCACTCAAGCGCTTGACCTAATCGAAGCGGAGTATGAACTGCTGGAGGTCATTAGCGATCCGGTGCGCGCCCGTCAGCCAGATGCACCGCAATTGCATCCCAACGGCAATCTGCTCAAACACATCAAGGTGCGCAAAGGGGATATGGAGCAGGGATTTGCTGAAGCCGAGGTCATCCTCGAGCACACCTTTCATACGGCGATTACCGATCACGCCTTTATGGAACCGGAATGCAGTATTGCCCGTCCGACCGAAGACGGGCGCATGGAAATTTACGTCGGCTCGCAGATTCCCTACGCCGACCGCAATCAGGTGGCGCGCGCCTTGGGCTGGCCGGATGAGCGTGTGCATGTGATTGGGCAATTGATGGGCGGGGGTTTTGGCGGCAAAGAAGATATTGCTGGGCAAATTCATGCGGCCTTGCTTGCCCACGCTACCGGGCGACCGGTGAAATTACTCTTCGATCGCCACGAGAGCTTGCTGGTGCATCCCAAACGCCATGCCACCCAAATCCGCGTCAAGATGGGCGCCAAGCGGGATGGGCGTCTGACGGCGGTCGAAACGGAATTGTACGGCGATACCGGCGCCTATGCTTCCTTAGGAGAGAAGGTGCTCACCCGCGCCACCACGCACTCCTCCGGCCCGTATGAAGTGCCACATGCGCGCGCCGATTGCTATGCCATGTACACCAACAACCCTCCGGCTGGTGCCTTCCGCGGTTTCGGGGTCACGCAGTCTGCTTTTGCCATCGAAAGCATGATGGATATGCTTGCCCATACCCTGCAGATCGACCCCATCGAACTGCGGCGTCGAAACGCCTTGCGGATTGGGAGTGTGACCAACACCGGGCAGGTCTTGCGCGAAAGCGTCGGTTTGTTAGATTGTATCGAAATCGTGGCTAGGGAACTGAAACAGCGCGCTGGTGATCAACCCTTTGCCTCTCGCACGGTAGAAGGGCAGCCCCATTTGCGTCGTGCCTGGGGCTTTGCCGTAGGTTATAAAAACACCGGGCTGGGCGGCGGCGCGCCGGATAAAGCTGGTGCGGAGGTTGAGCTCTACGAAGACGGATCGGTGGAAGTGCGCACCTCTTCTGCCGAGTTGGGGCAGGGGTTGGTAACCGTCTTGCGCATGATCGTCGCTGAGGAGTTCGCTCTGCCGCCCGAACGCGTGCGTGTGTTGGTGATGGACACCGACCGCACCCCGGATGGCGGACCGACCACCGCCTCGCGCCAAACCTTTGTGAGTGGCAACGCCGCTCGTTATGCTGCACAATCCCTACGCGAAGCTTTGGCTGCATCTTTGGCTGAAAAGTTTGACGTTGCGCCGGAGCGCATCCGCTTTGTGGAAGGCTTGGCGCAGGTGAACGGGCATAGCTTACCGCTCGGCGAAGTCGCCAAGATCGTGCGTCAAGAAGGGCGGATGCCCAAGGCTTTCTACGAATATTGGGCGCCCAAGACGCAACCCTTGGGCACGGGCGGAGATATGCACTTTGCGTTTTCCTTTGCCGCTCAAGCTGCTGAGGTAGAGGTCAACACGCTGACCGGTGAAGTGAGCGTGTTGGAAGTGATTTCCGCCATCGATGTAGGCAAAGCCATTAACCCGCTTGGCCTACAGGGGCAGTTCGAAGGCGGCATTATGATGGGCCTCGGTAATGCCCTCACCGAACACTTCATCGTCGAAAATGGCATCGTCTTCACCGATCGGCTGGCACGCTATCGCATGCCCTCGATCATGCTCACCCCCAAGATCACAGCTTACGCAGTGGAACATCCGGTTGAGGCAGGCCCTTATGGCGCTAAAGGGGTCGGTGAGATCGTCAGCATCCCGACCACGCCGGCCATCACCAATGCCATTTACAACGCCGTAGGCGTACGCATTGACCGGCTGCCGGTTGATCAAGAAGTGATTGTGCAGGAGTTGAGCCGTGCCTGAGCCACCGCGTTGGTTGCAATGGGCACGCGAGATTCAAGCTTTGGCGCAAACCGGCCGACATTACTCGACCGATGAATACAACCGTCAACGCTACGAGCGGTTGTTAGAGATCGCCGCTGAAATTGCCAGCGAGGCAGGCTGTCTCGATTACGATCAAGTCTACCGCCTGTTTCGCGAACCGATTGGCTATGCCACGCCGCGCGTTGACGTGCGCGCTGCCGCCTTTCAGGGCGATCGCTTGCTTTTGGTGCGCGAGCGCATGGATGGCGGTTGGACGATGCCGGGCGGATGGGCAGATGTCGGTGACGTTCCCTCCGAAGCTGCTGAACGTGAAGCTTTCGAGGAAGCTGGTTATCGCGTCAAAGCCCGCAAGGTGATTGGTGTCTATGATGCCAATCGGCTTGGCCCTTTGGAGTTGTTCCACGCCTTTAAGATCGTTTTCCTGTGCGATATCCTTGAAGGGCAACCAACACCTAGCCACGAAACCAGCGAAGTGGCATTCTTCGGTAAAGATGAGATTCCCACCGTTCTCTCCGGCGAACGCACCCTGCCGCGCCACATCGCCGATGCCTTCCGGGCGCATGAAGACCCGTCTGTGCCAACCGTGTTCGATTAGGAGACCGTCTAGGGGGTCTCGATCGTCTGGTCATCCTGCCTAAGCCCCATCTTTCAACCGAATCAACAACGCCTACAGGGTTGATCGGTGATATACTCAATCCCCAAGTTGTCCTATTTCTCTCAGAAAAGCATCGTCCTTTTTCATTATTCTGCATGACCATGGTTTCTTTTCATCGTTGGCAAGGCCGAGCACGTCAGTTGTTCTTCGGCGCCACTGCCCGGCAAGGGTATTTTGCAGCAGCCGACCAAGTCCTGATCAGCCTGACTAATTTTCTCGCTACAGTGATGGTGGCTCGCTATGCAACTCCCACCGACTTGGGCGTGTATGCGGTCGGCTTCTCAGCCTTGACGTTGACTCGCAATACGATGGAAGGTTTGGTCATCCAACCATTGAACGTTTACGGGGCGGGGATGGGAGACGATGAATTCGCTGCCTATGCCTCAAGCACAGCGCTCATCCAATTCGCATTGGCTTGCCTGACGGCTGCAGTCAGCGCTTTGGGTGGCTGGCTCTTGATGCAAAGCGGCAACGATGTGGCCGGCCCGGCGCTGTTTGGTTTGTGGTTTGTGCTCTCTTTTTGGCAATTGCAGGAATTTGTCCGCCGCCTGTTATACACCCGGCGCAGGGTCTTGGCTGCCTTCATCAACACCCTGTTGGGCAGTCTGACGCGCTTAGGGCTACTCTGGTGGTGGGGTAGGGCTGCCACTCTGAACGGAGTACGGGGTTTGGAGGCGATTGGCTGGGGAGCGGTGATAGCTTTATTGGCGGGCTTATGGGCAAACCGCCGTGTTTGGTGTTGGCGCAGTTTATCCTTGCCCGAAACTTGGCAACGCAATTGGGATTTCGGGCGGTGGATGATGGGCAGCACTTTAGCCAATTGGATCTCGGTCGAGTTCTACCCGGTGCTGACAGCCGGGATGGTCAGTTTTGCTGCTGCTGGGGCATACCGCGCCATCCAGAACTTGGTCGCTCCGATTCATGCCCTATTGCGCGCCACCGATACCTTTCTCACTCCCCGCGCCGCCGCAGGTTTTCAGAACGAGGGAGCGCCGGCGGTGCGGCGTGTCTTGCGGTTGATCTACATTTTCAACGGTTTGCCGGTCTTGGCTTTGTTGGGCTTTGCCTTGGTGTTTCCGCGCCAAATCTTGGGCTTTCTTTACGGAGAGACGTATCTCCCTTACAGCCCTGGAGTTGTTTTGATGGCAATTTTCTATGCCCTTTGGTTTGCTTACTGGCCGCTGCAAACCGTGCTCAAGGCGAGCCGTCAATCCAAGCCGATTTTCGTCGCCAATCTGCTAGCCATCGGCCTGATGTTCAGCCTAGGTTTGCTTGCCATTCGTTGGTGGGGGGTGTATGGTACGCTGGCTGGGCAGATTTTGAATGCTGTAGCCGTCAATGCGGTGCTTTGGACAGCCTGGCGGCGTTTGCAGGTCGTTTGGCAGCATGCAACCAGCGGCGCGGCAGGCGGCCATCCCAACCTGGCTTCCAGCGATAGTAAAAGGTGAGCGCAAAGGCGGCAGCTAATAACCGTAGGTCATAGCCAAAACTAGCATGGCGGATATACACGCGGTCAAAGCGTAACTTTTGTAGAGGGGTGAGATAATAGCTGCCCGCCACTTGGGCTAAACCGGATAAGCCTGGTGGCAGGCGATGGCGCTCGACATATTGGGGCAGGCTTTGGAGATAGGTATCGACCAGAGCAGTGCGTTGCGGCCGAGGTCCGACGAAGCTCATCTCGCCGCGCAGGATATTCCATAGTTGGGGCAGTTCGTCAAGGGCGGTCTTGCGCAACAGTCGCCCAAAGTGCAGGGTGCGTGGGTCATTCTCGCGTGCCAGTGTTGGGCCTTTCCCTTCTTCCGCACCTAGGATCATTGTGCGGAACTTCAATTGACGAAAGTTCCTGCCCCATTTGCCCACCGAGTTCTTGACAAAGAAAATGGCCCCGGGATCTTCCAGCCAAATGCCGAAGGCGATCAGTAAAATCAAAGGCAAGGTAACCAGTGCACTGCAAAGACACAGGCTGACATCCAAAACTCGTTTCCAGCGGGGGGTGGCACATTCCTCCCCTAAGAAAAGACGATGCTGCTGCATAACCCGCTGCTGCGCCTCCGCCGAAGGTGGCAGATTTTCCTCCCACAGCGATGTGATTCGAGCGGTGGCGAGCAAAGCACCGCAAAATGCAGCCAAGAAGCCAAGCATCACTCCCCAAATTGCCAAAGGAAGCGAAGTTTTCCACAGATAGAGGGTTGGTAGGAGTGTCGCCAGCCATGCCCCCAAGAAGCCCGCCCGCAAGCTGTTTTGGGTGGAGAGGTGAACGGCGCGGAAGCTCTGCTGAAGGCTGAGAGCGATCAGGCTCACCAAAAGGAATTCGGACGCGAAGAAGAGCAGGCCGTTGCCGAGCCATCCATTCGTCTGTTGAAAACCCACCCTAGAAGCAGAGATAGCCTGCCAAAGGGCGAGCTTTGCCAAGACGACAACGCACAACAAGCTTAGCCCTCCATAAAAAGGTGCTAGCCAAACGGTATTCAGACGAGTTGATGAAGAGGCAGGGGGTAGCGGCTCGCTTTGAGACATCTTTTAATGCCCGTTAAGGATATTAAGTATTATACTCATTGCGTTGATTTTTGATAATAAACGGAAGGGAAACCTTGAAGAAGACATTAGCGTTGTTGCTTTTAGCCGTGTTCTTATTGATTGGCTTGGGTTTTGGATACCCACTTTTCTTGCGCAAGTGGCAAGCGCCTTTGGGACCCAGTTTGGGTTTGCCCACCTCAACGCCGACCGTAGAAATCGCGACCCCAACTGAGCCGCTCCCGGTCAAGACTATAGTAAGTACAGAGCACAGTGCTCTTCCACCAACTGCAACGGCAACAGCAACGCCGGCTCCGCTGTGCGGCGGTCCGCCCTTGATGTACATTCTGGCAATCGGCGCCGATAGTGGCCAATCTTACGATTATGGTTTGGCAGATGCCATCCGCGTTGTGCGCATTGATTTCGTCACCCCCAAAGTGACTGCCCTAACCTTTCCGCGCGATTTGTGGGTAGAAATTCCCGACATCGCTACCAAATATAACATTACCCAAGGAAAGCTTAATCAAGCCTATTTTTACGGCGGTAAGGGCATGGGCTATTATCAAGGCGAAGGGGAAGGGCCCGGTTTGCTGGCGCGCACCTTACAGCTTAACTTCGGCGTGCGGGTTGACCACTATGGAGCGATCAACATGAACACCTTTGTCAAATTGGTGGATGCGGTGGGAGGCATTGATCTTTACTTGCCTGAAGCGGTGGATGGCACGTCCGAAGACCCCATGACCATTGATTTGGGTTACTTCCCGGCCGGACAACATCACTTCACCGGTGAGGAAGCCCTGCGGTTTGCCCGCATTCGCAAGAAATACAGCGACTTTGCTCGTCAGGACCATCAAACCATGGTGCTCTGCGCCCTGCGGGCGAAGCTCAAGGAACCCAGCGTGTATGCCCGCATTCCCCAGATCATCTCTGCTTTCCAAGGCGCGGTGCAAACCGATCTCAGTCCGCAGCAGTTGACCCAATTGGCGTGCTTGTTACCCCACTTGAAGCGCGAAAACATCCTTTTCGCCAGCTTTCCGCCCGAATTGCTGCCGCCCGGACGGGTTTATAATCCGTACTACAAGAAAACGACTTTTGCCATTCAAGCCGATAACCAAGCCTTACGAGAATATGTAGAGAAGTTTATCGCCGGCACCTGGCCTGATCAGCCCGAAGAACCTGCTTGTCCATGAGCACCTCGTCTGCGCCTGTCCCTTCCGTTCCCCTCTTGCTGCGCCGCTATGGATTAAGCCCCAAGAAAGGCTTGGGGCAAAACTTTTTAGTCGATCAAGCCAGTTTACGCAAGGTGATGCAAGCTGCCGAGCTTTCGGATCAGGAGGCTGTGCTGGAGATCGGCGCCGGACTGGGCAGCTTGACGGTCCTCTTGGCACAGGCAGCCCGTGAGGTGGTTGCCATTGAACTGGATGCCGACCTCATCCCTCCTTTGCGAGACGTGTTATCTCCCTATGCCAATGTGCGCTTGATTCAGGGAGATATCCTTCAACTCGAGCCGGCTGCTCTGTTCGACGAAGGGACAACTGCTTTTAGTGTTGTGGCAAATATCCCCTATTACATCACGGCAGCTATCCTACGCCACCTTCTAGAGGGAAAACGGCGGCCCCGTCAGATGATTCTCACCCTGCAGTTGGAGGTCGCTCAACGGATTTGTGCCTCGCCCGGCGAGATGAGTCTGCTTGCCCTGAGCATCCATCTGTATGGCACGCCTTCGATGGTGGCGCGCATCCCGGCTGGGGCTTTTTACCCCAAACCCAAAGTCGATTCGGCCGTTCTGCGCCTGCAAGTTGCCGAAAAGCCCCGCCTTACTGATACTGAGCTGTTTTTCCGCTTAGCCAAAGCCGGCTTCAGCCAGAAACGCAAAACGTTGCGTAACGCTCTAGCTGCTGGACTGGCGTTGTCCGTCAGCCAAGTGCAGTCCTTGTTAGAAGCAGCCCAAATCGATCCCCAGCGCCGTGCGGAAACCCTTTCATTGGAGGAATGGGGGCGATTGGTGTCTAGTTTTAAGCCTTTCTTGACCTGAGCGCAGGATGCATCCGATGCGCAAGTTGAGCAGCAAGCCTCAGCGAGCGCACCGAAACCCGCTGCTAGGGGTCTCGGTACGGCGGGAAGAGCACCCGCCTACTCGACCCACGTGTGTCATGCGGTTTGAGTAGCAAGCGCTAGCGAGCGCACCGAAACCCGCTGCTAGGGGTCTCGATGCGGTGGAAAGAACACCCGCCAACTCGACCCACGTGTGTCATGCGGGTTGAGTAGCAAGCGCTAGCGAGCGTACCGAAACCCGCTGCTAGGGGTCTCGGTACGGCGGGAAGAACACCCGCCAACTCGACCCACGTGTGTCATGCGGGTTGAACTCCCTTCTTCCTTAGGGAGAAGGGTCGGGGATGAGGGAATTAAACAATTTCTAAGCAAACCCAAGAGGATTCAAAAGACTCCCTGCCTTTCTTAGCCAACGCCCTTTACCGGGAGCGGCAGGAAAATTCGGCTCTATCCGAGCGAAGATTTCCGCATCGGGCGCAGGGAGGCATAGGCAAAGCGAAGCAGCCACACTTTATAGGCTGCCTCAAGTTGAATGCTTAATGACATCTTGGATCGACCTTGATGCCGATCGGCAAAATAAAAGGGGATTTCGCGTACGACAAAGCCTAAGCGATAGGCTAAATACGCCATTTCTACCTGAAAAATGTAGCCCTGGGAATTTCCTTGCTGGAACGGCATGGCTTGTAAAACCTCGCGGCGCCACACGCGAAACCCCCCGGTAACATCGCGGATTGGGATGCCCAGAATGGTGCGTGCATACCAATTGCCAAAGGCAGAAAGCCCTTTGCGCCACAACGGCCAATGCCGGTCGACCCCCCCGCCGGGCACGTAACGGGAACCCATGGCTACATCACAACTTTGCAGGGCTTCGACTAATTCGCTCAATTTTTGAGGAGGGTGGGAAAAATCGGCGTCCATTTGCGCAATGACATCGGCGCCGTGCCGCAAGGCTTGGGCGAATCCGAGCCGATAGGCGCTTCCCAAGCCAAGCTTGCTTGGGCGGTGCAAGACCGTCACGCGCTGGGGATGGTTTTTTGCCAGCTCCTCCGCTATCTCTCCGCTGCCATCGGGACTGTTGTCGTCCACGATTAAGAGATGAAAATCTTGGGGCAACCGGCGAATCGCTTCCACCAACGGGGGCAAATTGTGTGCTTCGTTATAAGTGGGGATGACAACCACATACTTCATACCTGCCCCCAAGCGATGGGGAGACGATGAGGATTTGCCGCGCCAGGGAGTCGAGCGATGACCTTAGCCAATGGGCTTTTTGGGGATAACAAAATCACAGGTTGGGTCACCCATGGCAATACATTTCGTCTCGGTCACCCGAAACTCTAACCCCCCGGAGACCCACTTCAGACTGCCTTGAAGCAAGCCGGTGGCGATAAAGCAAACCGGTTTATCCACCCCAGAGCGCCCCCAGCAAACCGGGCAACGATGGATGGTATAGACAAACTCGTCCTCGTATTCCTGCACCGTGCTGTATTGATCGGTCAGTTGGGTGAAAATTTTCGCCATGGCTGGCAGACCGATGCGCAATTTGATCTCAAGGGGCAAGACTTTGAAGGCAAGGTCGCCCACCCCAGCCAAGGCGCCGAAATTGCGTAAAGCATCGGCAAAGGTTGCCCGACCGGCGCGCAATGCTAAGCCTCGCCCGCCGCGAGGACCGTACATTTCTTCCAACGCCCAATTGATGGCGGAAAAATCGGCAAAGTCGAACTCGCGTTCTAAATTGTCGGGGGGATATTGATCGATCAAGTGGGGAAGATGTGCTAGATTAAGGATTGCATTGACGCCGTTTTTGCCCATCACTTCTTCCAGGGCTTTCAGGGTGATGAGGGCAAATTTATTGGCGTAGTAGTAGCCACTTTTGGGTATCGGTTCCATGGTCTTTTCCTTAGATCAGCTTGGTTAGGTCAGCCGCGGCGCGGCGCATATCGAGGAAAATCAAACCAAGTTTGGCTTGCTCCCGCGCTAAGGCGGTGAGCACCGCTTCTTCTCCGACCGACATCAAGATCACATAGCCTTGCTCCCCCTTGATGTATACCTGATCGAGTTGACCACGTCCGAGTTCCATGGCGATTCGCTCTCCCAAAGAGAGCATGGCAGCCGACATTGCTGAAACGCGATCTTCCTCAACCCCTTGCGGCAGCGCCGAGGCGATAATCAAACCGTCCACGCTGACCACGGCCGAGGCTTCGATGTCGGGTGAGGAGGCTTGTAGGTCGCGTAACCGCTCGACCATCAGTTGCGCCCGAGTTTTGCTTAGCGATTCCATCCCACGTCCTTCTTTGGTGAGAGATTGAAATACAGGCTTAATGTAGCACGTCCAAACCTGCCTGTCAAGCCAAACGGGCTAACAGCTCCGTAAGGGAGGGGTCGTAGAGAATTGTTTATGCAGGAGTAAGGTAGCAAAATTTCCCGTGCATCTCGCTCATGGCTCAACATAAGCCTGATCGAGGAGTTTTTTGTTATTGGGCATTTCCAACAGGATAGTTTTGGGATGACCCATAAAATCCATTTTCCCTAATTGTTTGCACTGTGCAAGTGTTAAAATTGCGTTATCGGTTTCCAAGCAACAAGGCACAAGCATGAAAAAAGGTTCGAAGACAAGTAAATTCGGCACTCCGACAAGGATCAGCCATGACTCCTCAACCTATTACAACTCGAGGCTCTATGCCGAGTTCTCGCAGCAGGAGCATGTTGCCCCGCTCCCGGAACAACCTTTTCCGGCAGCCTATGAAAACACCATTCTACTGGGAACGTCCGAGAACATGCGGGAAATCCCCGATAACTCGGTTCACCTGATGGTCACTTCACCTCCATATAACGCGACCAAAGAATACGATGAAGATTTGACGCTCGAAGAATATCTGCATCTATTGCGCAAGGTCTTTACAGAGACCTATCGGGTTTTGGTCTATGGGGGCAGGGCGTGTATCAATGTAGCTAATTTAGGGAGAAAGCCCTATATTCCCCTCTCAGATTATCTATCGCTGATGATGATCGAGATCGGCTATCAGATGCGGGGTGAGATCATTTGGTACAAAGGGGCGGGAGCAGGCGTCTCAATGGCATGGGGCAGTTGGCAGTCTGCCAAAAATCCGGTGCTACGGGATACGCATGAGTACATCCTGGTCTTCTCGAAGGGGACGTTCTCACGCAAAAAACCGAACGGGAAAGCGGATACCATCACCCGTGAGCAGTTCATGGAGTGGACCAAATCGGTTTGGATGATGAACCCAGAGTCGGCAAAAAAGGTTGGCCATCCCGCCCCGTTTCCGATTGAGTTACCCTATCGGTTGATTCAGCTCTACACCTACACCGGAGACATTGTGTTAGACCCGTTCATGGGAAGCGGCTCTACCGCGATTGCGGCGCTGAAGTCGGGCAGAAAGTACGTAGGTTATGAAATTGACCCGACCTATGTTAAGCTCGCCGAAGCGAGAATCGCTCCATATAAAATTCAGAACGGGTTGGGAAGCTAAACAGCCTCTCTGCCCAGGCACTCGGCAGTCAGCTATGCGCTACCTCCCCCTCGCCCGATGGTCGAGGGGCGTTTTGCACCTTTCTCCCTAAGGGAGAAGAGGTGGGGATGAGGCATTTTTCCTGCTTCGGGGTGGTGATACGAGCTGAAGCCCTCGACCCACGTGCACAAAGCGGTTTGAGTAGCGAGCGCTAGCGAGTGTACCGAAACCCGCTGCTAGGGTCTCGATATGGCAGGAAGAGCACCCACCGACTCGACCCACGTGTGTCGTGCGGGTTGAGTAGCGTAGCGTACCGAAACCCGCTGCTAGGGTCTCGGTACGGCGGGAAGAACACCCGCCGACTCGACCCACGTGTGTCATGCGGGTTGAGTAGCGTAGCGTACCGAAACCCGCCGCTAGGGGTCTCGATATAGCAGGAAGAGCACCCACCAACTCGACCCATGTGTGTCACGCGGGTTGAGTAGCGAGGGCTAGCAAGCGTACCGAAACCCGCTCTCGCCCCTAGCTGCTCTTCAACGGTAGAAGGGAGTTTCAATTCACGGCACAAATAATGCCAATCGTGCCAGGGCCGCAGTGACTGGAGATCACGCAACCAGCCTCATTGAGGATTAACTCTTGCGGGCTTGCCAGCCGTTGGATTTCGTTTGCCAGATATTGGGCATCGTCCGGGCAAGCGGCGTGGGTGACAAAGATGCGCCGTCGATCTACGTGGTCAAGCTGGCGTTTGAAGCCTTCCAGCAAGGTCTGCAAAGCTCTTTGGCGTTTGCCGCGCGCCTTTTCTCCCACCCCGAGCGTACCGTCACTCTGCACGTGAATGATGGGCAGGATCTTTAACATACTGCCCATTAGGGCTTGCAAGGCATTGCAACGTCCTCCCTTATAGAGATATTCAAGGGTTTCGGGCACAAAGGCGGTGCGCACTTTGGGTATCCAAGCCCGCAGTTCGGCTTCGATCTCGTCTAGCGAGCATCCTTGGTCGCGCAGGTCGGCTGCCATTAGGGCTAACCAACCTATGCCGCTGGATAGGTTGAGGGTATCCAACACGCGGATTTGAGGATTGCCCAATTCCTGCACTGCCAAGAAAGCGTTTTGATACGAGGCAGAGAGTTGAGACGAAATGCTTAAATGGATGCCCTCTGAAAGCGGCGTGAAAAAAGTTACGAATTCACCCACCGAAGGCGCTGCGGTGGTGGGCAATTGCTGGGTCTGCTGGATCAACGCGAAGAGTTGATTGGTGGTGAGGTCCACCCCATCGCGGTACACCTTGCCGTTCAGCGTTACAGAAAGAGGAATGATTTCAATCCCCCGTTTTCGAGCCAAATCAGGAGGTAAATCCGCTGTGCTATCGGTGGTGATGATTACCATAGTAAATACTTCTCCGTCAACTTAGAATCTCTCCTACGAGCCACCGCTGGTCAGAGCTTTGGCACGCTCTGCCATCTGGCTGCGCAGGATGTGAATGTCGTGATCGATCGTAAACAAAGCTCCGATGTAGATCACGAAGCACAACAGCCAGGCGCTAGTGCAAATGATCAGGATCGAACGTCCCAAGCCGATTGCCACCGCCACGGCGCCGGCCAGCGCCGGTGCCAAAGCTGCGCCGCTGTTCTCGATAAAGTATTCCACAGCTTGGGCTGTGCTGCGCACTTCTGGGGCAGTGACATCGAAAACTGTCGCAATGACATTGGCGGACGAGAAGGGCATAAAAACCGCCGTTAGTGCCATCATGACGAAGAATTGACCGCGCGCTTCGACCGGGGTTGTCAAAGCCAGGACAAGGAAAATGGCACCCATAATCACCCCAATCGACGAAATGAGGATGCGCCCTTTGTTGGTGCGTTTAAACAGCCAATCCCCTAAAGCGCCGCCGATGAAATAGCCCGAAGCCAAGATCAAGATGACCGGCGCCATGGTGAACAGCACTGCTTGGTTGTCATAGCCGCGCTCGCGCATCAGATAGCCAAAAAAGAAATAGGTAATAACGTTCCAGGGAAAAACGCCAAAGAAACCTTGCAGGAAGACGAACCACATTGTCCGTTTTTTGAAGATCTCTTTGGCTTCGGACCATGAAAAGCGGAATTGTCCAATCTCGGTTAAGCCTTCGAATTCCGGCTCGGCTTTGCCGCGCGGCATATCCCGCACGCCAAAGAAGATCAGTGCAGCAATGACAATGCCCAACGATCCGGTGATGTAAAAGACAGAACGCCAGCCGCCGATGGAGGGGGCAACCATCAAGGCGAGGATCATGCCTAGCAGGTAGCCCAAGGGTTGCGCCAGTTGCAAGATGCCGTAAATTTTGCCGCGTAGGTGCGGCCCGAAATAATCGGCAATCAGGCTATAGAGGCCTGGGTAGGACGAGTCATCGATGCCGGTGGAGGCGCGGGTTGCCAAGAAGGCCGGGTACGTGCGCACAATGGCGCTCAGCCAGGTGGTTGCTCCCCAGATGAAGGATGCCAGAGCCAGCAATTTATCGCGGGCATAGCGGTCGTAGAGATAACCCCAGATGGGGTACAGGATGGTTGCTACGATCAGCGAGCCTGAATTGATCAACCCCCATTGAAAGTCGTTCAGTCCAAAGGTCTCACTGACCGGCAATTGCAATGAACCGATCATCAGCTTATCGGTTTGGTGCAGCAGCATAAAGAAAAAGAAAATAATGACCACAAACCAGCGGTAGCGAGAAAGTTTTGCATCCATTTCCAACCTCACGCAATAGAATATAGCTGAGTTTAGCTGAAAATGGAGAGAATGTCAAATTTATCAATATGACCTTCTTCCCCCAATAAAATAGTGCAAAGTTCACTTGCTCTCCAAATATCTTAGGTTTATACTCGTTGGGTAGGGGGAATGTTAAGTGAACGGTTTGTTATCCAGAATAACTTTTTGTTTGCAAGGAGGTGCAAACCATGACTCAGCTCAAGGGGCCGTTTCTAGAAGTCAACCCGGATTTGTGTTTGGGTTGCCACACCTGCGAGCTAGCCTGTGCGGTGGCGCATACCCGCTCCCAATCGCTGATCGGCGCGGTTCTTAGCGGAGAAGCGCTGACTTCACGCAATCAGGTGTTGCAGGTGGCTGATGTTCGTTTTCCCACCCAGTGTCGTCAGTGCGAAGACGCACCATGTGTCAAGGTTTGTCCGACAGGGGCGACCTTCCGCACAGAGACCTACACAGCAGTCAACGCCAACCGTTGCATCGCTTGCGGCCTCTGCACAATGGTTTGTCCGTTTGGCGCCATTCACATTGCCACCGTCAAGGTCAACGGACATACCAAACGCGCCGCCACAAAGTGTGACCTGTGCGTTGACCGTCCAGGTGGACCGGCTTGTGTCGAAGCCTGCCCAACTAAGGCGATCCGCTTGGTCGTCGCCAAGGAAGTCATTCAAAGTGCCCGGCGGAGCACAGCCGAGCGGTATCTAGAAGCCATTCGCGTTCAGAGAGAGCTACAGAAATAATTTACTATGTTGACTTATAAGGAAGGAAGGGATCCAATGAAAGGCAATGGGAAATACTCCGAAAAAATTCTGAATCGCAGTATTGACCCAGCTACCCACGCGATGCTGGCGCGGGTTGATGAGCTTGGCATTTCAACCGCGTGGGATCGCTTTGATGCCATGCAGCCCCAGTGCGGCTTCGGAGAACTTGGCCTTTGCTGTCGCAATTGCAATATGGGGCCCTGCCGTATCAGCCCCTTCGAGGAAGAGGGGCCAAAGCAAGGCGTGTGTGGTGCGACTGCCGATATCATCGTTGCCCGTAATCTGCTGCGGATGATCGCGTCCGGTGCTGCTGCCCACTCTGACCATGGACGCGATATTGCCCACACCCTTTTGCTCACCGCACAAGGCAAAGCCAGCGGCTACCAGATCAAAGACGAAGAAAAATTGAAAGCGGTCGCCAAAGAATATGGTATCAAGATCAAAGACCGCACCAAAGAGGAGATTGCTCTGGATGTTGCCAAAGCGGCTTACGGTGAGTTCGGAAAACAAGAAGGCCCCATCCAATTTACCCGCCGCGCACCCGAAAAGCGCCTGGCTCTGTGGCAGCAATTGGGTATCGAGCCGCGTGGCATTGACCGAGAAATTGTTGAGATCATGCATCGTACCCATATCGGAGTCGATAACGACGCTGTAAATTTAATCTTGCATGGTTTACGCGCCTCCATTGCCGATGGATGGGGCGGCTCGATGATTGCCACCGAACTTTCCGATGTCTTATTTGGCACACCTACCCCGATTAAATCAGAAGCCAATCTGGGCGTCTTGAAGAAAGACATGGTCAACATCATCGTTCACGGACATGAACCGGTGCTTTCCGAGATGATTGTCGCCGCGACCCAAGATCCAGAGATGATCGAATTGGCAAAGAAGTACGGCGCAAAGGGTATCCAAGTAGCCGGCATCTGTTGCACCGGGAATGAAGTCCTGATGCGACACGGCATTCCACCGGCGGGCAATTTCTTACAACAAGAACTTGCTATTGCCACCGGAGCAGTTGAGGCAATGGTTGTGGATGTGCAGTGCATCTTTCCGTCTTTAGGCGCAGTGGCAGGTTGTTTCCACACCAAACTGATCTCGACTTCACCGAAAGCAAAGTTCCCGAGCGCGACTCATATCGAGTTCCACGAGGAGCATGGCTACGAAATTGCCAAGGAGATCGTACGAACGGCGGTCGAAAATTACCGCTTCCGCAAGCCTGGCATGGTGCAAATCCCCGATGAGAAGTCGGAATGCATGGTCGGTTTTAGCGTGGAAGCCATTGTGGCTGCATTGGGTGGAAGCCTTAATCCACTGCTGGATGCGATTAAGTCGGGTGCCGTACGGGGCATTGCTGGCGTAGTCGGTTGTAACAACCCCAAGGTCCAGCACGATTACGGGCATATTAATATTCTGAAAGCATTGATCAAAGAAAACGTCTTGGTGGTCACCACGGGGTGTAACGCCATTGCTGCTGCCAAAGCCGGCTTGCTCTTGCCCGAAGCGGCTGATATGGCCGGCGAGGGATTGAAAGGCGTTTGTAAAGCCTTGGGTATTCCACCGGTGCTCCATATGGGCTCCTGCGTCGATATCAGCCGTATCCTGACCGCCTGCGCAGCCATCGCCAACGCGCTGGGTGTGGATATTAGCGACCTGCCGGTTGCCGGCGCAGCGCCTGAATGGATGAGTGAAAAAGCGGTCAGCATCGGTGCCTATGTGGTCTCCAGCGGCATCTTTACTGTGTTGGGGACGGTGCCACAGGTTTTGGGCAGTTCCCTGGTGACGCAGGTATTGACCGAGACAGCCGAGTCGGTGGTCGGAGCGATGTTTGCGGTGGAGCCTGACCCATTCAAAGCAGCCGCATTAATGGTACAGCACATTGACAAGAAGCGCAGCGCCCTAGGCTTGCCGGTGGCGGAGAGCGCGCTGGCGGGGTAACGTGCTAGGTTCTGGCATCTAGGAGGGTGAGGGAAAGTTTCCTCCTTCTCCTTTGGGAAAAAGAGCCGGGGAGAAGCAAGCCTAGTGGGTTGAACAACGGAGCGCAGGGATGCGTTTCGAAACCCAACCCCCAGCCGTAGGAAGACCTCCATCCCCCGATGAGGGGGATGGGAATTTCCCTTCACCCCCAATTCCTCTCCAGATAGGAGAGGAAAGCAATGGAAACGGAGGAGTGCTATGCCGCCTTGGATTCCGCTGATCGGTTCGTGGGCGCTGCTTATCGGTGGCGTCTTGTTAGAATTGCTCCTGATGCGTGTGCTTTCCAACCGAGCCAAAGGGTGGTTAGCCGTTTTAAGCTCAACGCTCGGCTTCCTAGCCTTGCTCAGTGGCTGGCGAATTCCGTTGAGTGGTGCTGTCCAAGATTGGTATCTTTCTGCATGGGACGGCCCATTTTCTCTGAGCTATCGCTTGGATGGTTTGAGTTTTCTCTTCGCCTTTATCGCTCTCGGTGTGGGAAGCGTTATCCTTTTCTTTTCCCTTGAGTATATGCGCACCGAAACCGCCCCGACGCGTTTTTATGCGCTTATGCTGCTATTTATTGCTGCGCTGGTCCACTTGGTTTTCAGCGCCGATTGGTTTGTCGTTTACCTTAGTTGGGAAATCATCGGCTTGTGTTCCTTCTTTCTTATCGCTTTCTGGTATCTACAAGCAGAAGCAGCGCGGGGTGCCCGCAAAGCCTTGGTGATGACCCATCTTGCCGGCTACGGTTTGCTGGCGTTTGCCGTCATCGGCTACACTCGCAGCGGTGTTTCGGTATGGATTGACCCGCGCTTTGCGGCCGGCTTAACCAGTGGCATCCTGCTGTTGGCTTTGGTCGCCGCCATGGCAAAATCGGTGCAATTCCCCTTGCACACCTGGATTCCCGACGCAATGGCTGCCCCAACGCCGGTCAGCGCCTTGCTCCATGCCGCCTGTTATGTGACCGCTGGGGTTTATCTCCTTGCCAGGCTGCGGGGAATGCTTGCCTGGCCGCCCCTTTTTCAGGGCATTTTCATCGCCGTTGCCACGCTGACCATGCTGGTCGGGGCGTTGTTTGCTCTGGTGCAAACCGACCTAAAGCGGCTGCTTGCCTATTCCACCGTCAGCCAAGTTGGGTATATGATGTTGGGGCTAGCCATCGGCACACCTTTAGGGGTGGCTGCGGGACTGCTCTTGTGCTTAAATCATGCTTTGTTCAAGGGCGGGTTATTTTTATGCGCCGGCAAGATACAACATGAATGCGGCAGCCGCGACATGAATCGTTTAGGTGGTTTGACAAAGCTAATGCCGGTGACAGCCATAAACTGGCTGGTGCTGGCGGGGAGCATTAGCGGTCTGCCGCTGTTAAGCGGCTTTGTTTCCAAGTGGCTGCTCTACCACGCTGCCTTGCAGGCCGGCCAGCTTGTGCCGGCTGTGGTGGCATGGCTAGTCAGTATCCTGACGGTGTTCTATTTTCTCAAGGCAAGCAGTAGCGTCTTTTTCGGGGAAACACAATCACCGCACACCCCTCATGGAGGGTCGAATCCGTGGATGGAGCGAGCCATCGGCCTGCTTGCGGGTGGTAGCCTCTTGCTGGGTATTGCTCCACAACTTGCCTTCACCTACCTTATTAATCCCCTGTTGCCTCACTTGGGACTCACTGCTATCGAAGGCATCAACTGGCTGGGGATTCGCTTAGCAGGAGGGGAATGGTATACCAGCCTTGGGTTGGTGATGGCGGTTGTAGCGCTCGGTTTGGGAGCCGTGATTTACCTGATCTGGCAGCCAGTCCGGCGGGTAGCAATCGGTGGGGAGATGGCGGTTCTGGCTGGAGAAGGGATCTTCAGCGGGGGAGAGCCGCTCAGCGGACCAGGCCGCTTGAGCGCTGCCGACTTCTCGCAATTGATTCAAGATCAATGGAGCGAGGTTTATCGCTTGACAGACCCAGATCGGTTCTATCGTTTAGTTTGGCAAATTCTTCTCCGTCTCGCGCAGGTCATCGAGAGTTTCTCACAGGTTCTAGAAAGGCGAGCAGGGTCGAGTCTGGTGGTTTTCAGCGCTCTGGCGGCCTTCCTACTCTTCCTCCTCAAGCCTCTTTCGACCGCCACAGCAGGGATTCCATATCATACTCCTACCTGGTTTATCGGTTGGCTAAGTATCGCCGGACTAGGATGCCTAACAGTCGCTTTATGCGTTACCTTGCGTGGCAGTCAACTCTGGTTGCTTTTGCTTTCCATCCTAGCCGCGATAGGCAGTTTAATAACCCCATCTCCTCTATGGAATTTCCTGCTCCTCGAAGGCGCTGCCCTGCTGGCTTTTGGGTTGTTATGGTTGCATATCACCGATAAAAGGGCGGCTCAGGTTTATTTATTTGTCGTGCTTCTGTCGATGGCCTTGAACTATGTTGCCTTGCAGACAGCACACACCCAACCCGTATTTGCTTTGGTCTTCTTTCTCCTTGGAGTGGGGATTAAGATCGCCTTGGTACCTTTTTATGTCTGGTTGCCGCGCTTGGCAGGAGCAGCTTCCGCTCCCTTGCTGGGTTTGATCATTGGCGTTGTCGATGTAGCAGCTTTTGCTGAAGTGGTCAACTTCGGCCAAAGGTCGCCGGCTGTGTTCAGCCTGCAAACGCCTTGGATATGGCTTGGATTGCTCTCCGCTTTGGGTGGGGCTTTGGCGATGCTCGCTCAACGCGACCTGAAGCGCTTATTGGCTTTCTCAACGGTGGAGGATATGGGCATCCTGATCACCGCTGTCGCTTTAGGGCAAGAATTGGGTCTGCAAGCTGCTTATCTCGGTGCGGCTGCTCACGCTGTAGGGAAGGTCTTGCTCTTTGTCAGCCTGAGTCGGATAGAAGCCGACGGCAATCTCAAGCCCTCTCTTGGCGGTCTTGCCCGTTTTTATCCCTTCAGCAGTGCCGGATTTGTGATGGGTTTCCTCGCCGTGCTAGGCGCGCCACCTTTTGTCGGCTATCTTGCCCGTTGGCGGATTTACCTGCTTTCTTTCCAGACAAGCCCGTGGCTGCTGGCGGGGTTGATGCTCTGTTCCTCTCTCGCCTTGTTAGCTTATGGGCGAACATTGGTCGAATTTTGGTGGGGCAGTCCAAATAAACAACCGGCCGCTGCGCAAGATTTGCTGCCTTGTCGTGAACCGCTAGGCTTCCGCTTGACCATCCTTTTGCTAGTCCTCCTCTTACTGCTCGGTGGTTTTTTTCCTCTCTTCTTGCTGAGCTGAAAGGAAAAGAAAACATGGAAGCAAAACTATCCTTCTTTGTCCATTTGGTACGCTATGCCCGAGGGCGTTCGCCATGGCTTTTTCACCTAAACTGCGGCGGTTGTAACGGTTGTGACATTGAGTTTCTGGCTTGTCTGACCCCACGATATGACGTCGAACAATTGGGCATTCGTTTGGAGGGCAGCCCACGCCATGCCGATATTTTATGTGTCTCCGGGCCGGTCACGCGCAACACGCAGGCTGCGCTTCAAACAATCTATGCTCAGATGCCGGCCCCAAAAGTGGTTGTTGCCATTGGCTCTTGCCCCGCCAGTGGCAACGTATTCGCGGATAGCCCAAGCGTCGTAGGCCCGTTGGAGAAGTTTATCCCCGTCGATGTATATGTGCCAGGTTGTCCGCCGCGTCCCAATGCCATCCTTGAAGGAATTGCCAATGCCATAGAGCAATTGAAAACCAAGCCAGTGACAGGTATAGGAGGAAAAAGCCATGCCTAGTTGGTTTGCATTGCTGATCTTTCCGGGTTTTCTTTATGCTGTTCCAATGGGTTGGTTGATGCTCTGGTTGGAACGGAAGATACTCGCCCGCCTGCAAAGCCGCATTGGTCCGCCTTTCTATCAGCCTTTTTTTGATTTCATCAAACTGATGACCAAAGAACCGTTACGGCGCGCAAGCGGCGAAGATATCTTCTATTTGCTCCTCCCCCTGCTGGCACTGGGTGCAACGGTAGGGTCCTTGACGTTGCTGCCTATCTTACCCAGCTCAGCTTCTGCAGTTGGAGATTTGGTATTGTTTGTCGCCCTAGTCGAGGTTGCCCCGATTTGTCTGGTTTTGTTGGGCTTCCTCTCGCGCTCCATATTTGGGCAGGTGGGTGCCATCCGGGAGGCGACTCTGACGATCGCAACCAATCTACCGTTCATTACCGCCCTCATTGCCCTTGCCTATGCCAGCGGCAGCCTGCGCCTGATGGAGATTGCCTCAAATGCTCCTCTTGCTACCCGCGCTATTGCCCTGCTTGCCCTTCTCTTCTGTTTACCGATTAAACTGCGCCTGAATCCCTTTTCGGTGGCAAACGCCGAACAGGAGATTTACCAAGGAGCACTGACTGAATTGGACGGTTGGCGACTGGGTTTGTGGGAATTAACCCATGCGGTCGAGTGGGTGGCACTGAGTGGATTGATCGCCTCGTTGGCAGTGCCGTGGCGCAGCGGTCAGGCAATCCTTGACGCAATTCTATTTGCACTGCTCAGCTTGGTGCTGGTGGTGGTCTTAACGGTGATAGCAGGTGCCACAGCGCGCCTCAAACTGCTTCAGGCAAGCCGTTTTTATTGGCGGTGGGGGTTTGGACTTGCTTTGTTAGCGTTGGTTGTTTCCCTTTTCCTCTAATGGAGGTTGATCGATGAGCATTTGGGAAATTCTTGCCGAAAATCTTCGCCAGGGGGTAGTCACCCTACGCTATCCGCAGCGTGTTCCCCCGCCTGCAAGGTACCGCGGCTTGGTACAGATCGAACTCGAAGACTGTGTGGGGTGCGCTTCTTGCGCGTATGTATGCGTTTCAGCGGCTATCCATGTGACCGAGGAGCGCGAAACCTTTTGTTGGTCTTATGACCCCGCAAAATGCACTTTTTGTGGACGGTGCGTAGATGCCTGTCCGACCTCTGCTTTACAGATGCAAGCAGAATGTCCGCCAATCTATCACTGCGCCGGCGCATTAGCGGTGACATACACCAGGGCTTATCCGCGCTGTGAGGGTTGCGGTAAGCCCTTCAAAGTGGCAACCCAAATTCTGCGCCAGCGTGCTTATACAGAAGTCTCGGGAGAGGTGGAAACTTTGCTTCGCCTCTGTCCGGTTTGCCGCCAGAAAGAAGCTATCAAGTCGATGGTCGAAGCCCGCCGCATAAAGGAGGCGACGCGATGAACGTCGAAGAAATCCGCCAAACTCTTGGAATCGAGACGCCGCCGAGCCAAAGAACCGATGGCATTTGGTGGCACATTGCAGGCTTGAATGTGTGCCATATGGCGCAATACTTGATACAAAATGAGGCGCGTTTGATCACCATTACTGCCATCCCAGACGGTAAATCAGAATGCCGTCTGATCTATCATTGGGATTGCCAAGGCCAACTACTGCACCTTTCGACGCTCACCCAGGGCCGCAAAATCGATAGCGTTGCGGCCATTTGCCCTGCTGCCGATTGGATCGAGCGCGAAATCCACGATCTCTTTGGGGTCATTTTCAACGGACGTGAGACCTCACCGTTGGTCTTGCGTGCAAGCGATCCCAGCGGTTTATTTCTCGCTAACATACCCCTTGATGAGGAGGGTAAGGAATGAGCTACACCATCCCAATCGGGCCCTATCATCCTGCGCTTGAAGAACCTTACAAACTCGAATTAGAGTGCGAAGGGGAAAATGTGCGCGAGGCTCATCTGCAAATTGGCTTCAATTTTCGCGCGATCGAGTTGATTGCTCAAAGCCGGAATATCATTCAAAACATCGCTTTATTCGAGCGTGTATGCGGGATT
The DNA here is from genome assembly GCA_003130835.1 of Anaerolineae bacterium. GTDB lineage: Bacteria > Chloroflexota > Anaerolineae > Anaerolineales > UBA4823 > NAK19. Next base: position 15,024 of record QEXX01000049.1, on the reverse strand, counting down.
TGTTCTAATGTCCATACGCTGACCTACTGCCTTGCGCTCGAAAACCTGCTGGGCATCGAGCCGTCCCTGCGGGCACAGTATATCCGCGTCATCGTGGCGGAATTGGAGCGTTTGCATTCCCATATCCTTTGGGCAGGAGCAGCAGCACACATCCTTGGTTTTCAGACTCTATTCATGACCTGCTTCCGCCTGCGTGAGGTCGTCATGGACTTGCTGGAGACGATTTCGGGCAACCGCGTCAATTACGCCATGAACGCCATCGGGGGTGTCAACCGCGATCTGACCGACCCACAGACCATTCGAGATGGCGTACGGCAAATCCAAAAAGCGGTCGAAGGGCAGTTGCTCCCTATCTTCACCAATGACCCTACTGTGCGGGCTCGCTGCGCGGGCGTGGGCATCTTGACCAAAGCAAATGCCATCGCCTGGGGAGCAGTTGGGCCCACAGCGCGGGCGAGTGGCGTAGCGCAAGATATCCGTCAAGCCCAACCCTACCTCGTCTACGACCGTTTTGAGTTCAGCGTCCCCGTCCAAGAGAGCGGCGATGTTCTGGCGCGCATCCTCGTGCGGGCGTTGGAGATGGTCGAATCGTGCCAAATCATCGAACAAGCCTTGGAACAAATGCCATCCGGTCAGTGGAAAGGGCAGTTATTCGTTGAACTGCCGCCGGGTGAGGCGGTGGCGCGCATCGAAGCCCCGCGCGGCGAGGTGTTTTACTATATCGCCTCAGATGGCAGCGAAAAGCCGTTACGGGTGAAGGTGCGCACACCAAGTTTTGTCAACATGCCAACCGTGCGTCTGATGCTCAAGGGTGCCACCCTCGCCGATGCGCCGCTGATCCAGGCCTCGATTGACCCGTGCTACTCCTGCACCGATCGCTAAGAAAACCCAAGCTCTAACCAGATACCAGTGCGAACGAATTTTCTCTATATACCCTTCTTGAGGGGCGAATTCTACTGACCGCAATCCTGCACCCTTGGCAGGCCTCTTGCAACCATGGGAGGACTTGAGCCTTACCAGGCTCTGAACACCTTGTCCGTTCGGCAGGGCTGAGGTATGATGAAGGTATGAAACGCCTCTACTTTAGTTGGAAATATGCCTTGGTCATCGCGGGGATTTTGCTCTCTTTGCGTTTTGTGATGGCATTCAATCAGCGTATCAACGAAATGCACCGTTTGGCTGCCCAAAGCACCCGCGTGGCAGCCACTCTGAGCCACTTAACCCAAGAAAGCATCTCTTTGGTAACCCAGATTGCCCAGGCAACCTTACCCGCTGGCGTGGAACAATGGGCGTACGAAAAAGGTCACATGGCGCGTCCAGGTGACAAAGTGATTATCCCCTTGGCGCCAGGCGGCGCAACGCCGATCCCCACGCCTACCCCACCCGCTCAACCCATTGTGCTGAGCAACTGGAAGGTTTGGCTGTTGTTGTTTGTTGACGAAGCCAAAGCCCAAGATTTGCTTAGCCAGCCTTGACACCCTTACGAGCAACGCTATCTCCTAAGCAGTTTCATTCCCCTTTTTGTCTTGACCAAATAGCCTCGATCTCAGCCTCAGCATTTGCAAAGGAAGGTTTCTATGAAATACCAAAAAATCGTCATGAAGCCGAATAAGAAAATCGCCTTAGTCGCCCACGATAACAAGAAACGCGATCTATTGGAGTGGGCACGCTTTAACCGAGACCTGCTTGCCCACCATGAAATCTACGCCACCGGCACCACCGGCCATGTTCTGGAAAGAGAATTGAACCTCCCTATCCATAAACTAAAAAGCGGACCTTTGGGGGGCGACCAGCAAATCGGAGCAAAGATCGCCGAAAACGAGATCGATTTCTTAATTTTCTTTTGGGATCCTTTGGAACCCATGCCGCATGATCCGGATGTAAAAGCGCTGTTGCGCATGGCGGTTGTGTGGAACATCCCAACCGCTTGCAATCGCGCTTCAGCCGATTTTATGATTTCGTCACCGTTGATGGACAGCGAATACGAGCGTTTGGTGCCGGATTACCAGAGCTACCATCAACGCCGCATTGAATGGGAGTCCAATAGCCTCAGAGAGGCGTAATTCAGGGGAAACAACCTTTGTGACTGATCTTAAAGCTTCATCTTTCCCGCCCCAATTTTGGCTTTTGTTCAGCGGTATGTTGATCAGTGCCATCGGGGCAAGCATGATCTGGCCGTTTCTCATGATCTATATCAGCGAACGGTTAGCCAGCCCCTTAACCGTTAACGCCGGGCTGATCACCTTAAATTCCATCGCCGGCTTACTCAGTTCGCTTATTGCCGGCCCGATTATCGACCGCTTGGGACGCAAACGGGTGATGGTGATCAGCCTGACCACCAACGCCTTGGGCTTTGTGCTTTTGAGCCGTGCCGCATCGCTGGCAGCTTTTGCTTCCCTGATGGTCCTACAGGGGGCTTCTAATCCCCTCTACCGTGTCGGAGCCGATGCAATGATCGCTGATCTCATCCCCGAGGGCAAGCGCATCGATGCTTATTCGCGCATGCGCTTAAGCAACAACTTGGGTGTGGCAATTGGCCCGGCTATTGGCGGCTTTTTGGCTTCGGTTTCTTACACCATTGCGTTTTACTGCGCGGCAGGTGGCTTATTTCTCTATGGCTTGTTTGTCGCCTTAGGGGCAAAGGAGACCCTCCCGACCTTGACGCAGGCCGCTGGGCAAGCCCAACCTGCCCTCGACAAAGGGTTGGGAGGTTACAAAGCCGTTTTCGAGGATCGGCGTTTCATCCGTTTCGCCCTGACCCTGGTCTTGCCACAGGTGAGCGCCGCCATTTTATGGGTTTTGTTAGGGGTTTACACCAAAACGCATTTTGGCATTTCGGAAAAGCTGTATGGCTGGATTCCGGTTACCAACGCTTCGATGGTGGTGCTGTTCCAACTGGCGGTTACGGCGGTCAGCCGCCGCTATCCACCGCTTTTGGCGCTCTCGATTGGCTCGCTGCTTTATGGCTTTGGGGTGGGGAGTGTGGCGGTTGGGCAGGGGTTTTGGTGGTTTTGGTTAAGCATGGTGATCGTCACCTTGGGGGAAATGGTCTTAGTGCCGACCTCTTCTACCTACGTGGCAAACCTGGCTCCGCCCGATATGCGCGGGCGATATATGAGCTTATACAGCCTGACGTGGATCGTTGCGGCTGGCATTGGACCCTTGATGGGGGGCTTTCTGAACGATAACCTGGGACCCCTGGCGATCTGGGTTGGTGGCGGGGCGGCTGGGGTTCTGGCGGCAGTGCTGTTCTTGTGGGAATGGCGGCAGAGCTTTGCAGGGGCTTAAACCTCGCCAAACCTCAACGGGGCTCACCCCGTATTTTGTAAGCCGGCAGCGATGCCGTTGATGGTCAGAACGATCACCTCGAAAACCGCTTGGGCAGCCTGGCTGTCTTTATCCTCAAAGCCACGCCAGCGCCCCAACATCTCCACCTGCAGGTAATTCAAGGGATCGATATAGGGATTGCGATACCGCACGGCGCGTTGGGTGATTGGTTCATCATCCAGCAGTTGGGTGTGGCCGCTGGCGCGCAGCACCCACTCAACCGTGCGGTCATACTCGTCGCGGATGAGTTGATAATACCGTTTCCCTTGTTGGGGGTCTTTGACCAAGTCTAAATACAGGGCGGCAATCTCCATGTCGGCGCGCACCAGCGAGTTTTCTGCATTGCTGATCAAGGCGTGGAAGAATTGCCAGCCATTGTACATTTCGCGCAAGCGGATTTCATCGCCGAGAGCTGCTAAGCCGCTGCCTAAACCATACCAACCCGGCAAGTTGTAACGGCTTTGCATCCACGAAAAAACCCACGGGATGGCGCGCAGGGTTTGCAGGGTGACGGTTGGCTGTCGGGCAGCCGGGCGTGAGCCGATCTGCAAACGCTTGATCACGTCAATCGGCGTCACCGCTTGCCAAAAATCTAAAAAAGCGGGGCCTTCATTCACTAGTTGGCGATATACCTCAAAGGCTTGCTTCGCCATGCCGTCCATTGCTTCTCGCCAGCTTTTCTCCACTTGGGAGGACCCATTGGGAGCGGAGGCAAGCAGGACGGCATGTACCAACTGTTCAAGGTTACGATGTGCCAGAGCAGGGTTGGAATAGCGCGCTGCAATCACCTCACCTTGCTCGGTGAGCCGAAAACGGCCTTGGATGGTGCCGGCCGGTTGGGCGCGGATCGCTCGATTGGTCGGTCCGCCGCCGCGCGCCACGGTGCCCCCTCGCCCATGGAAAATCGTCAGCTTGACCCCCATCCGTTGAGCCACTTTGACAATCTCCTCCTGGGCGCGATACAAGGCCCAATTTGCCATCAGCAAACCGCCATCTTTGTTGCTGTCGGAATAGCCAATCATCACCATTTGCTCGTTTTGGCACGTTTGTAAGTGACTGCGATAGAGCGGGAGATCGAAAAGCTCTTGCAGGATGGAGGCGGCGTTTTCTAAGTCTGCAATCGACTCGAAGAGGGGACAGATTTGCAGCCCCTCCGCGCATCCTGTCCAACGGGCTAAAAGCAAGGCGCTCAAGATGTCCGCTGCACAATGGGTCATCGAGAGGATGAGCGGCCCGATCAGCGCGTCTCCATAGGTGCGTCTGGCACGGTTGATGAGTGCGAACAATGCCCAGGTTTTTGCCGTTTCGACGGTCACGCCTGGGTTCTCGGCTAAGAGCGGCACGGGGGCGGAAAGCACCTGCACCAATAAAGCGCGGCGTTGGTCAAAAGGCAAATGCTCAAACTCAGCGGTGATCTGTAGGGCGCGCAAGACCTCTCCAACGGCCCGATTGAGCATACTCGCATCTTCCCGGATATCCAAACGGGCAGCGTGCAAACCGAAGATCTCCAATTGCCGTTGCAAACAATTGAGGCTTTTCTTGAGCAGGGTGGGGGGTAGGGCCTCTTCGATCCAGCGCAGGGGACGGCGCAAATGCTCCACAGTAATGCGTGAGGGTTGCGGCTGCGGCGAAAGCAAATTGGCTTTCATATCGGCTTGAGAGGCGAGCGCTAGGTCGTTGGCGAGCAGCGAAAGGATGAGCCGATAGGGTTCATGGGCGTAGCGCTTGGCGATGTATTGGCTGTGTTCAGGCAGCGGTTGGCGTTCCTCCAGCCATTCTTGCAGGGAGGGCGGCAGAGGAAAGCGCCTTGCGCTAATGCTCAAGCGCCGCGCCTGTTCGCTCAACTCGCGGCGGAAGTTCTCGATCGCCAAACCACGGTGCAAACGCAGGGTTTCAATGGTCACTTCCGGGGTCACATTGGGGTTTCCATCCCGGTCACCACCAATCCAAGACGCCAAACGCAGCCAGGCATGCTCGATTTTCAAGCCTGGATAATATTCGGCAAGAGCACGCTCTAAATCTTCATAGAGACTGGGCAACGTGCGCCAAAAGACGTGCTCAATGTAATACAAGCCGGTGCGTACCTCATCGGTTACTTCGTACATGCTGGCACGGGCTCTTTCGGTCAACCAAAGACTGCTGATCTCAGCTCGAATGGTTTCGAGCAAGTCTTCTTCTTGGCGCGGGGTGCAGGCAAACTGGGTTAGTTCCTCGAGGGCGGCTGCAATGCGCTGCAATTTGGATAAGATTGTGCGCCGCCGCGCTTCGGTGGGGTGAGCGGTTAGCACTATCTCAATGGAGAGGGTTTGGAGCAAGTCAGCCATCTGTTGGGGGGTAACACCGCGCTCTTTGAGAAGGGCAATGGCTTCGGCGATGGAATCGTGTTCCGGGCGTGGATAGATTTCCCGCTGACGCTGACGCAGGGTGTCCAAGCGCGAGCGTTCTTCGGCTAGATTGACCAAGTCGAAATAGGCAGCAAAGGCAGCCGTGATCGTTTGAGCTTCGGCGGGCTGCAGGCGCTGAATAATCTGGCGCAGCGACCGATGGGCATCCAAGTCCCCTGCCCGCCGCGCTTTGGCGGAAGCGCGAATGCGCTCCACCATCTCGAAGAGCGCCACGCCCTCGAATTCCAAGATGACGTTTCCGAGCAGGTCACCCAGCAGATGGATGAGCTGTGAAAGATCCAGCGGCTTGCCGCAGGGGAGTTCGGGGTCAATGAGCGTAGAGGAATGTGCCATGAATCTGAATATTGGGTCAACTTGGCAGGGATTGTCTTATTATAACGTAAATTGCGCTTGCCTAAACGATCTCAGGAAGCTATCGGTACCGTCCAGTCAGCGCTGCTAGCAGAGCGTTTTCGGCGAGGTTAACTCAGGGCATTGATACGCCATTCGTTATTGAATCGATCTCTGCTATTAAGCTTTAGCCTTGGTGGGCGGCGAAATCGAATCACTCCTCACGCAACAAGGCATTCCCAGCAGAGAGGAACTTAAGCGCTGAGTTTGCCTCCATCAGCTTCCAATCGTCTGCATCATCTAAGTCGAAAGCCAACTCTGGCACCTCAATCACCGCGCAGCGCCGTCCGAGCTGCTTTGCCAGCGCGCAATGGGCTTGAAACGAGTCGGCTCCAAAACAGAAACGAGGCAGAGTAGGAAGTGTAAGGTAAAGCGCATTGGTACCCCGCCTATGCCGGTCGGGGGCGATGGCAAGCACCGGTTCTTCCCCTTGTGCGGCGCGCAGGAACGTCTCGAGGGCGGACTCGCTGAGCAGGGGCAAATCGGCCGGCAAAATCAGGGCGGTGCGCGCATGGCTACGTTGCGCAAAGAGGGTTGCCACCAGCACGGCTCGATTTAACCCATCCGGTTTGCTTTCTAAGAGGGTGCGTGCCCCTAAGGAGCGAGCCAGCGCTAAAGCTTCGTGGTCGCGGCTGACAACCATCACCACTCCCACCCGGGTAGACTCTTTCAATACGGCGACCGTGTGGCACAACAAGCGCCGGTTCAGATCCCAGCGCTGTTGCAGATCTAACACCTCTGAGAGGCGCGATTTCCCCCGCCGCAACGGCTTAACCGGTACCACTGCCCACAAGGTCATGACAAGAACTCCGCTTGCACAAAGGTTAAGATCTCCTGCGCCAATCTTTGGCGGTCAGCGATGGTCTTCATCACGGTATCGGTGACTAGGGTTCGCAGCCCCAGAGAACGAATTTCCATTTCTTCCTCGGCATCCACACGGTCGAGGATAAAACCCTTCAGCAACGAACCGTAGTGGAGGGCAACCGCTTGAGCAGAAGGGGGAATGCCGATTTCAGCAAACATCTTGGCGGCCGGACCTTTAAGGGCTTTGCCGCCGACAATCGGCGAGACGGCAATGACCCTTGCCCGTAAGATTGCTTGGCGGATAGCCGGGATCGCCAAAATCGGGTCAATCGAGACCCACGGATTGGAGGGACAAAAGATCACCACATCGCAGGCGGCGATGGCTTCCAGCACGCCAGGCGCGGGGGTAGCTCGCGTGGCGCCTTCAAAACGAAAACCGCGCACCGCCGGTTCAAAGCGGTATTTCACAAAGTATTCTTGAAAAGATAAATCTCCAATCTCGGTTTCGACGATGGTTTGCACTGCCTCGTTGGTCATTGGCAGCACGCGGTGCGCTATCCCCCAACGCTCACAGAAGGAATGTGTGACTTCGCTGAGTGTCTCCCCTTCACTCAGGCGGCGCGTGCGTTCTAAATGGGTAGCCAGGTCTTGGTCGCCGAGTTGAAACCACGTGGGTGCTCCTAAGACTCTTAAAGCGCTGAGGGTATTCCAGGTTTCTCCCGCCCTGCCCCAGCCCGTCTCAGGGTTTGCCAAACCGGCCAAGGTATAGCAGACGGTATCCAGATCGGGACAGATTTTCAAGCCGAAATGGACGAAATCATCGCCGCTGTTGACAACCATCGTCAATTCATGCGGCGAAAGGCAGCGCGCCAGCCCATCGGCAAGTTTTGCACCGCCCACCCCACCCGCAAAAGCAACTACCTTCATCGGTACAGCATTACCTCGGAAAGAGATTTACGGGGCGGAGGCGTCGGCCGCTGCGAAGCATAGCCGACCAGAATCAACGCTTGGGCTTGCCAAGACGAGGGCAGGTCTAAGGCTCTTTGCGCCGCCTCGGGTGCAAAGAGTGGCGCACATAGCCAGACGGTTGCCAAACCCAACGCATGGGCAGCTAAGAGGAATTGCCCCCCCGCCAAGGCAACGCTTTGAATTGCCATCTCGTGTTCCCCTTTGCGCTGTCGCTCTGTGCTGCCGGGTTGGATGTCCTCTTCACAAAGGCAAAGCAAGACAGCGAGCGGAGCCGTCAAGATGCGCTTGCGTGAGCGTTCAAGGCGGGCTTGAATTTCTTCCAGCGGCACCCCTTGCGCCAAGAGGTCGCGCCGAAAGATTTCGCTCAGGGCTTGAGCTAGCTTCTCTTTTGACTCAGCATTGCTGACAACCACAAAGCGCCAGGGCTGTTGGTTGTGTGCCGAGGGCGCCCAACAAGCCAACTCAACCACGCGCTCGATCAGGCTGCGTTCTACCGGACGATCCAAGAAACGCCGCACCGAGCGCCGTTCGGTCAACAGGCGCAGCTCCGCTGGTGTGCGGTGGATCGCAACGGCGGTCAAGCCAATCTGCGCGTAAAAATCTGTGATTGCTTCTAGAGCGTGTTCGTTCAATCCGAGCACCAGGCTGCGGTTTAAGGCTAGGTTATGTTCGTCCACTGCCAGCAGGATGGCTGCCACTTGCGGCGGCGCTTGATTCCCCTTCCATACATCCATTTCTTCGCCGCTTTCGCAGAGCGGTAAGGCAAGGTAACCACAGTCGAACGGATAGCGCACCTGAGGAAAACAGGCATGGGGGCTGCCTTGTGGTCGATCGATGATCACCTCGCCTTCTTCGAGCAGGCGATCTAAAGAATTCCAGAAAGGCTGCCAATTTCTCTCCATACAATCACCGAAACATGTCTTGGTCTGCAGGTCGGATGAGTTCCGCCAGGCTTGATTCGCGCAGGGGGTAGGGAAAGCCGCGCACATGTACAACCGGTGTGCCTTCAGCAGCTTGCCCCATCACCAACGAGGCGGCGGCTGCCAATTCATCCGCAGCCCCAATTTGGGTGATGCGCAACCGATAGCCGAACAGGTCGGGTTTGCCACGCAGGTCGACCAAAGCGGGCAGACCGGCTAAGCCAATGGCTACCCCCACCGTCCCTAGCCGCCAGGCGCGCCCATGTGAGTCGATGATCAGCACCCCGATTGGAACGCCGAAATGAGCTTGGAGACCATCCCGTAAACGTTGGGCGGAAGCATCTGGGTCTTCGGGCAACAGCAACACCCATTCTTGCTCGGCTGTGCCCTCTCCGGCAACGTTCGAATGGTCAATGCCGGCGTTGGCACACACAAATCCCAAACGATGTTCGACCACGATCGTGCCAGGGCGGGTACGTAGGACGGTGCGACTCTCTCTGAGGATTAACTCGACCAAGCGCGGGTCTTTCTCGATCTGGTGCGCCAGTTCTTGGGCGCGAGGAGAAGGTGTGATCGTAGCTAGATTCACTCGACGGCCTTCGGCTTTGGAGACGATCTTTTGGGCAAAAACCAGCACATCGCCCGGCAGCAGGGTTAAGCCGCTGACGGAAAGGGCTTGAACGGTTAGGTCAACCAAGTCATCTCCGCTTTTGACGAGCGGATATCCTTGCAGAGGGGTTAAGGTCAGGGGCATGGTGATAGCCTTTTATCCAGAGATGCGATGATTGTCCGATCACATTCAGTTGCATTATACCAATCTAAGCCAAGAGTGTTCAGCCTGATTTTGAGGTTACGCCGCGCATGGATAGAGGCTGCGGCGATGCATTGTGGAAAACTGCACGCCATTGGCTGCTGACACCAGAGGGTGGATGGATTTCTTTGAAAGTGTGACTGCTTTTGGGCGAAAGGCTCTTCCAAGGGCGGTCACAGGGCTGCGGTGATGATCGAGTCAGAGGTTGGGAACGATGAGCACTAAAGAACAGAGGCGGGGATAAGTAAAAAAGCCTGGCGATCACCACAGACTCCTGCGCTAAGCCTACCCGCTAGACAGGCTTAGAGATGAAGGAGAAGGAGAATACCCTTCTTTTGCAACGCACGGTTTCAAATTCGGGTAGAATAAAGATAAGAGCAGATTAAAGGGATGCAACCATCGGGTTAGACAACCATCCAAAGCTAGCTCCGTTCTCTTATAACTTACAGATTTGCAAGGCGTGTAATGTTTTCAAGCTTAATCCGTTTTAAAGGACAGAATGAATGCCAGAATGGCACAAGATTCCCGATGAAGAATTGATTGCCCTGGCTCAAAAAGGGAATCGAGAAGCCTTTGAGGAAATTTACAATCGCTATGGCGAGGCGATTTATCGGTATTTATACGGGCATATAAGCCATGCCCAGGATGCAGAAGATATGACGGCCGATGTCTTTATGAATCTGTGGCGCACGCTGGGACAATACCGCGAAAAGGATCGCGTGCCTTTCTATGTTTACCTATATCGGATTGCCCGCAATCGACTGGTAGATTACTTCCGCCAGCAAAAGGGCAGGCAAGGGGAGACCGATACCCCTGACATCGGAGAGATTAGCTCTGCGCCACGCCCCCCTTCTGTGATGGTTGCCGGCATGGATATTGCTGATCTCCATCACTATTTATTAAAGCTGCCGCCGGATTATCGCACGGTTTTGGTGTTGCGCTTTTTAAACGACCTCAGCTATGAAGAGACGGCCCAAGTCATGGGCAAATCCTATGCTGCAGTGCGAGTTTTGCAGCATCGCGCTCTGGCTGCATTGCGGGCACTGATGGAAAGAGGTGAAGGATGAACGACGCGGTCGCACTCGAAGTTGCCTTACAAGATTGCCTGGAGATGGTGTTTCAAGGCGGGAAAACCATTGAGCAGGCTTTAGCCCGCTACCCTCACCTGCGTCAAGAGCTAGCGCCTTTGCTGGAGAGCGCCGTATGGATTCGATCCCAGCGGGCGGCTTTCTCCCTCTCCCCACAGCGTCAAGCTGCTCTGCGGGCGCAGGTGCTCGACTCGATTCCAACCGTACGGCATTCAAGCGGACAGCCTACAGCCAGGCCGCCCCGCGTCGCCGGGTTGCGTCGCCCGGTGTGGATTTGGAGTGCCCTGATCGTCGTGCTGATCTGCGGATTGGTGTTTGCCAGCTCAGGGGTTGCCATGGCGGCGCAAAACAGCTTGCCGGGCGATCGGCTCTATGCGGTCAAGGCTGCCGTTGAGGAAACCGCCGTATTGTTGAGCTGGGATGCCTCCCAACGAGTGCAGCTGCGTTTACACTATGCTGAACGGCGCATCGAGGAAGTCGCTCTCCTATCGCAGCAAGGGCGATACGCCGACATTGGGATGGCATTAAACAATTATGAGGTGCAACTTTATCTTGCTGTCCAAGAAGCACAACGAGCTGCTCGGGCTGACCCTCTCCGAGCCTACCGGCTCAAGACAGAAATTGAAGCCCGCCTTCAAACCCAAACGACTAACCTAGCTGCTCTGGAAAACCTTCTGCCCACCGAGCAGGCACAGGCGGTGCGCCAAGCCCAGAATGCCTCACTCCAGTCTTTGCAAGCTGTTACTTCAATCTTGACCGAGAGCGAGGCCACGCTAACCCCGACAGCTACCCTGGCGGCGCTGGCTTCTGCTACACCTGCGGGTGGGCAAATGCCTCTGCCCGGCCTCTTCACGCCAACCGAATCGTCTGTCCCGCCCGGCTTCCTACGCCAAACCCAGTCCCCGACACTGCGGCCGAGCTTGACCCCTCGTCCGACCAACACTCATCGTCCAACGCAAGGGCTTCAGCCCAGCAAGACCCCCAAACCCACCCAAGTCAAGCCGCCTACGAAAACTCCCAAACCACCTAACCCGAACAAACCTACCTCACAACCCCAGCCGCCTGGGCAAAGTAAGCCAACCAAGACGCCGAAAAAGTAGTAGAATTTGATGATGAAGGCTCAAATTACTTTCCGACCGAACGCTTGCTTCTGCCCCGCTCTCCATGGAGATTGTTTTGACCCTCTCTTTTGGAGATCAGGGACAGATTACTTAACGGAATGATAATCTAATTGGTACTTATGACTATCAGATTTGTTAGGCGAAAGGCTTGTTTTTCCTCCGAAAGTTCTCTATAATCAAAACATGACGGATTCAAAACCCCGCCAAGGGTTTGTGTTTAACATTCGAACTGCCAAAGGGCAAGGGTTGGTAGAAACGGCGATTCTTTTGCCGGTGCTCTTAATTGTGCTCTCTGGTTTATTGGAGTTTGGGTTTCTGTTGAATGAATACATGACCCTCCAAGATGCCGTGCGCAATGCCGCCCGCTATGCCTCGGACTCGGATTACGAATCCCGAGATCTAGTGGTGAACTGTGCCAATACCAAAGATTTTTACCGCCAGACGGCCTGTCTGGTTAACCGCGAACTCAGCCGCGAAGCGCCTTTTGTCGGCTTAAACCTCGCCAATGGGCGGGATGATGTGATCATCTCCGTCTTTAGTGTGGATGGGCCTAGTGGTCGCATTACGGCACGCTTTCCTGCTGATGTGGGCGAAGCGGGTTGGTCGATGGCAGAAGATTTTACCGGCACACGCAATCAATCGTCGGGTTTTTCGACTGCCGAGATGCAGTCCAAACTGCGCGGCTTTGCTCCAAACACGGGTTATGTCCTTGTTGAACTCTACTATTCGTATGAACAGAAATTGAAGTTGCCATGGATAACCGCCTTTGTACCCGATCCGATTCTGCTGCGTCCTTATGCTGTGATGCCCAACAGCTCGGCCGAACCGACCCCCACTCCCGAACCGTAGGGATGCGGGGACGGCCTCGCCGAGAAGCTGGCCAGGCGCTGATCCTGGTTGCTGTTGCTTTCCTGGTGCTGCTGGCTATTGTCGGTTTGACCACCGATGTGGGGCAGCTCTTTATCTACTATGGTCATCTGCGCCAAGCGGTGGATGCCGCCTCGTTGGCGGCCTCAGGGCAGTTCCGCGAGATGCGCAACCTGCAGGACCTGACCGCAGCAGCCGCCGAAGCGATCGAGTTAAATGGTATTGCCACCGATATGTACACGGTCACCGTGCAGACCTGTGAGGCCGAATGCAATTACTCTCATGGAGTCTTCTGGGGGCAATGTAGTGGCACAAGCGGGGGGGGAAGCAATGACCCCCAACTTTGCACCACGCCGCGCCGCAAACTCGCCCGCGTAACCACTTATCTAGATGTGCCCACCATCTTTCTGCATTTGGTGGGCGTGCAAACCTTGCGCGTCAGCGCCAATTCGATTGCCGAGGCCGCTTCGGTGGATGTGGTCTTGGTGGTCGATATTTCCGACTCGATGACCTTCGACGCTCCCCAATTCAATCCCAATCAACACGATCCGGCGCTGTGTCAGCGATTGATCAACGGCGAGTTACCCATACCGAATCCTGGCGACCCGCATTTCTTTTGCTTACGAGACCCCTCGGTGTGCAATTACCTCGATCCAAGCGGATCAGACGGTCTGCCCGGTGAGTGCCATCCGTTCGAGGAAGTCAAGCGCGCTGCCCTAACCTTTGTCGGGCGCATCTTAGACAAGCCCGCCTCCTTGGAAGAGGATCGCTTGGCTATTGTGACCTTTGCCAATGGCTGGGTGACCAACACGCCTGGGGGCGCCCATTACCGCCAAAACTGGCAAGACCTCGGCACCTTTGTGCGCACCAACGGCTGGACGAGAGACCGCGCCGAAGCCGAGGACATTATACGCGGCCTAAAGGCTTCTGATTTGCGTAACCCAAACAATCCTGCTCAACCAGGGTATTGTTTTGACCCGCGCAATAACCAAGGCGCACCGATGCTCGTTGAGAAGGGCCCTTGCCTCTATTATGAACCACAAAGTTTTGCCGATCCGCCGACCGATACGGCGCAGGACAGCTATATTGCTCCTGAGGACTCATTTTACACCGGTTTCTTCGACTGTAACTCGTGCTGGGAAACTGGCGATTGGTCTTATCAGGCTACCACCAATATCGGCGGCGGCTTAAAACTGGCCGGTAACATGTTCGCTCTCAACCCCCGCGAAGACGCCTTGTGGGTGGTGGTGATCCTGACCGATGGGATGGCAAACGCCACCGATCGTCAGGCGGACGACAACATTAACGATTACAACACCTATCCAGTGGGGTTCTGTCCTCAGGTTGCCATTTTTCCTCAGAGTGTTCTACCCCTTTGCCAAGACCAAGATGTATCCACCCGCCACCGCAGCGGTCCGGATTATGACGCCGATGATTACGCCCGCGATATGGCCGACTTCGTCGGCTGCCAGGCGTTGGGAGACGCCGAGCCAGGCCACATCATCCCGCCGGGTACTGAAAATCACCCTTGTCTGGATTCGGGCAAATGCAACCCCTGCCGCCAGTTGGACGGCAGCGCCTATCGCGGTCAGGGAGCAGTGATTTTTGCCATCGGCTTGGGCAATGAAGTCCTTAACACCGTTAACGAAGTCCATGGCAAACCTTATGGAGCAGACCTCTTGCGCTATATCGCCCGTGTCGGTTATGCTGGCGACCCACGCTTGAAAAACGATCCCTGCAAGGATTTGTATGATAACCTTGATGAATACAGACAGTGGTGTGGCAACTACTATTTCTCTCCCACCGGGTCTCAATTGACGCGCGTTTTTGAAGACATCGCTTCGCGCATCTTTACCCGTCTGGTGCGTTAACGAAAAGGCGGTGCAGGATGGATAGTGCAAAGAATTTTTCCTTCCCTCAGGCAACCACCCCCCAACGGCGACCAGGACAAGCTATCACCGAATTTGCCTTGGTCTTACCCATCTTATTATTGGTCATCTTTGGCATTATCGAATTTGCGCGCATCTATCAGTCGTATTTGGTGATCAGCAATGCAGCGCGCTTCGGCGTGCGCTATGCCGTAACCGGCGCATACAAGCCGGAATATTGCCAAGATACCAATGATGGCCCCGATGCGCAAGGGGTGGACGGCCCCTGCGCCGGAGCTGCCAAAACCGCTGAGGAGGATCGTGCCCGCCTGCTCTCGATTTATGACGAGGTGCTCAACCAAACCGGATCTATCCCAGTGGCTTATTATGAGGATTTCCTGCGCGGCTTTCCGATGGGGACGCCGCCCCAAGGAGAACAAACCCCAGGCTATCT
>QEXX01000012.1 GCA_003130835.1 Anaerolineae bacterium | reverse complement strand
TGCTTTAAGCCTCTCTCGATAACATCGACCACATTCGGAGACACGCGGTCCATCTTCGCCAAGCGTAAAGTGACCTCGACTTGGAGTTCGGGTGGTAGATGAGTCATAATATCGGCGGCCAATTTTGCCTCGAGATAAGACAGCACCAAAGCGATAGTTTGGGGATGCTCTTCGGCAAGCAAGTTTGCCACCTGAGCCGGATCGGCACTGCGCAAGATTTCGAACGAAGAAAGCTGTTGGCTGGCAGAGATGCGCTCCAAAATCTCCGCCCCGCGGCGCGGACCGACCGCCCGCGCCAAAAGTTGGCGAGAATACTCCACCCCACCCATCATCAGGTTTGCGCTCGCCATCGAGAGCGCTAAGGCCTCTTGCATGATCTCTGCCCGTGTCTCCTGAGAGACTGTGCCAATCTCGCTGACCGCCATGAGCACCCGTTCCAATTCACTTTCACCAAGGTATTGGAGAATCTTCGAGGATCGCTCTACTCCAAGGCAGAGCAGCAAAACGGCCGCTTTATACAAACCCGAAGACTCATTTAACTCAGCCATTTCTACGTTCATCCTCCGCTAGCCAAAGTTGAATGGCTTCTGCAATGCTGGCGGGATCGCTTTCGGCAACTTCATCCAAGGTTCTCTGCAACTGCTCGTACTCTGGCGAGAGGGTTGGCAGTTCAATTTTCGGCATCTTGCGTTCCGGTGGAGGGGTTTCAAACGGCAAACCTTGAGGGGTTGATGCAGCAGGAATGCTCTGAGGGGCACCCTCGCTGCCCATGCCAAGTTGATCAACGCCGATGGAATAGCTTGGAACCTGCCCCATGCCTGCCGGCAGTGCCATCTCAGAGACCGGCTTCATGACCGGCACCCAGGCTTCGGAAGTAGCCAGCTTTAGGTTTTTCAAGACGCGCATCACATACCACAGGATCAGCGCTAGGAGGATGACTGCGGCGGCAATTTCACCGATGCGCAAATAGAGACTTTGTCTCTCAGCAGCTTGCATTTCCGCCGTTTGGGTCTCGATGTAGGTGCGATCGAACGCTAAAGCTTGAACGGCAATCGTATCGCCCCGTTGTTGATCAATTCCCGCTGCTGCAGCAATCACTGATTGCAAGGTCTCAAGCTGTTGAGTGTCTGTAATGCCATCGACCAAAACGGAGAGAGAAATGCGTTGGATTTCACCCGGTGATTCGATCTCATGGGTTTGGATTTGGGTAATTTCATAATTCACCACGGACTCGCTGCGATTATAGGTGACTCCACCACCCCCAGTGAGAGCAGCTTCTCCGCCGGGTGGAAGGTTGGTTGTCGCTCCTGGCACACCCTCAATCGAGCCATTGGTGGTTGTATAGACTTCTTGAATATTCTGCTCACTGCGTACGACCGCTTGAGTTGGGTCAAAGGTTTGACGCGTCGTCTCGCGCTGAGTCCAATCGAGGACAACGCTGGCTTGTACCACTGATTTATTCGGGCCAAGAGCCTTATCGAGGATTTCTTGCACTTTGCTTTCAACCTGATGAGCCACCGCTAACTCGGCAGACCGGCGGGTGTCCGCTTGGGCAGTCAATGAACCGCCTTCTGCCCCTTCCCCGGATGCTAACATATTGCCATGTACATCCACCACCACAACATTTTCCGGACGCAAACCTTCCACACTGCTGGCTACTAAATGGGTAATTGCCCGCACTTGAGCCGCATCTAAGCTCATCCCAGGTTTTTCCATGATGGTTACTGAAGCGGTTGCCGGGTTTTGGTCACTTGAGAGCAAGGTTTTTTCCGGAATCACCAGGTGAACTCGCACAGCTTGAACCGCTTTTAAGCTGCCGATGGTGCGCTCCAATTCTCCCTCAATAGCCCGCTGATAATTAACGCGTTGCGAAAATTCCGTCATCCCCAAGGTGTTGCCGGAGAAGATTTCAAACCCCACATTGCCACTACTCGGCAAGCCTTGTCTCGCCATCATCAAGCGCACTTCATAGACTTGATTCGAGGGAACTAAGATGGTACCCACCCCGCGTAATTTATAGGGGATATTATTTGCATTTAATTGCTCAACAATTTGGCCTGCATCTTCTTCTGTCAAACCACTAAAAGCAATCTCATAAGTAGGTGTGGATGCCCAGACAAAAAACAGAGGAATTAAGATCAAAGCTAGAGCAACAATGAGCACAAAAACCAGGCGTTGTGCTCCGCTTTGCTGGCTCCAAAAGCGATTGAATTGCTGGAATACTTGGTTAAACATGCGCTTGCCCTCTCTAAGGTCTTCAATATCGTTACACGGCCATGCGCATGATCTCGCGATAGGCTTCGACCAATTTATCGCGGATCGCTATTGCAACTCGGAAATTTACATCAGTCTGTTCCGCGGCGATCATCACTTGATGCAATTCCACATCTTCACCCATAGCTAACTTTTGCATCAACTCGTCACTGTTTTGTTGGCTTTGGCTGAGAGCATCCAAAGCTTCCTGAAATGTCTGGCTGACCTGTTGCATGGCATTTTGGGGCTTTGCCGTCGTTTTTGTCGCTTGAAGCCCTTGCAGGGTGGTGGTTTGAATCGGGTTAAGCTCCATCCGCGTCACTCCTCTTCAAGAATCAGTCTCCAAATTACCGTCCAATTTCCAGGGCTTTTTGCGCCATCCGTTTTGCCGCCTCAACAATGGCTAGACCAGCTTCGTAAGAACGGGTGGCAGAAAGCATATTGGTCATCTCAACCACTAGATTGACATTGGGATAAGTGACATATCCCTCCTGATCCGCATCTGGATGGGTTGGATCATAGATGCGCGGTCCGGGGCTATCATCCGTGACAATCGAATTTACCCGCACACCCGCAACATCGGTCGCCGGTAAGGAGGTCGATCCACCGCGAAAGCTGCGTAAGACATTCAAAAAGCGAGGAAGAAACGGAGAAGTACCTTGTGGCGAAAAGACCACATCCTTTCGCTGGTAAGGTGTGCCATTTTCTGTACGGGTCGTTTCAGCATTGGCAATATTGTTTGAGATGATATCTAAGCGCAAGCGTTGGGCACTCAACGCCGAAGAAGCAATGCGTAAACTATCCCAAAAACTCATCGCTACTACCCTTCTTTCCCTGAAAGGCTATTGACTGCCTACATCCTAGCATAGGCAGGACAAATGTGCAGTAAAAGGTTTATGAAGGGGAAATAAAAAACGCGTGAATCTTTAGAAAGCGCGTCCTCACAGTGTTCATCGCCTGTGAGGACGCTCAGCAAAAGCGTTCTATTAAGCCGACTGGGCGGCTACGGTTGCTGGAGCGTAAGCTGGTGGAGGGCTTGCGGGCATATAGCGTTTCTCAACGGTTGCCCAGGCTTCACGAAGTTCGCGCAGGGTCTGTAAAGCTGCGTTGTAGTCCCCTTGGCGAATGCAGTCCAAGCACCATTGATACAAACGGAACAGACCTACAGCCGCTTCGGCATAATCGAAATTCAAGGCATCCCGCAGGATGGTAATGGCTTTGGTTGCTCGGGTGAAATCTTGTTTTTCGCACGAAGCAATGGCTACATCATACGCCATGACTACAAGATGAATCGGACTAGCGCCCATCACATCCTGTTGTCGATATTGT
Organism: Anaerolineae bacterium; assembly: GCA_003130835.1. GTDB lineage: Bacteria > Chloroflexota > Anaerolineae > Anaerolineales > UBA4823 > NAK19. The sequence continues at coordinate 27,801 of QEXX01000012.1, read as the reverse complement.
TGTGTGCCGTATCCGTTTTGTACCACTTCTGCAATCCTTTCTTTGCAATTGTTTTACCGCTTACATTCCTTATTTCGGCTATGTTTACGGAAACTGAAGTGCTCTTCCGTAAAAAATGGATAAAACTTCTAGGCAAACAATTGCAAAAGCTCGCCAGGGTCCATCCGAGCCATTTCCTCAGGTGGGATTGTCCGCACCACCCGTTGAGAGGCTTTATCCAGAATGAGAATAGTCACATCATGCGTCTGGCTATCGATCTCAAAGCGCAGGGTCACATCCCCAAAGGGCCGTTTTCCCTTCTCGCTCACTTTTATACCGGCCGCATCCTTTGAGCTACTTTCATTCTGGGGGGCGCCAGACTGTTGAACTTTCTCTGGTTTAGCTGCAGAGACTTGCGCAGCCTGGGCTGAGTCCACCCGCCCCAGAGTAACCGGCAGGACACTTCCTGCATGACTGATTTGGGTTTCAATCTTTTCCGACATAGGCTCCCTCCAGTCTCACTTCTCGAACCTCCATGTCCGAGACATCCTGCTCCATTCTTCGCTCCATCCTCAAATCAATTGATTCACCGTACCATAGATACTCGCCCACATTTGGCGCATATAGGTCAGGTTGATCAGTTGAGCCTGAATTTGAGCATATTGATCGTTCAAGTAAAGCTCGCGCTCGCTGAGGTAGGTGTTCATGCGGGTAATCTCTGCATTTAGGTCGCCCATTTGGCTGTTCAACAAGGACACCGCTTCGTTAACATAGCTCGTTGCGCTACGGGTGCCAGTAAAGCGTCCTAATTCAACATCAAAAGCCTGCATGACCTCATTCAAAAATGTCTGGACACCGCTCAAATCGTTCGTCAAAGCTTGTTCAAGCTTGGCCTGATCGGTTATGGCTGCTTGCAGCGAGTCATTCAAGCTCAAACCGAGATCGGATAAACGTGAATAGGCGCTAGCATTGGAATAAGCGTTCATAAACATTGACAAAAGGCGTAAGCGCAGTTCTGAAAACGCCATATCATCTGCCAGCGCGCCGCGAGTAAAGGTGGTGCTATCAATGCTTGTCACACTGGTTTTCTGCTCGAGGTAAGAAACCACAGCGTTGAATTTCTCGATGAAGGTTGTAATCGCCGACTTTGCCGAGCTAAGATCTCTCTCCACATTCAAAGTGGCATAGTTGCCCTGTGCATCGGCAGCTAGGTTGAGGGTCACACCAGCGATGACATCGCTTAAGCCTGTGTTCGTCGCGCGTGTGACGGTCAGCCCATTGACTTTGAACGTGGCATTGCTGGCTTCTTGAATGGCCTCGTGCTTAAAAGCCGTGCTCCCTGAGGCTAACAGCCCCAATTGGTGCAAAACACCGCTTGTGCCACCAGCGCCGTTGTCGATCACATTACTGGCGTTCAAAGCATAGGCGCTGCCGGTGCTGGCTGCTGAGAGCACAAGTTGCTTATCAATGATGCTGGCAATCACGCCGTCGTTTTCTGCATAGGTTGCGGCGTTGATGCGAGCTACAATGTCTAGCAAGCTGTCGCTCTCTGAGACGGTGATGCGCGCCCCTTGGCTAATATAGTTAACCTCTGCACTGCCCTCTTGATAAGCACTGCCATCGCCGAATTGGATCACCAAGCCCCGTCCGGCATTAAAGCTACCTCCACCAGTCGGGATCGCCTGCCAATCGCTGGTTGTGTCAGTCTCACTGCTCCCATTTCGGATGCTGACTGCTTTGCCGTTGGAGTCAACCAAACGGAATTGCCAGCCTGCGGTAGAGTCATTGCGCACCTGGATGGTGTAAGTTCCTCTGCCCAGCTCTTTCTTGCCGCTGTCGATTTCAGCCGTACTGACGCCAATTACTGTATCTGTAAGCGGGGTGCTCAGCCCTGCTGAGCGGCTCTCTGCACCACCTAGGACAATGTATCCTGTGCCGGTGCTATATCCCAAGGCTTGATCTATATAAGCTACCGCATCCGAGCGCACGCGGTGCGCTTTGGCTAAGACAACATCAGTGATTTGATAGCTGCCTACAACAGCCGTGCTAGATGCAGTCGCAGAGAGAACCGTAAGACCACTCGGACGATTGGTAATGGAGATTACTCGGCTTTCCTGTAACGCGGAGGTATAGTTATTGCTTTGTAAAGCATATACGGCGCTCTGCAACTCAAGCAGCTTCGAGCGCGCATCCTGATAAACACCAACCGTCACATTGAGCTTGCTACGTTGCTCTTCTAGACGCGTCAGCGGCTGGCGCTCAATGGTCATCAAACTGTTGATCAGATTGACGAAGTAGCTGTCGAGTTGGTTTACCGTAGCCATGGTCTCTCTTCCCTCACTTGACGGTTCAGCGGGGACTGCTCGAGGCAGCCCCCGTTACCGTAGCACGTGACAAGCCTAGAGGATCAGCTCCATGTTATCGAAATAGGGAGAGCAAGAATTGGGGGGCGACATTCGCCTGAGCGAGCATGGCGGTAGCCGTTTGCTGCAGGATCAGGAACTTGCTCGCCTCGACTTGCTCTTCAGCCATGTTGGCGTTCATGATACGGTTAAAAGCCGATTCGGTGTTGGTGTATTGGACAGAGAGTGCTTCTTCTTTGAAGCTCAACCGGGCAGTGAAGGCACCCACTTGGCTAACCGCCTCTTTGACGATATTGAGGGCTGACTCAACGGCTTGCATTGCACTCACAGCGCTGGACGAATTGGTAATGGTCAGAGCGCTATCGCTCAAGCTGAGTCCATTAGCTCCAGTTGCAGTTGCTGTGAAGCCCTGATTCGTTGCCACATAACTTCCGGAAGCGAAGGAAAAGCTGGTTGTGCCGCCACTAGATTCAGGCCCGGTCAGGAACGTGAGTGAAGCTGTCGCACCGGAACCGCCTGTCCCTACCAAGAGGTAATTATTGTTCCATTGGGTTTGGGTGACGATGGCTTGAATCTCATCGCGGAAGGCACGCAGTTGCGATTGGATTGCTGCCCGCTCATTTGAACCAATGGTATCACCCTGCGCTTCCATAGCTTTGTTGCGCATCTTGACCAGAATATCCTGAACCTTGCGCAAACCGCCTTCCATGGTGGACATCAAGTTTTTAGCATCGCCGATAGCATTCAAGGCCGTCTTCAAGCCTTGGCGGCGCACATCAAAGGTCGTGGCAATCGACATACCGGCTGGGTCATCGGCGGCTTCATTCAAGCGCTTGCCGGTTGCCAAACGGGTTTGGTGGATTGCCAATTGTGAGTTAATGCTTTGGAGAGAATACAGAGCATTGAGTGCCCCAATGTTGCCCGCTACACGGGTGACGTCAACAGTAGCCATTTTAAACCTCCTTGTTTAGAATGTTTTGGGGGATCCGTCCCCCAATCGGGTGGATTTGGATTTGGGCTTTTGGGTTGCCGTCTCAGAGAGTTGCCCATGCTCTCCGGACGTTTTCAGGGATTGAAGGGTATCTGTTCGATTCCTGACCTTATCTGCGCCTCCTTTGCATGTACCTCTAGCTTGGTTTGAATTCGCTGAAGCGTTTGTTCTATCTCCGTTATCGTCAAGGTTCGCCATTCTTGAGTCTTTGTGGCGTAAAAATCGCGTAAAAATTCCGAATTTTCTGACCAATTTGAAGCTTTTGCAAATAATCTTGCCATTCACACCCAGATTCACTCAAAGGGTTTGTGAAAGTTCGGACAAGGTATAATCAAACCATGCAGGCGTTTGTGCAATGGGTCTACCAGAAACTGGGCTTGCGCCTTTCCTCCCGTCAGCTCGAGGCTTTTCAACGCTACGAGCAACTCTTGGTTGAGTGGAATCAACGCCTCAACCTGACGGCGATTCGCAGCCCTGAAATGATCCGCATTAAGCACTTTCTGGATTCGCTCACCTGTCTTTCGGTGATGTCACCGTTGACCGCTCAACGGGTGGTCGATGTTGGCAGTGGTGCTGGCTTTCCCGGCATCCCCCTCAAGATTGCCTTTCCAAGCCTTGAGTTAACCTTGATTGAATCCATTGGGAAAAAAGCTGCTTTTTGTCAAATGGTTGTCCAAGAATTGGGGTTGAACGCCGTGACTATCTTGCCCCAACGGGTAGAGGAAGTAGGGCAGCTGCCACAACACCGCGAGCAATACGACTGGGCCGTTGCACGAGCGGTTGCCAATTTGCCTACTCTCGCCGAATACCTCTTACCCCTTGTTCGAGTGGGTGGTGCAGCCATTGCAATGAAGGGCGAGAGCGCTCCAGCCGAGGTCCATCAAGCCGAGCGCGCGATTGCTATTCTTGGTGGACAAGTGCGTAAATTAGTCCCTGTCCATCTGCCCCAAGTAGCCGAGGATCGTTATTTGGTGATCATCGATAAAATTGCAGCTACCCCTCCAACCTACCCGCGTCGGGTTGGTCTTCCAGAAAAACGACCCCTGCGTTAGAGGAAAACCACACTTTCGGTTTATTCCGATCCAAAACCCGGCCTCTGTGAGAAGTGTCACCTAAATACTTCCAACCTCTCCCCCGTCCTCACTACACCTTCCTTCAAAACCTTCCCATACCAACGCGACCATCCCGGAAACTGGTCGTGTAAGATGCGTTGTATCGCTCCATTTCGGAACGAAGCAGCGATGGTTTGACAAGGTTTGACAGGTTTGGTTAACACCACTTCCAAGCCTCCTTCAAAGCGCAAGATGGTACCCGCTTGCAACTGATCCCAATTCACCCCCCATAGGGTTAAGTTTTCACCAACAGAACCGGGGAAAATGGGATGTCCCTCCATTTGGAGTGCCAAAATCTTTTCCAGGGAATAGAGACACAGGGCGCGTTCTTCCCCACCGTGGTGATGAGTATTCTGGTGAGCATCCCCTTCGAGTCCATTTCGGGTAACCGTTGCAAATGAAATCGCTTGCTTCGGCACACCTCCCTTCGAGCGATTGATTTGAAAGACATGTGCCATCATTCCTCCTGTGCGGTTGCTGTTTCTAAGACATTGCCATTTTCAATCTGCCATACCGTAGCTTTTTTTAAAAAGGCTGGTTCAAACAAGCCAACTTCAGCGGTCGTCAAGACCGCTTGTTCGTAGAACACCAAACGGTCAAGCAAATCCTGACGGCGTGACGGGTCTAGCTCAGCCAATACCTCATCGAGCAAAAAAAGAGGCCAAAAACCAACTTTGCTCCTCACCCATTCCAATTCTGCCAATTTCAGTGCGATTACAGCCGTGCGTCCCTGACCTCGCGAGCCATAGGTGGTTAAGTCCAATCCGTTGGAAAAAAAGCGCACCTCGTCTCGATGAGGTCCCAGGGTCGTCAGGCCACGCTGAAGATCTTCCCGGCGATGTTTTTGTAAGGCTTCGAGAAAGCCCTCTTGAATCTGGGAGAGAGAAAGCTGTTCCCGATCAATTGAGACGTGAACAGGCAAGCGATACTGGGAAGAATTCGTTGGATATGGGTCATAAGCCGGCTGATACAAGCATGCCAAACCTTCCTTGCCGCGCGTCAACTGGCGGTGAAGGGGGGCAGCCAGCTTTTCCAGTTCGTGAATGGCTTGAACACGGGCATGAATAATTTTGGCACCCGAACGAGCCATCTCCGCATCCCAAAAGTCGAGTTGGTCGGCCTCACCTCCTTTCTCGGCCAACAACTTCAACAATGCATTGCGCTGTTGCAAGGCACGGGTGTAGGCGACCAGAGCTTCAGTATAGTCTGGTCTTACTTGACCAATGGCTAAATTTAAAAACCTTCGCCGATCATCTGGAGAGCCTTCGATAATCCGCAGGGATTGAGGCAAAAAAGCCACAGCGCTAAAGTGTCCAACCACATCAGCCAGCTTTTGTTTAGCCCCATCCAACAAGACTTCTTTGCGTAGGCGAGGAGCAGTATGGCGGTTTTCATTCTCAACGATCAGACGCACTTCAAGGCGATGCTCAACCAAACCGCGTTGATATTCCGCCACAATTCTTGCCACTGCTAACGGTTCATGCGCCACCAGAAAGTTGATTAACTGACGATCACTTTCCGCCTGAAAAGATACAAACGTTGACAAGTAATAAAGCGCCTCAACAAGATTTGTCTTACCCTGTGCATTTCCCCCCACCAAAACGAGCAGACCTGGCGGGAATTCCATTTCCAAGCGCAGGTAGTTGCGAAAATTGGTTACAGAAAGATGTTTGAGCATGAGCAGGCATTTGGAAGGATGGTCGCCATCGAAAGGCTGGTGAACCGCTGCATCAATCGATCATTCTGCTTTGCTCACCTGAACCGCTTGCGTTTCCTCTTCGACCTTCCACACTTTGTCGGTGCGGTCAATAAATAACACGCCGTTAAGATGATCAATTTCATGCTGAAAGATACGCGCCAACCATCCCTTGGCTTTGACTTTCATCGGTTTGCCAAAACGGTTTTGCCCCCGCACGACAATTTCCACTGCTCGCTCTACTTCGCCAACATAACCGGGGATCGACAAGCAACCTTCGACACCTTTTTCTGTTTCAACCGAAGCGCGCGTAATCTCTGGATTTGCCATCACATATAACTTGGGCGAAACATCCTGCTCTTCTTCGCCGTATTCCACGACAATGAGACGCAAAGGCACTGCCACTTGAGGGGCAGCCAAACCAACGCCGGGCTCAGCCCGCATGGTTTCAATCATATCGTCAATGAGCGTTTGTAGCTCTTTATCAAATTTTTCTACCCGGTGCGCTTTGCGCCTCAAGATCTCATTTGGATGAGTTACAATTTCGCGGATTGTCATCGAACTACCTATCCATCGAAGAACACTTTGGTTAATTTCGTAACCACTTAGCAGAATAAACTACCTTCAGACACGCTAATTTTAGCACAGATTTATCCGATTATCTTGGGAGGGATCTATCGAACACCCAAAATGATCCTACACAAAGAATTCACAGTCTTTTTATCCCATTTTTATTCTCTTTGTGGCAAATGTTCGATACGATGTCAACGCAATGAATTCACCCTTAATTTCGTTGTGCATGATCGTCAAAAACGAAGCCGAGAATCTGCCGCGCTGTCTGGAAAGCGTAAAGAACTTTGTTGATGAAATGGTCGTTGTTGACACGGGCTCCACAGATAACAGCAAAGCAATCGCACAGCGTTATGGAGCAAAAATTTATGACTTCAAGTGGATCGATGATTTTTCGGCAGCGCGGAACTACGGTCTGGAGCAAGCAAGCGGCGAGTGGATTCTCGTCCTGGATGCCGATGAAGCTTTAGACGAACAATCGCGCCTATCCTTGCGCTCGATCTTAATAGACAGCAAAGTCGATGCTTATAACTGCATTCTCCGAAACGTGCTCTCAGTCGAGCCACAGCTTGTTTACCATGACCAAGTGTTTCAAGGTTGGATTCGCATTTTCCGTAATCGTCCCCAATACCGGTTTGAATCGATTTACCACGAATCGGTTTTTCCTAGTCTGCTCCGCCAGAACGCCTTAATTGAAAACAGCTCATTCATTATCTGGCATTACGGTTTATTAAAAGAGGGAGTACAGGGTGGTGAGATTGCTCGCCGCGAACGGGCCTGGCGTTATTTGCAAAAGGCTGTTGAGGAAGATCCCTATAATGGCAACCTTCTCTTTTATCTTGGCAATGAGTATTATACAAGAGGAGATTTGGAAAACGCCTATCAGGTTCTCAAACGGGCGGCTTTGGAAGTTGGAACTGAGCTAGCCCATCCGTACGAAACTAAAAAAGGATTGTTGGTTTTATCCGAAATTGCCTTTCAGAGAGGAGAGTACGATCTAGCGGCTGGCTGTGCCAAAGGCTGTCTCGCCATTGAAGGCTATCCTGATCTTAATCCCCGGGCTTGGGTGATGCTGTGTAATTCATTTATCCATGCCATCCAGAAAGGGCTTGAACAAGCTTTGGCAATCCCGCATCAAGAACAAAGAAACCGATACCTGGCACACTATCTCCAGGTGATCGAAGAATTCCAGCCAGAGATTCTGAATCACTGCCAGGTTAGCTCCTCAAACGTCGAGAAACATTTCCTCGAGAAATCCCTGCAACATATTCAACGATTATCCACAAGCATTGATCAAGCGATGAGGTTAAACCGATAAGCAACCATGCTAGAAGAACCGCTGCTCTCCTTATGCATGATCGTCAAAAACGAAGAAGTCTATTTGCCACAATGTTTAGAGAGTGTGAAAGATGTGGTTGACGAGATGATCATCGTCGATACGGGTTCCACCGATAACACACCAAAGATTGCCGCAAGCTATGGTGCTTCGATTCACGAATATCAGTGGCAGGATGATTTTGCCGCGGCGCGCAACTTCGGCTTGGAAAAAGCCAGCGGGAAGTATATCCTTTTCCTAGATGCCGATGAAGAGCTTTCGCCCCAAGCTCGATCACAACTCCGCTCGTTTCTCCTAAACAGCGATGCAGAAGGGATCTACCTAATTGTTCGTTCCTTGAGCTCGGCAAACGCCCTTGCCCCTTATTATGATTCTGAGCAAGTGCGCCTGTTCCGCAACCGCCCTCAATATCGTTTTGAAAATGCCATCCACGAAATGATCTATCCCGCAATCCTGGCTCATGGTGGACGTTTGTACAAAAGCCGTTTTGTTATCCATCACTACGGTTACCTCAAAAATGTGGTTCAAGGGACAGAAACCCGCATCGAGCGAGACCGTCGGCTCTTGGAGAGAATGTACCGCGAAAACCCTGATTCGCTTTATACGAAGGCAAAATTGGGATTCATCTACCTCTTAGAGCGCCAATATCCCAATGCCCTTCAGCTTCTCCAAGAGGTGGCTCAAGGAATTGATCCCAAAATCGTCGAGCCGGATTTTCTGCACACGGTTCTCGTTGCCTTAGCTCAAACCGCCCAAGCAACGGGAAATTTTAAATTGTCAAAAGAGTGTGCAAAAGCAGGTATTCTACTAAATACCCAGCCATCCTTGACTCGCTCCTCTATGTTTTACTATGCTACCTCAAGCGCCGCCTGGGTCATCGATCAAATCGAACAATTCGCCCATGATGGGAATCTGCGGCTATCCAGGGCTAAACTCAGCAAAGCGTTCGAATCTCTCAAGGACGAGCTCCGCGAATCACAATCCATCTTAGAACAACTTCGTTCAGACTGTTCAGAAAACCCGCAAGCCAATGAAAATTTAGCCATCTGGCAACAAAAAATCGCTCGCGCCGAGCAATTGATTGAAAATATCTCAAGTTTATTCTCTCACCAAAGAGAAAATGAAGGTAGTTAGGTAAGCTATTCATTCCAACCGATGGAAAATCCGCTCATTTCCCTATGTATGATCGTAAAAAATGAACAAGAATATCTGCCGCGCTGCTTAGAGAGTGTCCAAAACGTGGTCGACGAGATCATTATCGTGGATACGGGATCGACAGACGGCACCAAAGAAATTGCCCGAAAATACGGTTCAAAATTGTTCGATTTCGAATGGATTGATGATTTTTCCGTTGCCCGCAATTACAGCTTGGAGCAAGCGAAGGGGCGTTGGATTCTGGTTATGGACGCCGATGAGGAATTGGAACGCGATAGCGGCGCGCGCTTGAGAAAACTCGCGCAAGCGGATGAAGCGGATGCCTACTGGGTTTTGCAACGAAACTTCTACAAAAATCGCCCCCAGAACACGCTCGACGTACCGGTGTTGCGCTTTTTTCGGAACTGCCCCACCTACCGCTACCGCAAACGCTACCATGAAGAAAACACAACCTCCATTCGTGAAAGCGGTGGAAAGATAGCCAAAGACCCCCAAGGTTTGATCATTTTCCACTATGGGTATCTGCACAGCACAGCGCAGGGAAAGCCCCGCGTTGAACGGGCTATTCAGACCATGCAACTTGCCCTTCAGGAAGAACCAAACAATGCTTGGTTGCTAGCAAAATTAGGCATTGATCTCTACTCGATCGGCAGACAGGACGAAGCGTATGCATACCTCTATCGATTTGCCACTGCAGAGCAGGGTCAACTGGACTACCGTCAGGCTACTCCGCTCGACACCCATGAAGCCTTGACCTATCTGGGTGACCTTGCTATGCGCCGCAAAGAATATACCCTCGCCAAATATTGCGGTCTTGCCAGCAGGAAATTAACTGATGTCTTCGAGTTACGGCTTTACAGCGAGTTTGCAGTGATCGGTGGGACTTTAGGAGAAACTCAGATCTTGCTGGAACAAGTCCAGCAAGAAAACGTCCCTCTTCGATTGACATCCGAGAATTTCTCTCTGTTACGCCAAAAATTGCAAGAACTGAGCGACCTCGAAGGTGAAATCACAACCCTGTTGGACGGATTTTACACGTTACTCAGTTCATCGCAAAGAAATCTGTTGCGTTCGTGGAAAAGCTCTTGTCGTCAGTTGATTCTCGCTATCCAGCAAATCCTCACCAGCAAGCGAGCATGATATAATCGACTCAAAGAAAAAACTCAGCTCATGGAAAAAGAAGAACTCAAGAAAATCATCCTCCAAGAATTACCCCGCCTGATCGAGAAAGATCCCGAGCTGCGCGAGGCGGTGCTACGCATCTCTCGAGAACATTTTGCCCCAAGAGAGGAGACTCGCGATCGTTTCGATCAACTGCTCGAAGAAATCCGCCAGATGCGTTTAGAAAGTGAACGAAAGTGGGCGGAAGACATCCGCCGCTGGGAAGAACAAACCAAACAATGGCAAGACAACCAACGCCGTTGGGAAGAACAAACCAAACAATGGCAAGACAACCAACGCCGTTGGGAAGAACAAACCAAACAATGGCAAGAGAACCAAGAGCAGATTCGCAAACTGATCGCCGCGATCGAAAAAGTGGATCAGAAAGGCGATACAAGGCTAGGAGCTCTAGGGGCACGCTGGGGACTCTATACCGAGCAAGCCTTTCGCAATGCCTTACAAGCCATGTTACAGGAATTCGCAGGGCTTGACGTGATCCATGTCACCGAATGGGATGCAGAAGGTGAGGTCTTCGGCTATCCCGAAGAAATTGAACTGGATTTGATTATCAAGAACGGCGTGCTTATTTTGGGTGAGATCAAATCCTCGGTCAGCAAAGGTGAGATGTATCTGTTCGTAAAGAAAGTTCATTTTTATGAGAAACTACACAACCGCAAAGCCGATCGCTTGGTGATCATCTCCCCCATGGTTGAACCCAAAGCTCTGGAAGTGGCTCACAAACTGGGCATACAGATCTATACACACGCTTCGGATGCGGGTGAAACACTCTCTCAATTGTAGCCTTTTGGGTTGATTACCCCTCCAGCTCCCTTGCGCCTTTAGAGAGATTTTTCTCTTCTTCATGATAAACTGAAAGCCATTCCATCATGCGTTCCCGTTCCTGGGCTAGCTCGCGTTCACGCTTTTTCCGCGCCCGCGCTTCCATGTGTGCGCGAATGTCTTGGTGCACCTGGTCAGGATTGGCAACCCCATCAAAGGTAAATTGGGTCTGTCCTACATTAACAATTACATCCCCATAATTAAATAACAACCTCAGGATGCCTCTCCGATCGTGTTCGACGCTGAGAATAGAATCCAAAGAGGCTGTCTTCTTGTCTTCTCTCCCCAAGGGTTTCTTTTCGATATCCAGTATTTGTTCCGGAGTCAATTGATAAATATCATTGCTCCAGTCTAAATAATGATACAGCCACCATAAGCCCACTCCCACATATCCTAAAAATAAGAGCAGTGTCCAAGTCAAGCCAGACAAAAGAAAACCCTGATTTTGAAACCCTAAGCGGTAAATCAAATAGGCTGTAAAAGCGATTAGAGCCAGTAAAGCGCAAGTTGGCTGCAGGGTTTTGTGCACTAGAACCAGCCAATGCTTTCGGTAAGTAATCACCCCTTGGCTTTCATACCGCATCATGAAAAAGGTCTTGATCATCTCTTTGAAAGCTTTATTCCGATCTTGGGCTAGTAAGGGTGCTGCCCTCACAGGCAGGGATGGTTTCGGTGAGGATGAGTTACCTACAGGGGTCTTGCCTCCTGCTTGCATGAGTAATCGGGTGCGCAAGGCTTCGCGCATCGATTGTCTCTCTTGTTCTAGGGTTCGCTTCTGCGCCCGCTCGCGATGGCCGCGTAAAAAGGCTTCAAACAGGTCAGGATTTGCCATATTGCGCATGACGATCGAACCGGTAAAGGTACGCACGTCAATCGTTCCGTAATTAAAGATGCGTCCGATTTGGGTGGTCAACTTATTTACAGCCAGAATGGTGGTCAACGGCGCCTCCCGACGACTCGAATAAATCCCAATCACATTCTCCAACCAGACCACCCGCTGGTTGGTGATGATGTAGTAGTCATTTCCCCAGTCAATCCAATTCCAAATTCCCCACAGAATACCCCCTCCGATCAACACTCCCCCAGAAACCAGCAAAACGTGTTGCAGAAACACGCTGGTCATCATCATTCCCCAAACCGCTATGGGGATACCAAGAATGACCAAAAAGATGGGAAGGATAAGAGAACGCCACAAGAACAACTCGTGTTTTCGAGTCACGAGATAAATTGCTTCGTCTTTCCCTAGCCAGTCAAAATGCTCCTTTTCCGCTAAGCGGCGGCTTTCGGCTGTTGCTGTAAAACTCACCCTCAGACTCGGATAAAGGGCAAGCATCTGCTCAAACTTTTCCGCATCCGCCAAAAGCAGTTCACTGTCTTCCAACGCAGAGACACTAGCAAGGCGGGGTTGTCCAAAAAGTAAAGCTTCTTCACCAAAATAATCGCCCCGTATGAGGGTAGCCACCTCTTCTCGTCCGGTGGGGGTTTCATGCCACACTAAAAAACGACCGGAGAAGATGATGTAAAAATAATCTCCGGGTGACCCCTCTTGCACAATTTGATCACCTTTTTGCACTTTGTAACGCTTAAAAAAGGTTTCTATTTCTGCCAATTGGGCATCGTCTAACCCCTGAAAGAGCGCCATTTGGCGAAACAAGGCAACGGTTTCGGAGATATATCCTTCCATCCTGACTTCATTCTAGCACGAATACCTTAAAATCTCCATTCTCATTTTCTAGCTTAACGGTTTTACGCAGAAGGTGATGCAAGAAAGACGCCATTCGATGATAAAATCTTATGCGCAAACTGCGGTTCGACACCTCGCAATGCTACAACTCAGGGGAATTCCTAAACCCTATCTTACTCATATAAGGAGCAGCAAATGCCCATTCACTTTGGCACAGACGGTTGGCGGGCAGTCATTTCGGACACCTTTACCTTTCACAATCTGCGCAACGTTGCGCAAGCGATCGCCGATGCCATCGCATCGGGTTCGTGGGAAAACGGCTTAGAGGGCTTCCACATCAAGAATAAACAAACCGTCGTGGTCGGCTTTGACACGCGTTTTCTCTCTGACCGCTATGCAGCGGATGTTGCCCGAGTCTTAGCGGCAAACGGCTTTACAGTGCATTTAGCTCAATCCGATGCCCCTACACCGGCGATCTCATACGCTGTGCGGCATCTCGGAGCAGTTGCCGGAGTGATGATTACAGCCTCACACAACGCTCCGCGCTATAACGGCGTAAAACTCAAAGCTTATTACGGCGGCTCGGCAACCGCAGAACAATGCCGTCGTGTGGAGGTCTTCCTCAATCATAACGAGGAGCGCGCTCGAGGACCAAATCTAATGGATTTTGAAATCGCCCGCCAAAACGGCTTGATTCAACGCTTCAATCCTATTCCAGCTTACGCCGATCACCTGCGCACCTTGATCGATTTCGATAGCATTGCAGAAAACCCGCAACGGATCGTGGTTGATTCGATGTACGGCAGCGGACGCGGTGTGATCAAGGGCATTCTGCAAGGCAGCGGTTGCGAAGTGCAAGAAATCCGTGGGGAGATGAATCCAGGCTTTGGTGGCATTCACCCTGAGCCGATCCGTAAACACCTCGGCGCCTTAGCCGGAGCCATCAGCACGCACATGGGGGACTTCGGTATAGCCACCGATGGTGACGCCGATCGCATCGGCGCCATGGATGAAGAAGGTCGGTTTGTCGATCCCCACAAAATCATGACCTTGGCTTTGAAATATTTGGTTGAAGAACGCGGTTGGCGCGGAGCGGTGGTGCGTACCGTATCGACAACCAGCATGATCGACCGTCTTGCCCGCCAGTATGGTCTCACCGTTTATGAGACCCCAGTCGGTTTCAATTATATTGCAGAATATATGCTCAAAGAAGACATTCTTATCGGTGGAGAGGAATCGGGTGGCATGTCCATCCGCGGGCACATTCCCGAAGGCGATGGCATCCTGATGGGCTTACTTTTGATTGAAATTGTTGCCAAGTCACGCCGCTCGTTGACGGAATTGGTAGATGAGCTACTGCAAGAAGTCGGGCCTTCTCACTATAAACGGCTAGACTTAACCTTGAGCCGACCCATTTCTAAAGAAAAAATGAAACAGAGCCTACTAGAGAGCGCTCCAGCAAAGATTGGCGATATGAGAGTAGCAGACGTGCGCTCTCTGGATGGTATCAAGTATCTCCTAGAGGATGACTCTTGGTTACTGATTCGTCCATCGGGAACCGAACCCGTCCTGCGGGTCTATGCCGAGGGACGATCGGCTGATACGATGGAAGCCCTGATCGATTTCGGCAAAGCGATCGCCGCCAAAACGGGCTAGAAGCCAGCGGGGTAAAGGGTTCATAATCTTTACCCCTGTCCGTAAAGCCAAGTTAACTGGTTGTGCTGCGCAAACGACGGGCTAGAAAGATCACAACCAATAAGAGAAGCGCCAAACCGAGCATAGCCGGCGCGCCGACTTCATCCGCGAAACCTGTAGAAGGAAGGGCTGTCGAAGTTGGCGTAGGCGTACGCACGCTGGGCATGGTCGCTTGGGCAGCTTGGGTGTACAACGCCGCAACTGTTGCCGTGCGCGGGTCACCCGTTGGGACAAGCGTATTGGTTGGGATAATCACCACCGGCGTATCGGTCGGGGTCGGCGGCAGCGGTGTATCGGTAGCAACAACTTCGGGTGTAGGGGTAAACGCCTCAGCAATGGTCGTGGCGAGGATGCTCTTTGCCACTTCAGTATTCTGGGCGTTTACCGTTGCAACCTGATTTGCCTGATTTTGGCGCTGACGGGGAACATAAATTAACGCATAGCCTGCCAAGCAAGCAACCACTACGAGAGCGAAAACGATCAAACCAATGGCAATGATGATAAAAGCCCGATTTGAGCGCTCCTCAGGCGGTGGCGCTGCCTCCATGTTGTCGGTATCAAAATTGATCTCTTCAAATGCCATAGCTTTCTCCTCCTTGCTGAGGGGTATGAATATTCGGCCGCTGTTTAGGTTTCCACAATCTCCAAATTTGCAATCGGAGAGAGAACCACCTCCTCATCTGCCAAGCGAACGTGCGCAGCTTGAACGGACAATCCGTTCGACAAGATTACCCTGCCATCTAAGAGCTTTTCCACCTTTCCGATGCGACCACAATAGGGCGCCCGAACGATTCGGACGCTTGTGCCAACGCTTAGCTCAGCCGTATCATGGCTCTCTGTTTGGTAGTCTTCCACCGGGAGAGGGATGATGATTTCTGGCTTTGTGCCCCGAAAAGCATCCCACTTTTCAGCATGGATATAGGCTTCGCGCTTTTCATTGCTCACCAACATTTGAAAGGCATAGCGGTTCATCGGGTAAGCTCCAAAGCCATCCAAGACTAAGATCGGAAAAGGCATCTTCTCCGCCAGTGGAATCAGAGTCGCTTCCAGAGCACCTAAAACCAAGCCACGAATCGGCAAGGTGGCCGCTTTTTCTAAAGTCGCTTCTTTCGTCACATAACTACCGATGAGAATGCCGTTCTGTGCTCGTTGATCGAGGTGGTTTTCGGTTAATTCCTCATCGGCCTGACCGGGAACTGGGGCAAGGATACCATTTGCCACACGGCCGTTCCCCCATATCCCTTGCGCCAAGACCCCTACAGTCTGCAAAATGACCCCTCGCTCGGCGATGACTTCAACAACCGTTGCCTCAAAACCCGCTTGAAGGGAATAAGGTTGAGATTTGAGGCGCAAGAGCAATTGCCCATCTCCGATCAACATCACTCTACCCGAATAGGGCGAGCGGACAACGCGTTTCATTATCCCTACTGGGCCAGCAAGGACATCTCCTTTCTCGATGTCCATACCGACTTTTACTTGCATGTAAGCTTCTGCCTGTTGCGCCGAAAGCCCTAATCCACGCGCTACCTCTACCAAAACAAACTCAGGGGTCAGCTCGCATTCAGCGACGATATCCGTTGCTTGCACCCGTTGCCCTTTGCGTGCCAGAACTTTACCGGCGAAAGGGAGGTAACGTTCTCGTCGGATTGTAGTCAAAGGCTGGAAATGAGTTACAGATAACTGCATCACTGCTTACCTAAAAGATGGATTTGCAAGAACAGTGCCATTTACCGATTTTCCAAAACCGCAAGATTTTTTCTTAACCATTCTTGTCGCCGCTTGGGGTCTCGAAAAACAGGTAGCGGTCTACCTCGGGTGTCAACAATCACCCCCAGCGCGCTGCCCGATAAACGCACTTTGCCACCCATGCCCGCTCCTCCCATACCAAGATCAAACCCATGCAGGGGTTGCAAATGCAACTGCAAAGTCTGCCCAAAAGGCACAGGAAGGCGATAAAGAGAACCATAGCGAAATTCTAAATTTTCTTGGCGGCCGTCCTCATACGTCAGTTTTGCTTTCAATACCACGGTGCCCGGTCGGGCATGTCCAAGCGGGGCAATCACAGAGGCTAAATTCAGCAAGGTGCCAAAATCCATGGCTTGAACAGCTAACACGGGATTGAAGGCTGCCGCTGCCCCAAGCGAAGCAACAACATGATGTTGATCCAACACCAGGGTGGTAATGCCGCTGGGTTGCAAGCCATCAAGCAAAACCAATGCAGCCTGAGACCAACGCGGGGCGCGGGTCAAGAGGCTGCCGGCTGCAATGATCGGCTCTAACGGCGGCAAGATGGGCAACTCCCCTCCGCCCAGTTCCTTCAACCGCTTGCGCATTTGTCTCAGACTGGACTGCAACATCAGCCGCCCCAAAGCCAGTTCAATTTCCAACTCTTCTTCATTCATCGGCAGGCTGGCGGGATAGGTCTGCTTTGTCAACAGGATGTTTTTTAGAACGTTCGGAGAGATGTCAAAGGGTAACCAATCAGCGAGGTCCTTTATCGAAATTTGCTCTAAATTGCGCAAGGCTGCATTCGCCAAACCATATTGGGGGAAAACCCCTAGCGTTGTTTTACCGCCCAAACCGGCTGCAATGATCGTCGCCGCCGCACCAATATCCACCCCCATCACCCCTTTCCGTTGATCGTAGGCTTTGCTTAACATGCGCACGACGCGTTCCCAGCCAAAAGCAGGCGTGATTGCCCCGCCGTTCGAGATTTGATCGATTTCATAGAATCCGGGCAGATGCGCGTTGCGGATTTGTCGAAAGGCGCTCATCAGGTCTAGCCTGGCGACCTCCAGGTTTTCATTTTCTAACGTGGGGCGGATATTCGAAGACAAAACCAATGTACCGAGAGAACCCAAGGTGTTTTTCACTTGATCACGAATTGCAGAATTGCCCACATAGAGGATCGTTGGACGGTTTTGTTCACTGAACAAACAAGCTAAGCCTACCGCTTCTAGCATTTGCATAACCGCCCGTTCTGCTCCACCCTCTGTTCCACCGGCGACCACGATCAGGTCGGCTTGGGATTTTAAGATGAGATTTAGCCGACTTTGTAAGGATCGATGATCCCCTAGGTAAATCTGCTCAAGAATTTGGGCGTAGGTCGTTGAGAGTAAGTTTGCTGCACTTTCGAGCGAAATGTCCGCCAACAAGCCAACCAGTACAGCTTTGAGGGGCGGACCAGCCGATACGGTCGAGACAACCAAGTCAACCCCAGTGCCATCCACCCGCGCAGGGAGAATCAGTTTAGCATCTTCATCGAGCAAAACCCGCCCAGTAATCTGCTGCAAGCGCTCGATCGCTTGATGAACACCCTCGGAAAGATCATGATAAGGAGCATTAGCTGTTGAGGGAGCTTCACCGCTGCCTAAGTAGCGATAACGCGCATCAACAACGTCAAATAAACTTGCCCGCGTGTTGACAGTTCCGATGTCTAATGCAAGTAAAGAATCAGCCTTTACAAAGGAAACCGGCATGGTTAGAACCCTTGTTGAAGCGTGATGACAAAATTGAGCAACACTTGTACCCGTTCAACCAAAGCCACAAACCCGGCTCTCAGCAGCCCGGCAAAGATCAGTCCTAAAGCGATGGCAATAAAAATCTGACCCACCCAGCTCAACGCTTCAATCCACTCCAGGCGCCGCGCCGAACCACTAAATCGGGGCCGCGCGCCAAAATGAAAATACGCCAGGGTGGCAACTGTGCCAAATAAAATCAAAAAACCTTCAATCAAGCCAGAAAAACGGTCTGCGGCTGCCACACTCGAACGCTCCAGATCGAATGGGCTAATCACCGCTGAGAGCTGAGGCATCAACGTCCCTTGAATGGCGCCTCCGATTAAGGCAGCCAAGCTCACCCCCACCAAAAAAGCCAAACTCAGATTGCCGATCCGTGAAAGGCGAGTCGATACCTTGAAGCAAAGCAATCCGCTCAGCAATAAAGGCACCGCCACTTGCATCCATCCAGCTAGCGGGTCATCGATCAACGGTTGCAACAACAACGGATAAAGGACGCTATTGAATGCAATGACAACGGCAAAACCTGCCATCAGCCCGATATATCCATAAAAAACAAGGCGCACCAAAAAGTGATCGCCAAGCAGGTAACTGAACACTAGCAGGGTTAATAGAACGCCAAGGGCGCTACCTAAAAGGTCTAAATAAGGCACATCTAGGGTCATCGTTCTTTCCCCTCTCCCTGGGCTTGAGGCCGATTCAAAAGAGCAAGCACGGCATAAAACACCGACCCAACCAAAATTAAGGCAATTGCGGTTAAGACCACCAACGTATAGGCACCCCACAGTTTCATCGCCCAGCCAGGGCGTGCTGTTTGGGTTTCATAGATGGCTCCATCGCGAATGCCAGCCAGCACACTCTGAATTTGGCGTGGATTGGCTTCGTAATAAGAACGGATGAGCGGTTCTACTTGAGCGCTGACCGCAAAGAGTAACCGAGACTCGAGGACATGTCCTTTCAATTGTTCAACCCATTGGCGAGCGCGGGTCGAGTCTTCGGTAATGACCACGACCAAGTCGAAATCTGAGAGCGTTCGGATATTTCTTAAGCGGTCGTTCTGCCAAGCCACCTCCCCATCGATGGTAAAAGGCAAAACCTCAGTCAACGATTGGGAAAAGGCCTGCATCCCTGCCACTCCACCTGGCAAATAGCCCAGGTTGACCCAACCAGATGAAGGTTGGTACTGATGTCCACTCAAGCGGCTAACTTCTCGTAAGAGGCGATCGGCTTGCAAGGCTCCGCTTTGATTGGCAGAAACCAGCACAAAAAAGGCGCCTTTGATCATCATCTGGTCGAGCATCGCCGCAGTGGTAGCCTGCATCTCGGCAAAGTCTTGTCCTTCAATATCAACCACCAAGAGCACTGACGCCTGAGCAGGGAGCTGATTCACGGCTTGCATGGCATCGAACACACCGACACTCAATTCCTGAGGAGGTGTAGCAAATTGAGGCTGAACGAACCCAAGAATCGCTCCAGCAAACAAAGCGAAAAAGATCAGCATACGCCATAAGATGTGTGGCCTTGCCCGCTTTGGGGAAGGCATTGGTTTTGGTTTTCCCTCTTCCTCGATCAGCTTCAAGAACAACTCTGCCTGAGCGCGCTGCTTATCGGTAACCAACAACTCAGACAAAGCTTTTGAAGGCTTTTTTTGTTCTGCTACCAAAGGTTCAGCCGGCAATATACCCCGCAACCCATGCAAGGGCCCAACAACTTCAACCGGTATCTCTTCTTGAGCCAAGGATTGGGCAGGTTGCTCTTGAGAAATCTCACCTAGGCTCTCCTCCTGCAGCAATGTCTCAGTTTCCGCTGGGGTGAGAGTATCCATCAGGGACTCTAACTGCGGCTCAAGCGTGCTTTCAATTTGCCCTAGCCAAGCTGGAAACTCAATATCACTGAGTTCCTCTTCGGTTTCCACAAAGGGGGGGACAATGCCCTCTAAAAATTCAGGAGGCGTTTCTGGAGCGGCTGTTTCACCTTCTTCCCAATCTTGACCCGGCAAGGCATCCAGCCAAGAGGGGATTTCGCTCATCCAATCCTCGGCAGCCTCAGGGGACAGCGATGCCCGCTCCTGCAACGTACTTGCGGACGGCTGCGGTGGAACACCCTGCTCTTGCGGCGGAAAAGAGGGTTGTTCTTCCAAAAGGAACGGTTCAAGCGTCTCAAAAGGTGGAACTGTTTGAGGTTCTTCTGCCGAAATTGGCTTTGCCTCAGCGGTTATCTCAGATAAGAGCGATTCGTCCTCAAGGTCTAGTCCCTCGAAGGGCATTTCATGAAAAGGCAAGACCTTTTCCGAAGGTGGTGCCTCGGAAGGAGATTCTTCGGCTTTGCCTTCCTCAAAGTCGAGCCAAAACGGAATAGGTTCACTGCCCTCCTCAATCGCAGCAGTGGCAGTCACGCCTTGGTCGCTTTCAGACTCATCCCTTAGAGAACGCAGCCACTCAGGGACATCTTCCTCGGTTTCACCAAGTTCGTCCGAAAATAAACCACCGAAGCGCTCTTCATCCGCTGAGGCTTCTTCCGACAGAGGCTGTTCGGAATCATCTTGCTCACTCATCCTGGGGCTGCTTTCCCCACCCAAATCCAAGCGACTTTCAAGCAACCAATCGGGGAGCAACGGCTCGTTTGACGCAGAGGGTGTCCGAGCTCTGGTGCTTCCAACTTCGATAGACGGACTTGAATCCTGCGGTGGTTCAACCCATAAGGGTTTCAAACGCGCTTGACAATACTGACACACCTCTAAACCAGGCGGATTGACTCGTCCGCACATTGGGCATCGCTGGGCTTCCATTCTAATCTCCATGAGGGCGTTCTAAACCAAATAGGACGCGGATACCCGTCACCACGCTGCCTAACGCAACGCCGATCAAAAGCCCCCGCACCCCCGCAGTGCCTAAAATGCGCAGCGCTATCGAGAAGAGACTATCCCTGCCATGCAGGAGCGGAATTTCAATCCCCAAGAGGGGAATGGAGGCTATTAAAGACAGCAAAACCGTAACCAGAAAGACAAAACTAAAGACAGAAAGACGATGCTGGAGCAAGCGCGTCAGGGCATAAAGCAGAGTGACCAGGATGATTACAAAGAGGCTTGCCTCAATCGGAAGGATGACATAATCTACCACCGCTCGCGTAAGGGAATGTTGAATGCCCAACCATCCAGCCATTAAGACCGCCGACACAAAGCCGCCCAAAAACGTCAGACTATAAACGGCTTTTGAAGGGCTCTCGCTTAGGCGACCCCAATGCACACGCAGGAGATTGAACACGCCTAGGAACAGCGCTACAGCCGCCAAGAGGATTGCCCATTGCAGAAAGCGAAAACGCCATTCGCGTAGGGGTTCAAAATCAAGGAAATACCCAAGCAGCACAATCAATCCTGTAAGCAGAGTTATCAAGGTTGAGAAAGGAGAACGCAGGAAGGCTGGCTTCATAACCCGATCAGTTTAACCACACTGGCAAAAATAAGAAAGAGGATTATTGCCCAACGGGCAAGGTCTTGCGTCTGCAGGGAAGCCCGGTGAACCGCCTCGCCATCCATATAGGCAACCGCTGCGTAGGCTTCTTCGCCGAACAGGGGATGCGAAGCAGCCGCAGCAAAGACGGCTTGAGCGGTTAAGTCGTCGCTGCCAGCGATACTTAAGTTTCCTTGCTGATGCGAAGCATCACAAATCAGAGCGGCTTCGCTCCCTAGATGACCTATCAAGAGATCGACAGCGACGCGCTCATCCCGAATTTCCATTCCAGAACCCACGGCGAAAGAGAGTGGAGTAACCCCGACCAGTTGCGCTTTTTGGGGCAAATCTTGAGGCGGAAGGCCGAAACGCTGGTGGGCCGCTTGTAGACCTGTTTGAGCCAAGAGCATTAAGCCCCCTTCTCCACTTGTGGCAATTGGTGGATGATCGGCGATTAAAGCCACACTGCTTAAGCGCTTTAAGACCCCCAGACCAATTAAGGCAGAGCCGAAGTTTTCACTGAGCAGGTTACCTCGGCCTAGGGCAACGTGAATGCGCTTGCCATCCTCGACAGCCAGCCCAATCGCTCGGCGTAACCGTTGAAAAGCCAACAACTCCCGCAAGGTATAAGACCGTTTTCGTTGCATTACAGTCAAGAGCACCAACAAAAGGCTCAAAGCTAAGAAAATCAGCAGGCCAATTCCATCTGTCACGCCAGATTCCCTTCTTGTTCATGCAAGAGCTGAAGAAAAACCTCTCGGTTGTGCTCGTCCTCGACTAAAGCACGCAGCGCACGGTAGTTCTCCCCTGCACCTTGAAACGTCAACAACGGTTCAAGGAAAACAAATCCCTGAGATAGAAAGACACTGAGACCGCCGATCTCGGATAACAAGACATAGCCCAATCGATCAACCCCCCACAAATGGAGCATCTTTGCCCATTTGAGCCAGATATGGTGGTAATTCTCCATTAACCTACAGTATAGCACAAATTCGAGAAAGAGCATGTAGTCAATTTACCATTATTTTATACACAAAGTGACAATAATTCTTGCTCAGCCATGCCAACAATGGGGATGCAACTATTTTGCCAATTTGACTCCGAATATGACAGGTGACAAAATAAAATTATGCCTTATATTACTATGGAAAACGTTTAAGCTTGATTACACTTCTATCTGACCATTTCTTAATCATTCCATCCGAATCGATAGTGGATGATAACGGAATCTATCCTCTCAGAAAATGGAGACTAGATTATGGAACGAACCTTTGTAACCATTGATGGCAACGAAGCAACTGCGTACGTTGCTTACCGTCTCAGTGAAGTGATTGCCATTTACCCCATCACACCTTCTTCACCGATGGGAGAGTTTGCCGACGAATGGGCAACTCAAAAGAAAACCAACCTTTGGGGAAGCGTGCCCAACGTCATCGAAATGCAATCCGAAGGTGGCGCGGCTGGTGCGGTGCATGGCGCTATCCAAGCCGGCGCCTTGACCACCACCTTCACGGCCTCCCAGGGATTGTTATTGATGATCCCGAATATGTTCAAAATCGCTGGGGAGCTGTCCCCGACGGTCTTTCACGTCTCGGCGCGGACGGTTGCCAGCCATGCCCTTTCGATTTTCGGCGACCACTCCGATGTTATGGCTTGTCGCAGCACAGGGTTTGCTTTGTTAGCTTCCGGTTCGGTGCAAGAGGCTCATGACCTAGCACTTATCGCTCACGCTGCGACGCTCGAATCCAGGGTGCCTTTCCTACATTTCTTCGATGGCTTCCGCACCTCCCATGAAGTCAATAAAATTGAGCAACTCAGTGAAGCCACCATCCGGGCTATGATCGACGACACCTACGTGTTTGCCCACCGCGCTCGGGCGCTTTCGCCTGATCACCCCTTCATCCGCGGCACCGCTCAAAACCCGGATACATTCTTCCAAGAACGCGAGACGGTCAACCCCTTCTATGCCGCCTGTCCCCAAGTTGTCGAACGGGTGATGGCAAAGTTCGCCGAATTAACCGGGCGCACTTATCACCTTTTTGATTATGTTGGTCATCCTGAAGCAGAACGGGTCATCGTCCTCATGGGCTCAGGGAGTGAGACGGCCGCCGAAACAGCCAACTATCTGTTTAATCAAGGGGAAAAAGTTGGTGTCATCAAAGTCCATCTTTACCGCCCCTTCTCCGTGCTGCATTTCCTGCAGGCGCTTCCCCCCACGGTTAAGGCGATTGCGGTGCTAGACCGCACCAAAGAACCCGGTTCAGCCGGTGAACCGCTCTATCAAGACGTGGTAACAGCCATTAATGAGGGCTTAGCTGAAGGGAGTGTACCCTACGCTCAATTTGCCAATCGTCCCTATCCGCGCGTCATTGGCGGTCGCTATGGACTGTCTTCGAAAGAATTTACTCCTGCCATGGTCAAGGCCATCTTCGACGAATTGACGAAAGCCGAACCTAAAAACCACTTCACGGTGGGTATCGAAGACGATGTAACCAAAACCAGCTTAGACTATGATCCCTCATTCGATATCGAAGACCCAAAAACCGTGCGCTGCGTCTTCTGGGGATTGGGCTCTGATGGCACCGTAGGCGCCAACAAGAATTCGATCAAGATCATCGGCGAGGAAACCGAGAATTACGCTCAAGGCTATTTTGTGTATGACTCCAAAAAGTCCGGCGGCGTCACCATTTCGCACCTGCGCTTTGGCCCAAAACCCATTCGCGCGCCCTATCTGGTCAATCAAGCAAACTTTCTTGCCTGCCACCAATTTTCCTTCCTCGAGCGCTTTGATATCACCAAGATGGCCGCTCCAGGGGCTGTATTCCTTTTGAATAGCATTTATGGGCCCGATGAAGTTTGGGATCACCTCCCGCAAGAAACGCAACGAGACATCATCGAGAAAAAGCTCAAATTCTATGTCATTGATGCCTACGAAGTCGCCAAAAAGGCTGGCATGGGCGGTCGTATCAATACCATCATGCAGACTTGCTTTTTCGCCATTTCGGGTGTCTTGCCCCGCGAAGAAGCCATTGAGCAAATCAAAAAAGCCATTCGTAAGACCTACGGAAAGCGCGGCGAAGCCGTCGTTCAAAAGAATTTCGAAGCGGTCGACATGACGCTTGAATATCTGCATGAGATGAAAGTCCCCAACCAAGTGACCAGCAAACTCAGCCGCAAGCCGCCGGTGCCCCCCGAAGCGCCCGAGTTTGTGCGCAACGTTTTAGGCAAAATGATTGCCCTCGAGGGCGACAGCTTGCCGGTGAGCGCCTTTCCGGTCGATGGCACCTACCCATCCGGCACCACCAAATGGGAAAAACGCAACATCGCCCTGGAAATTCCGCAATGGGAACCCGATCTATGCATCCAGTGTGGCAAATGCTCTTTTGTCTGTCCTCATGCCGTGATTCGCGAGAAGGTATACGATGCGGGCTTTCTCAAAAACGCCCCCGAAGGCTGGCAAGCCGTGGATGCCAAATTCAAAGAGCTGCCGGGCATGAAATTCACCATCGCCGTCGCACCAGAAGACTGCACCGGTTGTGGGCTGTGCGTCGAAGCTTGTCCTGCCAAAGACAAAAGCCAAGTGGGACGCAAAGCCATCAATATGGTGTCCCAGCCGCCCATTCGGGAGCGCGAACGCACTAAGTGGGATTACTTCTTGACCATCCCCGAAGTCGATCGGACTTCCATCAGCGTGCGCACGGTCAAGAATTCCCAATTACTTGAACCGCTCTTCGAATTCTCTGGAGCTTGCGGCGGCTGCGGGGAAACTCCCTATATCAAGCTGCTCACCCAACTGTTCGGCGACCGCCTGATGATTGCCAACGCTACCGGCTGTTCGTCGATCTACGGTGGCAACCTGCCCACCACTCCTTACACCTTCAATCATGAGGGGCGCGGGCCAAGCTGGAGCAACTCTCTCTTTGAAGATAACGCAGAGTTTGGGCTTGGTTTTCGGCTTACCCTCGATAAGCAAACCGAGTTCGCTCGCGAGTTATTGCCAAGCTTCGCCGGTGTTCTGGGAGACGCTTTGGTCGATGCTATCCTGCACGCCGATCAATCCACCGAAACAGGCATCCGCGAACAACGTCAGCGGGTTGAAATCCTCAAACAAAAACTTGCCAACATTAAGACCCCTCAAGCTCAACACCTCTTATCCATTGCCGACTCGCTGGTACGCAAGAGCGTTTGGATCATCGGCGGGGACGGTTGGGCGTATGATATTGGCTATGGTGGTTTGGATCATGTCATCGCTTCGGGTAGAAATGTCAATCTGTTGGTCTTGGACACCGAAGTTTATTCCAACACCGGCGGACAAGCCTCCAAAGCAACCCCGCGCGCAGCCGTTGCTAAGTTTGCGGCTGCCGGCAAAGGCATCGCCAAGAAAGACCTGGCGATGATGGCAATGTCTTACGGCTACGTTTATGTCGCCCGAGTGGCGATGGGCGCCAACGACCAACACACGCTCACTGCTTTCCTTGAAGCAGATGCCTATGAGGGGCCTTCGTTAATAATCGCTTACTCTCACTGCATCAACCATGGGTATGATCTGCGCTACGGGCTAGAACAACAAAAACTAGCCGTCAACTCTGGCGTCTGGCCGTTGATCCGCTACAATCCAATGTTAGCCCTGGAGGGCAAAAACCCCTTAATCCTCGACTCTAAAGAACCGTCCATCCCAGTAGAACAGTACGCCTACAACGAAACCCGCTATAAGATGCTGGTGCACGGAGATGAACAACGCGCTGAGATGCTGATCAAACAAGCCCAAGCCGATGCCGAGCGGCGCTGGATGCTCTATCGCCAAATGGCAGAGATAAGCTACGGCATTGCCCCCTCGAACGGTAAGGGCGGACAAGACTAAGATTGAACCGAGAAGGGTTAGCCCCAATTGGGACTAACCCTTCTTTTGATGAATCGAATTTAGAGAAGGAGCTTTCTATGGTGGATTTATCAACGAACTACCTGGGGTTGCAACTAAAAAATCCGTTGGTGGCATCGTCTTCACCTCTCTCTCAAAAAGTCGAGAGCGCTTTGGCGCTTGAGCAAGCGGGTGTTTCGGCCGTTGTCATGTACTCGCTCTTCGAGGAGCAGATTCTACGCGATAGCTACAAAATAGATGCTGATCTTGATCGAGGCATTGAAACCTTTCCAGAAGCCCTAACCTATCTGCCAGATTACGGACAGTATAGCATCGGACCCGAAACCTATCTGCGCCATTTACGCAATCTCAAAAACGCTCTGAAGATCCCCGTCATCGGCAGTCTAAACGGGGTCACCGATGGCGGTTGGGTGGAATATGCCCAGAGAATTCAAGATGCCGGCGCCGATGCCTTAGAGTTAAACCTATACAATTTGGCAACTGACCTCGAGATTACCTGTGCCGATTTGGAAGCAAACTATCTGCGCCTTGTCAGCCATGTACGCAAGTCGATCTCGATCCCCTTGGCAGTGAAACTCAGCCCCTTCTTCACCGCTTTACCAAATTTTGCCAAACGGCTGGCTGAGGTGGGCGTGAATGGGATTGTATTGTTCAACCGCTTTTATCAACCCGATTTCGACCTCGAAGAACTGGAAGTGGTGCCGCATTTGGTGTTGAGCAACTCCAACGAGATGCGTTTGCCATTGCGTTGGATTGCCATTCTATATCAACGCGTCCCCGTCGATTTTGCCCTGACCAGTGGTATTCACACCGCTGAAGACTTGCTGAAAGCCCTGATGGCTGGCGCCAAAGTCGGTATGGCCACCTCGGCCTTCTTGCTGCACGGCGTTGAGCGTGCCACCCAGATTTTAAGCGACTTGCAAGCCTGGATGGTCGAGAAAGAATATGAGTCGGTGACGCAGATGATCGGCAGCATGAGCCAGCAAGCGGTTGCCGACCCCGCTGCTTTCGAGAGAGCAAACTATATGAAAGTGCTTTCTTCATACTAAACAAAAAGTATAGAAACCCACTGAGAGAGAAACGCTCCCACAAGGTATTCTGTGGGAGCGTTTTTTGTCGTTTCTAGATCATACTTGGAAGCAATCTCAAGGCAGAGTATCGGTTGTCACATCCTTGGCTTCAGCCGGGATTAATGACTCGGCTACTTTTAATATCTGACGTTACGCAGTTCATTCGTGCCGCGACATTCATGTCGCCTGAATCCACGAGATAAATCTCGTGCTACTGCGTAAGCGACATTCATGTCGCCTAAATCCACGAGATAAATCATTCGTGCCGCGACATTCATGTCGCCTGAATCCACGAGATAAATC
>QEXX01000011.1 GCA_003130835.1 Anaerolineae bacterium | reverse complement strand
CGAGATTTATCTCGTGGATTCAGACGACATGAATGTCGCTTACACGGTAGCACGAGATTTATCTCGTGGATTTAGGCGACATGAATGTCGCGGCACGAAGGATTTATCTCGTGGATTCAGGCGACATGAATGTCGCGGCACGAAGGATTTATCTCGTGGATTCAGACGACATGAATGTCGCGGCACGAATGAACTGCGTAACGTCAATAGATAATTCTCACTGTGTTGACATCTCAATCAAACTTGTACGATAAACCCTTAAGGTCTCCCACCAAATGATCCGAGAACCGATGGATAACCCAAAGCGGTTTATCGGTGATTGCTCGTAAAGAATTGTTTCCAAAGCAGCCAATCCATTCCTGCTCTGCAGTATAGCATCATTCAACCATGTTATAATCCTCCAAAAGGTCTGCATGGGGCGAACAACAATTTTGTGCATAACGGAGGAGTGAAGGATGGAGATTAAACATTCTCAATTCAAACGCTGCGATCTCTTGCGAGTGCGCGGGCGGCTTGATAGTGCAACGGCGCCGATCCTAGAAGAAAAACTAGAAGAAATCACCGAAGCTGGCCGCTTTCGCCTGGTTTTAGATTTGAACGAGGTGGATTTCATCTCATCCAAAGGTTGGTGGGTGCTGATCAACACCCAGAAGAAATGCAAACGGTTCAACCGGGGTGAGGTTTTGTTGGTCAATGTGCAACCACAAATCCGTGATTCGCTCGAATTAGTCGGCATGGGTAAATATTTCAAAATTTACGATGATGTTGCAAGCGCGGTAGGTAGTTTTTAGTTGGCAAAGGTTTTCAAGACTGCTCGAAGGGTATTTGCAGGCCGCTATGAGAGCCTAAACGAGATTCGCGAATTCATTGCCGAAGCTGCTCAGGAGGCTCAGTTCGATTCCCAGAGCATCTATGCCATGCAATTGGCGGTCGATGAAGCCTGCTGCAATATCATCGATCACGCCTACGGGGGAGAAGACCGCGGCTGGATCGACTGTCAGGTAGATGTGCGCAGCGATGGCCTGCTGGTAACCCTGATCGACCAAGGTAAATCCTTCGACCCAGAGCAGGTGCCACCGCCGCAGATCGGCAAACCGCTCAAAGAGGTCAAACCGCGCGGGGTGGGGTTATATTTGATCAAAAAAATGGTGGACAAAATGGAATACCACTCTGTCGCCGGTCAAGGCAACGTGATGCGCTTATTCAAACGCAAGCGTTAAAGAGGAGGCTCGGTGGGGCTTTCGGGGAAATTGCGCCGCAGAATCATCAAGGTAATATCGTCGAACTGCGCTTCTTCCCCCACAAAACTCTGAACGTCGTCCAGAATGCGGATTAACAATTCTTGGGCAGGCAAGTCTAAGGCGGCCTGCACAGTTTCGACCAAGCGTTTTTCGCGGTAGAACTCGCCTTGAGGATTGTGTGCATCTGGGATTCCATCGGTATAGAGGATTAACGTGTCGCCAGCCTGAATTTGGATGCTGGCTAATTTCCAGACCTGATCTTGTTCGATGCCCAAGGGCATTCCGGTTGGTGAGAGCGCCGTCACCTTATGAGCCGTACGGTTGAACCAATACGGAGGATTGTGGCCAGCGTTACAGTAGGTCAGCAAGCCACTGCCAGGCTCCAGGATACCGTAAAAGGCTGTGACAAACAGATTGATGCGGGCATCTTTCAACAAGCGTTCGTTTACGGCGAAGAAAACCACATCCGGCGAGGTCTCTTCGTACTCAATGGCATAGGTGCGGATGAGCGTTCGACAGAGAGCCATGTAGAGCGCAGCCGGAATGCCTTTATCGGCTACGTCGGCGATCAACACCCCAATCTTTCCCTCTGCGAGGGGAATAAAGTCGAAGAAATCACCGCTGGTTTCCCGCGCCGGCAACATGGTCACCGCTAACTCCCAATCCTGCAGGATGGGAATTTCATCCGGCAACAAACTGGATTGGATGCGGCCGGCAAAGCGCAATTCCTGCAAGGTGCGCTGGTAGTTCAACGTTTCGGTATAGATTTGCGCCTGATGCAGGGCAGAGGCGATCTGATCGGCAAGGGTTTTCAAACCAGGTAGCAAGCCGCTAACCGCCTTGCGGTCCCAGGGTTGCGCTAGACTGCGCAGTTCGACGTAAATGCAACCCATCGGTTCGCCTTTTTCGATGTCGAGGATGGGGGTCAAGATCACCGGATCGTGTTCTTCGGCAACGGTTTGCCAGGGCAGTGGGTCTTTGGCGAGATAAACTTGAGAGGTTTTCGACTCATCGCACCATGCCAAAAGCGGTTGCAGGTCGATGTCCCAATCGGCAGGACGTTTGACCAGCAGTCGATCGGGCTTCAAGGAAATTATCACCCGGGCAGACGGCAGCATCGCCGGGGCGTGTTCTTCTAGTAATTCAGCAAGTTTAGATGCATCGGGAGGAGAATTAATGATGGCACGGCTGAGGCTTTCCAGCATTTCCAATTGACGGGAGCGCTGACGACTGCTTTCAGCCGCCCAAGATAATTGGCGTGCCAAAAGGGCTAACAGGAACAAACCAGAATTGAAAAATAAAAAGGCAAACCAACCGTGTTGGTTGTAGATGCCTGCTGCTTGAATAGCAAACGGGTGCGCTAGATTGGGCAATCCCAAAGCCAAGGCAATAAAAAGAAACAAAGCTCGCAAGCCCTGTTTGCCGGCCAGATGATATTGCGTCCAGAAACCGTACAGCAGATAGACGCTCCAAATCAATAAAAAGACCCCCAGGTGGATGCCTAAGGCAGCCATCCCCAATAGAATTGAAGATGGATCTAAATCCGCCAGCGGGATGCGCCCGCCCAGCCGTTGGTAGGCCGTCAGGGCAGCTAAGTGGGCGAGCGAATCGTTCGCCAGATCGTGGGTCAAGTTACGAGCAGTGTCCCAGCGAATGCCTGTAGAGCGGTTGGTGCGTAAATTGACCAGATAGCGAGCGATTTCAATCAGGATGGAGAGCCACAAAGCAGTCGGCCCGAGCAAGAAGGCTGCCGTCCATTGTGCCATGCCGGCCAGAGACCCTTTG
Source organism: Anaerolineae bacterium (assembly GCA_003130835.1). Classification (GTDB taxonomy): domain Bacteria; phylum Chloroflexota; class Anaerolineae; order Anaerolineales; family UBA4823; genus NAK19. The sequence continues at coordinate 26,934 of QEXX01000011.1, read as the reverse complement.
GCACTGCCATAGCGTTCAGGGCGGATTTCAAAAATAATGAAATAATCCAGCCGAGTGAATAAATACAGCAACCCACCCATGACAAGAAAGAGTTGCCACTCTCGTCGCAGGAGATTGAGATCGGTGAGGCGAAGCAGCCACACAAGGCCCACAACGGCGAGCGGCAGGGTGTATAGGAAAGAGATCACCTCTCCTGTGCCGATCATGCGCCGCGCTTCGTTGTAGTTCTTAAGCTCTGGCCACAAGCGCGCTGCTATGGATTGCAAAAATTGATCCATTGTCCTCATTATAACCAACGCTTCCGTATTCTGCGGGAGAGGTTTGGGTAAGCATGCTCAGCGGCGCAGATGCGCCGATTGAGTAGCGAGTGCAGCGAGCATATCGAAACCCGTTGGGTTGAGCCTGTCGAAACCCGCCTCTGGGGTCTCGGTGCGGGGGAAGAACACTTACATCCTCAACCCGCAAAAAATAGGGCGGGTTGAGTAGCGAGCGCCAGCGAGCATATCGAAACCCGTTGGGTTGAGCCTGTCAAAACCCGCCCCTGGGGTCTCGGTACGAGCGAAAACCCTACTCGACTAGCCATGCTCCGTTTGCCCGCTGGGAGAGGGGCTGAGGGCAGGGCATGTTCCCTTTCCCGGCTGGGCAAGGAGAGGCAATTCTCTAAGGCAGAGGGTCAGGATGAGCCTCCAATGGCGAAAGGAGGCATAAAGACAGTTTATGACGAACCTCAAACCAAAGGCTGAGCGCGCATAGTAGCCGGGATAGGCAGCTCCATCAACTTCAAGATGGTTGGGGCAATTTGCAAGTGAGAAACGGTCTCGCCTGTCCAGCCCTTGCCTTGCAGGCTCGGTTCGATGAGATACAGGGGGACATCGCGCACTTCATCGGTCGTTCCACCGTGGATTTTGTCGTTATTGATACCGTGATCACCGGTGACCAAGATAGTATAGCCACCTTGTAACCACTCGCCGATCAGATTGGATAGGAGCACATCCTGGCGAGTCGCTTGCTTGCGGTATTGCGATGAGTCTGCGCCGTGTGTTTCACCTTTATAATCCATGCCCATGGGATGCACAAGCAGATAATGCGGTTGGAATTTGCGCACCAGGGTTGCAGCGCTGAGAAACAGTTCCTCATCGGGGTATTCATCCCGCATATAGAACCGCCCGTGCTGGATGGTCGCATTGGGATCATCGACTTCGCGGTCGTTGATCGGATCATACGGCACGCGCTGATAGAGTTCAGAAATCCAATAATACGCCGCTGCAGCCGTAACGCGCCCCGCCTCTTTGACCACTTGAAAGATGTGCGGCTTGTTCGAAAGTCGCACGACGTAGTTGGAAACAACCCCATGCTCGATGGTCGGCAAGCCGGTATGGATGGTCTCATACATTGGACGAGACATGCTGGGTAATTCACCGTGAATTTTATACAACGTTGCCAGTTTGTTCTCAACCAAATGCCCGAGAAATCCCATCCCTTCAACGGCTGTGTCAAAGCGTAGCGCGTCGGACATGACGAGAATCACTTTTTTCGCAGCATTCATGGCTTGTGTCCTTTTCGAAAGAGTCAAAGATGTAGGAGAATATTGTACTCGATAAGTCTGTTCAATTACGGCCTATCCAAAGAATCATGGGGTTGATCGGTGATTTGTGCGGGAACAAAAAGAGGGCAAGCATCGTCACTTAATGGCGATATTCGTACAATCGGACTAGGGTCACCTGCGTAGCTTTGAACTCGGCACTGGGTTTTAAACATAAAAGAACAAAAGGGAGTCCAACATGAAACCAGATCGCTTTCTCACCTTCATTTTGGGCGGCGTTTTACTCCTCGTCATCCTATCCCTTACCGTCTATTTCACCCGTCAGCAAACTCTGGACTATGGCGAAGAGGATTCGCCAGCCGGGGTAGTGCGCAATTATGTCATCGCCCTGCTCAAAGCGGATTACTCCAAAGCCTATAGCTACTTGAAGGAAGGCGAATTCAAGCCCGACGAAACCCAATTTCGCCAAGCCTTCCTCACCTCTCAACTCGACCCCCGCTCGGTCAGCTTAGAGCTGGGCAAGGTCACCATAGATGATGAAATTGCCACGGTGGATTTGTTCTTGATCCGCAACGCCAATGACCCCTTCGGGAATTCCTTCACCGAGAATTGGCAGGCAACCTTGCGCCGAGATCAAAATGGCAAATGGAAATTGGAAAGTATGCCCTATCCGTATTGGAGTTGGGACTGGTATAACCCAGCCGTTGCTCCTCCTGAACCGATCCCCGTCCCGGCAGGACAAGACTGAGGAGGCAGACCATGCAGACCATTCGACGGCTTTACTTTTATGCAGTAACGTTGGTCAGCCTTGAGACGGTGATTTGGGGGGGAATCGGTTTGATGCGCACCGTCTTTTCTCCGGGGTTGCTGGGAGCTACTGCCGATCGTCTGGCAGCCCCTCTAGCATTTATCCTGGTTGGCTTGCCGGTCTTTTGGATTCACTGGCGGGCAGTGCAAAGTACGGCGGCTCAAAATGCCGATGAAGCGCGGTCGCGCCTGCGCGCCGTCTTTTTTTATGTTGCCTTGGGGGCAACCTTCCTGCCGGCCGCCCAAAATACGCTTGCCTTTCTGAGCCGCAGCCTCACCCAAGCCTTTGGTATGGACAGCCAACAAGCCCTATTGGGAGGCCAGCAAACCCTTGTCGATAACGCCGTCGCGGTGGCGATAAATCTGCTTTTTGCAGCCTACTTGTATCGCCGCAATCAACAGAACTGGAGCGGCGAGGTTTGTCCAGAACTCACCGAGCAAGACCAAGCCAAGTTACTTGAGAATTACGCCGATGCGCGCCGCTTGTACCGTTACTTCTGGCTGGCTTATGCCCTGATTTTGAGTGTATTCGGTGTGCGGCAGTTGTTTAATTATCTTTTGCTCTCACCGCAGGTGCTGGGGACTCCTGCCGCCACCCTGCTTGCCAACGGGCTAGCTCTCCTAGCCATCGGGCTGCCAATCTGGGCGTACACGCAACGCCTGGTCGATCACTCCCTGCAAGACAGCGCCGAAGCGTCTTCTTGGTTGCGGATTGGTTTTCTGTACGGTGCTACCTGGCTGGCTATGTTTCTGACTTTATATCAGGTGGGCAAGATCGGTGAAGTGATCTTTCGCGTGCTTTTCGGCGAAGGTTGGGGAATTGCTGCGATTCTTCAATCCCTGCGGCCTGCCATTGCGCTTGGCATCCCCACCAGCGTTGTTTGGGGTTGGTATGGGAGACAACGGCAGGAGGCCGTCCACAATCGCCAACCCCCTCTCCTGCAAGCAGCAATGGAGCGCGTTCATTCCACTGTCGTAGCAGGTGTCGCCTTTCTGGCGATCCTGCTCGGCAGCAGCCGCTTACTAGGCTTTGTGGTCAACCAGCTTTTCGGTGCAGAGACCTATTTCAGCACGAGCGGAAGAACGGAACTCAGTACCTCTTTGGCGATCCTCCTTATCGCCGTTCCGGTTTGGCTTCGCTATTGGCTTCCGCTTCAAAGGCAAGCTACCCAGGAGGGGGAAGCAGGCGATTATGCGCGACGATCCTTGGTGCGCAGGGGGACGCTGTATTTATGGATTTTTGTCGGTGTAGTGGGGACAATGTTTGCTACCGGAAGCTTTTTCTTCGAAATCCTGCGCGCCGTTTTGGGAACGCCCTCCGATACTCTAGCCCTAGAGAGTTTGCTGCGCTTGCGGTTGTCGTTGATTTTCCTGACAGTGCTGATTTATTACATTCTTACCTTACGGCGCGATCAGCGCTTGGCAGCCGCAGCGTTAGCCGCCCGGCAAGCCGGTTTCCCGGTAGCCATTGGATTAGCCAAAGACAGCCAGCTAGCCAAAGAGCTGGCAGACGTGCTACAAAAGGAAGCCCCCCATTTGCCAGTTTTCTGGCTAGAGGACAACGGGCAAGCCTCAGCAGAGTCATTAAAACAGGCAAAAGCGTTGGTGCTTTCTGCCCAAGCCCTTGAAGCTGCTGCGTCGGATGGACAAAGGTGGTGGCAAACCTTCGAGGGACAACGGCTCGTCGTCCCCGACCCGCACAGCGAATGGTATTGGGTGGGTGGGAGCACACAGCCCATCAGCACGCTTGCCAAACAGACCGCTCGGGCGTTGCGCTTGCTTGCCGAAGGGCAAGCCTTGCCCCGTCAATCCGAGAATCCCATCCTGACCTCGATCGCTTATGTGCTGGCGGTTTTGTTCTTATTGCAGTTTGCGCTGGCGATTTTGCTGGCTGGCATCGCGCCATTGGTAGATTAGCCCAACGAAAAAGGTGTCAGGAGAAGGGATCTTTTAGCAGGGAGCGTCACGGCACGTAAAATCGTGGGCGAGGTGCACGTCAAAGCATGAGATTAGCCTGTGCTTGCGGCTGGAGCAACCGGTTCAATTGCTACCAGATGCAGTTCCTTTTTTCCTAGCAAGCCGACTATCAGATGAGCCATTGCGTAGAGTTCTAAAGCAAACGGCAGATAGCCCCCATAGCCGAGCAAGGGCATTTCGAAGATGCGCAACCAGTCGGCATAAGAAATGGTGTATATCCACTTTGGATAAGAATAATAATTCCACAGCTCCCAGAAGAAACCGCAGATCAAGGCGCCAACCCACAGAGAAACTACCGGGCGCCAATCGCCCTTTGCCGTCCATTGCGCCAGGTTGCGGTTGCCAAGCCAAACGTTGATCGGCTCCAAGATGAAATACACCGAAATCCACACGAAGGGGAAAAACCAGCGCGGCCAGATCAGCAACAATGCCAGCATCACCCAACCGGCGATAAAGAACGCCAAGGTAGTTTGACGGGTGGGACGAATCACCGGGCCGCCTCCCAACCGTTGAATCCAACCGAAGCCGGCCGCCAATTCTGCAGCGCAAAAGACAGCCGGGATGACGGTGGTGAAATTCAAGGTTGCCCAAATGCGAAACCCAAACGACGTAAACGTTTCGGTTCCGAGATAATGCCAGTTCTGTAGGTGTTCGTTGAAGAACTCAAACAGCCACCACACCGGCGCAGAGAGCACAAACAAGAGAACAAAGCGACGCCAACTACGGCGGATCATCGAACTCCCCCTGAGCCAAACGGTCAGCCCGTCAATCGTCAGGCAAAAACCCAGCCACAAGCCAAAAAACAAGACATGCGTGCGCAAGCCGCTCAACCCCCAATTCAGTCCCCAAAAGAGCAGGGTGAGGGCAAGTCCGATCCAGCCGTGCACGGGAAACCTTCGCTCGGTCTTTTGCTGAAAAAGCGCTTTGCTCATCTTCCCATCTCCCGGTCTTTTTGGTTTCGTTCGTTGATCACGATGGCTCAAATGTTGATTTGCAAAGGCGAGGTCAAATGCCCCGCCGGGCAGACAGCTTGATTCTTTGCTTCGTCTTTAGCATTTCCACTGCCCGATCAGCCATGGACTTTACGGGCGGTAACTGATCATTGCCACCCCGATGATCGACAGGGCAATGCCAATAGCGTTGATCAAGCTCACTTTCTCGCGTAAAAGGAACAAGCCCAATCCAACAAGAAGGAGGTTAATGAATACACCCGTTACCAAATTGCCGGTGCTTAAGTTCCAACCAGCACGGTACATCAGGACAAAGCCCAGCTCGATCAAAAAGACCGAGACAGCAACGGCAAATTGCACCCAAGTGATTTGGCGGAAATGGTGACGGTAACCTTCTGCCGGGGGAAATAAAACCAAGAGCAGGCCGCTCAACACCAAAACCCCCACATAGATGCCCACAATCGAGACAATGGGATGAATGCTGGCCGGTATGCGTTTGACAAAGTGATGGTAAGTGACTCCTCCCAGGATGGCAAGCAAGGCAGACAGGAGATACATGGAACGCTTCGCTTTCAAGGGAGGTTGGATTATTCTGAAGAGGCAGGCATTTCATACAGCTCGACCAACACCCCATGCGTGCTTTCAGGATGGATGAAGGCGTACTGCTTGCCGTCCGCAGCGCGGCGGGGTTCTTCGTTGATCAAGCGGATGCCTTTGGCTTTGAGCTGATTCAACATCCCAACCAAGTCATCCACTTCAAGACAGAGATGGTGCATGCCAGGCCCGCGTTTGGCGAGATATTTCGCCAACCCACTCTCTTCCTGCGTGGGAAGCACCAACTCGATCTCCGCCTCGGCAAGGGGCAGGAAGGCAACTTGCGCGGCTTCGGCAGGGACATCGCGAATTTCTGCCAGCGGTATGCCCAATGCATCTCTCCAGAAGGCTAGGGCAGCTTCCATATCGGAGACGACAACAGCTAAATGGTTGATTTTGCGAATGGTGGGCATCAGAGCCTCCTAAAATTGCGGTGGTTGATATTCACCCCACACCCGGCGCAGGGTGTTGCAAATCTCGCCGAGGGTGACATCGTTCTCAACGCACTCGATGAAGAGCGGCATGAGTGCTCCCTCACCGCGAGCAATGGATTCCAATTGCGTTAACAATTCCTGAACGCGGGCATTGTCTCGCTTGGCGCGTAGTTCTGCCAGGCGTTGGCGTTGGGCAATTTCGATCGACGGGTCAACCTTGAGACGCTCCAATTCGAGTTTTTCTTCGATTTGAAAGCGGTTTACCCCAACAACAATTTGTTCGCCGCGTTCGATTGCCATCTGAGCTTGGTAGGCAGCGTTTTGAATTTCGTTCTGGATGAAACCTTGTTCGATAGCGACTAGGGCACCTCCCATCGAGTCGATGCGCTCCAGATAGGCTTGGGCGCGCTGTTCGATCTCATCGGTCAAATACTCGATCAGATAGGAGCCAGCCAGGGGATCGATCGTGTCAGCCACCCCTGACTCGAAGGCGATGATCTGCTGGGTGCGCAGCGCAATCCGCACCGACGATTCGGTCGGCAGCCAGAGAGCTTCGTCCATGCTGTTGGTGTGTAAGGACTGCGTGCCGCCCAAGACAGCCGCCAGGGCTTGAAGCGTGGTGCGCACGATGTTATTTTGCGGCTGCTGCGCAGTGAGGGTCGAGCCGCCCGTCTGAGAGTGAAAGCGCAACATCCACGAGCGAGGGTTTTGCGCCTTAAACCGTTCGCGCATGATCTTGGCATATAGTCGCCGGGCAGCACGGAATTTCGCAATCTCTTCTAGAAAGTTGTTATGGACGCAGAAAAAGAACGAGATTTGATCGGCAAACTCATCCACATCGAGGCCGGCTTGGATGGCCGATTCGATATAGGTAATGGCATGGGCGAGCGTAAAGGCAACCTCTTGAACGGCGGTCGAGCCGGCTTCGCGGATGTGATAGCCAGAGATGCTAATGGTATTCCAGTGCGGCACCTCTTGATGGCAGAAGCGGAAAATATCGGTGATCAGACGCATCGAGGGCTTGGGTGGGAAGATATAGGTACCTCGCGCCACATATTCCTTGAGGATGTCGTTTTGAATCGTGCCGCGCAGTTGGTGGATGTCCACACCCTGTTTCTTGGCAACAGCGATATACATTGCCAACAAGATGGCAGCCGGGGCGTTGATGGTCATGCTGGTCGAGACTTTATCGAGCGGGATATCGCGAAACAGCGTTTCCATATCTTGCAGAGACGAAATCGAGACACCCACCTTCCCAACTTCGCCGCTGGCAATTGGGTCATCGGCGTCATAACCAATCTGAGTAGGCAAATCAAACGCCACCGATAAACCGGTTTGACCCTGTTCAAGCAGATAACGATAGCGCCGATTGGATTCCTCTGCCGTGGCATAACCGGCATACTGGCGCATTGTCCAGAAACGCCCGCGATACATGGTCGGTTGAATACCGCGTGTGAAAGGAGCTTCGCCGGGGAAACCGAGCTTTTCGAGGTATTCCTCCTCACCACAAGGTGGCAAGAGAAAGCGCGGCATCGGGATACCGGAGGGAGTCGTGAACTCCGGCTTGCGCTCTGGAAAGCGGTTAAGGGTCGGCTGGAGGGTGTTTGCCTCCCAACGCCGTAGTTCGTCATCCAATTTCGTCATCGTTCTCCTCTACACGTACGATTTTACTCAAGTATACCTGAAAAGGAAGACTCTTCTCATGCAGAAGTCTGCGATTTCAGCGTGCCAAAGTGGTGGACTTTGGGCGGGTTTCGACAGGCTCAACCCAGCGGGTTTCGACAGGCTCAACCCGCTTTGGCGTTCGCGGGTCGAGTAGGGCGTCAGCCCGTACCGAGACCCCATTGGCGGGTTTCGATAGGCTCAACCCGCTTTGGCGTTCCGCGGGTCGAGTAGGGCATCAGCCCGTATCGAGACCCAGTGGCGGGTTTCGACAAGCTCAACCCGCTTTAGGCTTGCGGGTCGAGTAGGGCGTCAGCCCGTATCGAGACCCAGTGGCGGGTTTCGACAGGCTCAACCCAGCGGGTTTCGGCAGGCTCAACCCAGCGGGTTTCGAGATGCTGGCTCTACCTGCGCCGTGCCCGCAGGGAGTGATTATAATAAGCACTGCACCTTTTTAATCAATCGACTTGGCTAGTAAATTTTGTGAGGCAGAGAGTGAACCCATGAGAGTTTTAACGGTAGATATCGGCACTGGCACGCAAGACATTTTCCTGTACGACTCCCGTTTGGATATCGAAAATGGTTATAAATTAATCTTGCCCTCGCCAACCATGATGGTGCGGCGTAGGGTGCAGGCTTGTACGCAGCGCAGAGAGGCGATTGCCCTGTATGGCGTGATGATGGGCGGCGGGCCTTCACACTGGGCAGTTGAAGACCATTTGCGGGCAGGCTACCCAGTGTATGCCACTCCTGCTGCAGCGCGCTCATTTAACGATGACCTCGAAGCCATCCGCCAAATGGGGATTCAGCTCCTGTCCGAAGATGAAATCAAAGCATTACCGCCTATGGTACAGCGCATCGAACTAAAAGACTTTGACTTCCGCGCGATCGAACAAGCCTTCCGCCTTTTTGGGGTTGACCTAAACGACCTCAGCGCCGTGGCTGTAGCCGTGTTTGATCACGGCGATGCGCCGCCACAGGTTTCCGACCGCCAATTTCGCTTCGATTACCTAGACCAACGCTTGCGCGCCACGAACCGCTTGAGCGCCTTTGCCTACCTTTCCGATCAAATCCCAGCCATCCTGACCCGCCTACAAGCGGTGGCAGCCTCTGCGGCGGGAGTAGATGCACCGCTGGTGGTGATGGATACGGCACCGGCGGCGGTTCTGGGAGCTTTGTTCGATCCCATTGTCGCCGAACGCCGCCCCTTGCTGATTGCCAATGTGGGCAATTTTCATACGTTGGCATTCCGCCTAGGGGAACAGGGCATCGAGGGCTTGTTCGAGCACCATACCGGTTTACTCGACCTTGTCAAATTGGACTCTTTGCTCGTTCGTCTTGCCGATGGAAGTTTACGCCATGCGGATGTTTTCGATGATATGGGGCATGGAGCGCTGGTCTATAACGGTCAGCCGATTGACTTAAGTCAGGGCGATTTTGGTGTGGCGGTCACCGGACCACGGCGCAAGATGATGAAGGCCTCCACGTTACGGCCTTATTTTGCCGCCCCGTTTGGGGATATGATGATCACCGGCTGCTTCGGTTTGCTAGCTGCCGTTGGCGACTGCCTGCCTCAGCTGGCAGAACCGATTCAGGAGTCGCTTCGAGCCGCTCCAGACCGTGATGTTGCCCCCTGGGACGCCAGTTAGCCGAGCCTTTCCTCACTCCCTGTCCAGCGGTTCAAGGATCAGGATAGGAATGTGCCGGCTGCGGATGCGCTGACGATAGACGCGGTAACCGAAGAAGGTTGCCTCAGCAAGCTGCCAATACCGTTGATATTCTTCTCCCTCTGCCTCTCGGACGAGATAAGCTTTTTGCTCGCCGTGCATCGCACACTGTGCCTGAGGGTGTTTTTTAAGATTAAAGTACCATTGCGGATACCGCTCCTGGCCGAAATTGGTCGCGATCAGAGCAAGGCAAGTTGGGCGGTCAGGATCACGGATGGGCAACAGCGGCGTCTGACGCACTTTGCCACTCTTGGCGCCAACCGTTGTGACCATCACCACCGGTACATCGGCGAGCAAACCGGTGAGCGTTTGCCGTCCCTTGCTCATCCGAAACCACCAGCGATCTAGAGGAGGTAAAACCCGCGCCAACAACAGGGCAATCGGGGTGAGGCTTGAAAGGCGCCGTACCCAGAAGGCAAAGAATTTTTGGATTGGCTTCCAGCCGCCTCCAATGGCAAGCAATCCAAAAGCCCCTGACCCGAACAACCTCAGGACAAGAGGGAACAGGGCTGTCGAAAGGGATAACAAGGACTCGGACGGACCAGCGAAACAGGAAACAGTTTTCATAAGCAGGAAAAGCAGGTTTGTTGATTTTATCTCATTTTTTTAGAAGGGATGCGGGTTGCGTTCTCCCTTTCTCAAAGTTCCTTGAAGCCTGAAAAAAAGATGATGGGAAACCCAGACCGATTTAGACTTGCACGGATTCCCCTCCGCTATCCGTCTCAAAGAAACCTGCATCAAAAAGAAAGCTGACCACAAAAAAGTTTGGTTGGCGTTGATGGAAACACCCCAATATCAGCAGGATTGAAAGAAGATCGAGTTCACCAGGCGAACGTTCCTGCTGACAAAGCCAGATGATTTTCATCCTATCCCTCCAAAAATAGGGTATCATTAATCGGCAGAGGCAGCGATGAAACGACGACTTTTATGGGTTCTCATGTTTTTGCTGTGCTTTAACTCAGCTTGCAGTGGTACGCTATCCCTACCCGCAGCCGCGTATGTCGATCTCGAACAACGCGTTCCCTTGCCAACACCGCTGAACAGTGCAGTTGCCCCGTTGCGCGTAGCAGTTGCTGCGGTGATCTCGCCGCAGGGTACCGTGGAATCTTATAATTTACTGCTGGAATCCCTTCAAAGCCATCTGAACCGCCCAATCGAATTGGTACAACGGCGCACCTATTTAGAAATCAACGATCTCCTCGAGCAAGGTCAAGTGGATGTTGCCTTCGTCTGCACCAGCGCTTATATCGCCGGCTCTGAGAAATTCGGCATGGAGTTATTGGTTGCTCCACAGGTCAAAGGGGAAACGGTTTATTATTCCCTGCTCCTGGTGCCGAGCGACAGCTCTGCCACCAGCATTGCCGATCTACGCGGTAAGGTGTTTGCCTTTACCGATCCCATCTCGCTGAGTGGGCGCATGTACCCTACCTATCTCGTCATGCAGCAAGGCAGCACACCGGATGAGTTCTTTGGGCGAGTTTTCTTCACCTACAGTCACGATCAAGCCATCCTGGCTGTTGCCAATAAAGTCGCCGATGGAGCCGCGGTGGACAGTTTGGTGTATGAGTTTTTCCTTGCCCGCGATGCCACCATTGGGGAAAAGACACGCGTGATTCACCGTTCGCCGCCGTTTGGCATCCCCCCAGTCGTGGTCAACCCAGCCTTGCGACCACAATTAAAGCTCGACTTGCAGAACTTTTTCTTATCCCTGCACGAAGATGCGCAAGGGCAGGCAGCCCTAAAGGCTATCGGTGTCGATCGCTTCGTCCCCATCGAGGATAGCGCCTATCAAAGCGTGCGCGATTTACTCAGTAACCTAAACGCAACGCGTTAAGGTTGGTAGGATTCCGATGAAAGCTCATCCTTCTCTTCAAATGCTCTTCCAACGGTTTTGGGAGATTGCCGGCGGAGTAAGCGTCCGCTCGAAGATCCTTGGCATTGTTTTAGGATTGGTGATCCTGCTTGGCTTGGGAATTACCGTTCAAGTCCGTCAGGCGCTCACCCGCACGATGGCTGCGCAACTGGCTGAACAAAGTGTATCGGTAGCCCGCGACCTGGCTGCCCGCTCAACGGACTTGATCCTGCTTAACGATCTCTTTGCCCTACATCGCCTCTTACAAGAAACCAAAGCCAATAATCAAAATGTCGCTTATGCTTTCTTGCTGGACACCAACGGTCAAGTGCTTGCCTCGACGTATGGGGAAACTTTTCCGGTGGACTTGATCGCTGTAAACCCAATCGAACCAACTGCCCATCATCACACCCTCGTGCTTGCCACCAACCAGGGATATGTCTGGGATACCGCTGTGCCGATCTTGGAAGGACAGGTAGGGACTGCCCGAGTTGGGCTTTCGGATGCTTCCTTACGGAGAATGCTGGTAACCATCACCAATCAACTGCTCCTGACCACTGCGTTGGTTTCATTGATCGGCATCACCGCAGCCACTTTTCTAACCTGGATTTTGACCCGCCCGATCCTTGATCTAGCTCAAGCTGCCCAAGCCGTAGCGCAAGGCAATTTCACCAAGCGGGTCAAACGCTGGGCAAACGATGAAATCGGTGAGCTTGCCACTGCCTTCAATCAAATGGTCAGTGAGTTAGCCAAAGCCGAGGAAATCCGTCGCGAGCGGGAATTCTTGCGCCGTCAATTACTGGAGAAAGTCATCGTCACCCAAGAAGACGAACGCAAGCGCATTGCCCGCGAGTTGCATGACAGCACCTCGCAAACGCTGACCTCCTTGATCATGGGGCTAAAAGTGATGGAGAGCGGGTGCGCCGACATTCAGACACAATTGCAGGCGCGTGAACTGCGCCAGATTGCCGTTCAAACGTTGGAAGAAGTGCACGATTTGGCTATGCAATTGCGTCCGCGGCTATTGGATGATCTGGGTTTGCGCGCTGCCCTGGAACGCCTGGTCAAGGAATGGCAGACGCGCTATCGCATCGCCATTGACCTGATGTACCACGTGTCCCAGGAGCGCCTGCCCGATGTGGTCGAAACAGCGCTCTATCGCATCATCCAAGAAGCACTGACCAACGTTGCCCGCCACGCCCAAGCGCACAATGTCAGTGTGTTGATTGAGCAACGCGGCGAGGAGCTGGTGGCGGTAATCGAAGACGATGGCATCGGCTTTGACATTTCCAGGATTGGGCTAAGCGATACTGCTCAAGCGCATTTGGGCTTAGCCGGTATGCAAGAACGAGCTGCCCTTCTGGGGGGAACAATTACCTTCGAAAGCGAAATCGGACGCGGCACCAGTATCTACATTCAATTGCCGATTTCCAAGGTAATGCAAAATGAACTCGAAGACTACGGTATTGCTCGCGGATGATCATGCGGTTCTGCGCGCCGGCTTGCGCCTGCTGCTCTCGCAGGAAGCCCATTTGCAAGTCGTCGGTGAAGCCGAAAGCGGTCTGGAAACCCTCCGCCTGGCCGAAGAATTGCAGCCAGATTTGATCTTGCTGGACATTAGCATGCCCGGCCTAAACGGCTTAGATGCGATTGGGCTTTTGCGTAAGCGGGCACCTGAGGCGCGTATCCTCATTCTCACCATGCACGATGATGTGCATTACCTCCGTCAGGCTTTGCAAAATGGTGCCAGCGGCTATGTCTTGAAAAAAGCCGCCGACGTTGAACTGCTATCGGCGATTCAGGCTGTGATGCAGGGCGAGATATACGTTCACTCCTCGATGACGCGCAGTTTGCTAGAAGATATCCTGCCTCCCTCGCAATCCACCGACCTTGAACAGTGGGATTTGCTCAGCGAGCGCGAGAAAGAGGTGTTACGGCTGGTCGCTTATGGTTACACAGCTCAAGAGATCGCCGATCAACTTGCCTTAAGCGTTAAGACGATCGAAACCTACCGGGCGCGCGGGATGGAAAAACTAGGACTTTCCAGTCGTGCTGCGCTGGTGCGCTTTGCTTTGAGCAAAGGAATCATCTCAGCCGAGTAGGACCCTTGTCAGGTTTTCCCTGACAAAAGAGGGGGAGAGTGTCAAACATTTCCTGCTATGCGTTTCCTCTTTCTTATCCTATAGTATAGATGGATATGTAAGCCAGTTTATTTCACTCAAGCATTGAGAAAGGAGAAGTCCTATGAGCGAACCCCAGGAAGCAGCTCTCTTATCCAAGGTCGCTTCAGAAGTTTTTGCGGGGATAATTGCGCCAGCTTTGGAAAATGCTCCGCACATCCAGGCTGCTGAACACGACGTTCTGGCAAAAGAGGACGTTCTGGTACGCATGGAGCGCGAGCTAAAGCGAGCTTTGCAGAAGACTCCTGCTGAACGGCGTTGGGTAATGGTGATCGATCTGCGTCGTTGCATCGGTTGCCATGCCTGTACCATTGCCTGCGTGGCTGAAAACAAATTGCCCCCAGGTGTGGTTTATCGCCCGGTGTTGACTGAAGAGCTCGGCAAATACCCGCATGTCACCTATCGTTTTTTACCCAAACCGTGTATGCAGTGTGAGAACGCCCCCTGCACTCCAGTTTGCCCGGTTCATGCCACATATACCAATGAAGAAGGGGTGATTGTGGTGGATTACGATCAGTGTATCGGCTGTCGGGCGTGCATTAGCGCCTGTCCGTATGCCTCCCGCACATTCGACTTCGGGATCAACTACACCGACAAAACGGTTGACGGACTGCCAATGATGTTAGGCAGCAGCCAGGCCGGAAAATATGAGACGGCGGGCGCAGCATTTGAATATGGTGAACGGCGGGAAAGGAAAAAAGAAGAATCGCCGATTGGGAATGTGCGCAAGTGCCATTTCTGTTTACATCGCATCAAAGAAGGCATCTTACCGGCTTGCACGACTACCTGCATTGGCCGGGCAACATTTTTCGGGGATGCCAACGACCCCGACTCGTTGGTCAGCGAGTTGATCGCTAAACCCAACGTTATGCGACTTAAAGAAGACCTTGGCACCGAGCCACGCGTCTATTACCTTGTCTAGGAGGCAGCCATGATTAAGAAACTTGCTTATCTGGTTGGTGGAGTAACGTTGCTCTTCGGTTTATGGGGCTTTTACGACCGATTTGCCCATGGTCACCAAAACGCCAATTATGGCTCTTATGTCGTTTGGGGACTCTGGGTTGCCATGTATCTGTTCTTTGCCGGCGTTGCCGCAGGTGGGTTTATGATCGCAACTCTGGATCTGCTCTTCAACATCAAGATCTTCAAGGGCACCGGTCGAGTAGCTTTGTGGGGCTCATTGGTTTGTCTGGTAGCCGCGCTGATCTCGATCGGCTTGGATAACGGACACCTCTTTCGCGTTTGGAAAGTCTACCTGCAGGGGAATCCGTTCTCGTTGCTCTTCCAGATGGTGTGGGGATACACCTTGTTTGGGATAATCAGTGTGCTTGCCCTTGTGTTAGCCACGCGACAACCCGACAGTCGTTGGCTAAAGCCATTGATGGTTGTGGGATTGGTTCTCTCTTTCTTTATCTCTGGCGCAGTAGGCGCCCTGCTAGGGGTCAATGCTTCGCGCCCGTTTTGGCATGTCGGGCTGTTCCCGGTACAGTTTCCGGTCTTCTCCCTTGCCTCGGGCGCGGCAATGATGCTTGCTGCAATCGGTTTCTTTGGCCGCAAAGACGATGAAAACCGAGCGCAACAATTGTGGGTCTTGAGCATTGCTAGCGTTGTGCTCTTGGTGGTGAAATTCTATTTTATGTGGGCAGATTATTCGCAGAGCATGTACGGCAACGTGCCCATGAACGTCCAAGCGGTGCGCCAAGTGTTGTTCGGTGAGTATTGGTGGGCATTTTGGATCATGCAAGTTTTGATTGGATCGCTGATCCCGCTCTTCTTCCTTGTTCAACGGAAGTATGCCACCCACAATCATTGGGCTGCTTGGATGGGCATCTTATTGTTGTCTGGCTATGCCGTAGCCCGTGGCTTGATCATCTTCCCCGCCTTAACCGTGCCGGAGCTGGAAGCCCTTGTCCATGCTTTTAGCGGGCCGCATCTTACCTTCAACTACTTCCCTAGCCTGATGGAATGGGCAGTGACCAGCGGAACCATCGGCATAGCCATTTTGGGTTTCGTGATCGGCAGTGAAAAACTCAATCTTTTCTCCACCACTCCAAAGGAGGCGTGACATGACCAACCCCGAATCAGCTAACTCCAAAAAGACGCTATCGCGACGAGATTTTCTCAAGATCAGCGGTATCGCCGGTGGAACGCTCGCCGTCTTGGGCAACCTACCGCAAGGCCGCGCAGCCATCTTGCAAGCGCTCAACCTGAGTGAATCCACCGAGTTCTTCGAAGCAAAGCCCGAAAATCAAATCTACACAGTGTGCTTGCAGTGCAACACCGGATGTGGAATCAAGGTAAAACTCTACGAAGGGATTGCAGCCAAAATCGATGGCAACCCCTATAGCCCATGGACTCTCTGGCCGCATATTTCCTACCAGACCCCGGTCAAAGAAGCCGCAACCATCGAGGGTGGGCTCTGCCCCAAAGGTCAATCTGGCATCCAGTCCGTTTACGATCCCTACCGCTTGGTCAGCGTGTTGAAGCGCAAACCCGGCACCAAGCGCGGCGAAGGGCAGTGGGTCACCATCTCGTTCGAACAGGCAATCGATGAGATCGTCAACGGCGGTGATCTCTTCGGCGAAGGAAAAGTCGAAGGCTTTAAGGACCTGTATGCCATCAAAGATCCCGATCTGATGAAACAAATGGGTGCGGCGGTTAAGGCCATCTGGGATGAGAAAGACCCCGAGAAGAAAAAGGAATTGGTCAAGAAGTTCCAGGAAGACTTCAAGGACCATTTGGACAAGCTGATCGATCCCGAACATCCTGATCTCGGTCCTAAAAACAACCAATTCGCCTTTGTTTGGGGCCGCATGAAGAACGGACGGGAGGACTTGGTCAAACGGTTTGTAGGGCAAGCCTTTGGCTCCTTGAACTACAACGGTCACACCACCATCTGCCAAGGGTCACTTTATTTCACCGGCAAGCAAATGAGCTCGAAGTGGAATCCTCAAACAGGACAGTTCGACAGCGGCGATAAGTTCTATTGGCAAGCGGATACCGGCAACAGTGAGTTTGTTATCTACGCCGGCGTGAATCTCTACGATGCCAACTATGGGCCGCCCCAGCGGGTGCCAAAAGCCACTCAAGCCAGCGTGGATGGACGCAAATTTGCCGTCATCGACCCGCGTCTCTCCAAGCTAGCTGCTCGTGCTTGGAAGTGGGTGCCGATCAAGCCCGGCACGGATGCTGCGTTCGCCATGGGGATGATTCGCTGGATCTTCGAAAATGAACGCTATAATAAAAACTATCTTGCCATCGCCAATCAAGCTGCTGCTGTTGCGGCGGGTGAACCTAACTACTCGAATGCTGCCTGGTTGGTCAAGATTAAGGATGGCAAACCGACCACCTTCCTGCGGGCAAGCGAGATCGGCTTGGTTGAAGCTCAAACGGAAACCAACGCTGAAGGCAAAGAAGTTACTGTTTATGTCGCGAAAGATGGCACCAAATTCTCCAGCGATGTACCGGTGATCCTGATGGATGGCAAGCCCTTTGCGTTTGATCCGCTGGATCCCGAAGCTGCCGCAGCAGTCGGTGAGGTGCTGGTGAATACCCAATTGGGTGAATTCGAGGTGAAATCGAGCCTGCAAATCTTAAGAGAAGAAGCTGAAAAGCACACGATCGCCGAATGGGCAGAAATTTGTGGGGTCAAAGCCGATGACATCATCCTGCTTGCCCATGAGTTCACCTCGCATGGGCGCAAGGCTGCAATCGATATCCATCGTGGGCCTTCCCAACATACCAATGGATTCTATAACAACAATGCCTACTACGCGCTCAATCTGCTGATCGGCAACTTTGATTATGCTGGCGGAACAATCAAACTTTCGACCTACAACCGCTTAGGAGAAAAGAAGGGTCAACCTTTCCCGGTCAACTCCATGATCGAAGGGGCCTTATCGCCCTTCGGGATTGACATCCTGCGTACCAAGGTTGCGTACGAAAAGACGACGCTCTTCAACCCAGAAAAACCTTATCCGACCAAGCGCCCCTGGTTCCCGATCGCTACCGATATTTACCAAGAGGACATCCCTTCAATGGGCGATGCCTATCCCTATCAAATCAAAATCTTCATGCATTACATGAACGGCATGGCCTATAGCTTGCCGGCGGCGCAGACGGTGATCGATATCCTTGCCGATCCAAAGAAAATTCCTCTGATCATCGCCAGTGATATTTATGTCGGGGAAACCTCGACATACGCAGATTATATTTTCCCAGATTTATCCTATCTAGAACGCTGGGAGTTCCATGGCTCGCACCCCTCGGTACCATGGAAAGTGGAAAACGTGCGCCAACCAGCCATCAGTCTGCCCAACTGGCCGACCGTCAAGGTATTTGGAGAAGAGATTCCCTTGAGCTTTGAAGCCCTGCTGCTCGGCATCGCTGAAAGATTGAACCTAGCAGGTTTTGGTCCAAACGGATTGGGACAGGGGATTCCCTACACTCGCCCAGAAGACTTTTATCTGAAAGAAGTTGCCAATATTGCCTTTGGCGAGAAAGAAGATGGTTCAGACGCAGTTCCGGAAGCTGATGATGAAGAACTGCGCATCTTCCGCGAGGCTAGACGTTTCCTGCCGCCCTCGGTCTTCGACGAGAAACGCTGGAAAGCGGCTGTCGGGAACGATGACAGCCTGTGGCGGCGCGTGGTCTATGTCTTGAACCGCGGCGGTCGCTATCAAGATTTTGCCAAGGCATACAAAGGCGATCAGGTCGCAAACAAGTATGGGCGATTGATTAATCTCTATCACGAGAAAACCTACAAGGCGGTGAATACCATGACCGGCGAACATATGTTCGGCTGTGCTACCTATATTCCTGCCGGTTTGGATTACAGTGGGCAGGCAATCAAGGATGACGGTTATGACTTGCACTTGATCACCTACAAGACAATCACCATGACCAAATCGCGCACCATCTCGAACTACTGGTTATTGTCGGTGTTAGGCGAGGGTTATGTTTTGATCAACAGTGAGGACGCTCGTCAACGAGGCATCCGACACGGTGATCTGGTGCGCCTCAGCTCGGCAAGCAACCCCGAAGGGGTGTGGGATGTCAAAAACGGACGAAAAATCCCCGTGGTTGGAAAAGCTTACGTCACCGAAGGGATTCGCCCAGGGGTGGTTGCCTTCCCGCTTGGCTTTGGACACTGGGCAGCCGGCTCCAGCGACATCTTTATCGACGGACAGTTGGTCAAGGGTGATGCCCGCCGCGCGGTGCCCTTACATGCTAACGTCGTCATGCGCGCCGACCCGGTGACGAAAAACGTAAGCCTGTCCGACTTGGTCGGTGGTTCAGCGGTCTTTTACGATACCAAAGTCAAGGTCGAGAAAGTCTGAAAATCATCCTAGCCTCCCCTGTGATCTAGCTCTGCAGGGGAGGCAAATCTCGGGTCATCCGCCATGAAGCGCAAGGTCTCGCTCTTGATCCCGGTCCTAATCTTGTTGGGCATCCTATTCCTGCGCCCGCGCTGGTTCTTGAACCTAACCAAAAGGGTTGAGATTTCCCCTGCCAGCGGCGCTGCGTTGGTGGAAAAGTACAATTGCCGACAATGCCATCAGATTGATGGAAAAGGCGCGCTGAAAGCCCCCTCTCTAGACGGCATCGCTCAGCGTCTGGATCAGGAGACCTTGCGTTTATGGCTGGCAAATCCGCGTAAAATCAAAGCCAATACTGCGATGCCGAATTTTTCTCTCTCCGATAGCGAAATTGATGCTATCATTGAGTATCTCACCCAGCTAAAGGAGGAATGATGTCACAATTACCCAAACCCTACCGGCACTTCGGCGAGCAATACGCTGAAATCTATCAGGCTTATGAAGCGCTTGGCGAGACGATTGCCAAAGTGAGCGTTCTGGAGCAGAAGACCCGCGAATTGATCAAACTCGGCATGGCAGCAGCAAGTAAGTCTGAAAGCGCGGTGCAATCCCACACCCATCGCGCCCTCGAAGCCGGCGCAACAGCCCAAGAAATCGAACACGCCATTTTGCTGGGAATTACCACCCTGGGGTTTCCGACCACCATGGCCGCCCTCACTTGGGCAAAGGAGGCAATCGAGAATCATTTAGAAGGTTAACCCACTTCGATCAACCGTTCTCCGAGCTTGTTCACCTAAAGCGCTTGCCAAGGTGGGCAAGCCGTACCTGCGGGGCGCCGCAGGGAGGCTCTACGGAGGTCGCCAAGAGCCTCGTGGGTAAGCCGGGAAACCTGCTTGCCTCCACGTGTTTGGAAAGGAGACGTTTGTCAAGGCTTTTTCTATGCCAAATGCAGCCGTCTCCTCATCGGAGACGGCTGTTTGACGCCTATCAGGAGTTTGCATCATGGATATTGAAAAATACCTTCAGCTCAGCGCCGCTCAACATAGTCACCTTTGTCCTCGTCAAGTATTGGGGGTGCGCATGGCTTTGGCAGGGATTCAAGCCTTGGGACTCGATGTACCCCCTCCCCGCCGCCGTCTGCTAGTAATCAGCGAGACCGACGGTTGTTTTTGTGACGGCTTGATCGCTGTCACTGCTTGCACCGTGGGACATCGCAATTTACGCGTTGTAGATTATGGCAAAGTAGCAGCAACCTTCGTGGATGTAGAAACAGAACTTGCCATTCGCCTGGCACCGCAAAGGGATGCTCGCCAAAGAGCGCATCGCTATGCCCCTGAGGAACCCAAAGCCTATTCTGCCCAATTAATCGGTTATGGACGAATGCCCGCCGAGGAATTGTTCACCTTTCAGGAGATACAGCTCCATCCGAACGTCAGCACATTGCTCAGCCGCCCAGGCATACGGGTCAATTGCGACCGATGTGGTGAAGAAATTATCAACGAACGACAAGTGCTGCTCGCTGGCAAAGTGCTGTGTAGAGCTTGTGCCGGCGAAGCGTATTATGCTCCCGTTGAGCCAGTGGCATTATCCACCCTGTTCGTACCTTCGCAAACCTTAACTGTCGTCAACAATGGGGGTGCTTAGCCAATGAACCAAAACCTGACGACCCAGCCGTCTGAAGCGATGCCACTGCCCGCTTTCCGCTTTTCATTCGGTGAGCTTTCCGGCGCATTGGCAGATTTGGGCGTCATGCTGCCCCTGGTCTTCACCTTGATTGCGTACAACGGCATGGACGCCGGTGCTGCCTTTGTCGGCATTGGGCTTGCCTACCTCCTGACGGCATTGGTTTACCGTCTGCCGCTGCCAGTACAACCGCTCAAGTCGGTTTCGGCATTGGCAATTGCCCTCGGCTTACCGCCGACAGTCATTGTCGCAGCAGCATTTTGGAATGCCGTGTTTTTCTTGGGAATGGGAACGTTCAAATTAGACCGTTGGTTTCAGCGCCTGTTCACCGAGCCAGTCGTGCGCGGCATCCAATTGGGGTTAGCCTATCTCCTGCTGCGCTCGGCTTGGGGGCTTATCTCTCGAACTCCCAGCGGTTGGAGCTCATCGCTTTCCATCATGAACATCACGCTCGCCTGGAATTGGCTCTTAAGCCTTGCTGCCATCCTGGCTCTGTCGCTGTTGCTCGCCTGGAAGCGAGATTACGCTTGCTTAGGGCTTTTCGGATTTGGTGTAAGTTTGGCGACACTCCATTTTGGCTTCCCCCCTCTCTCCCTGCACTTCTCTCCTCCCGATTTTCTTCCCACGCTGCCGAAAGCCAATGAGTTCTGGCAAGCATTGCTCTGGCTGGCTTTACCGCAGGTACCGCTCAGTTTGGGCAATTCGATTTACGCCACGGCCGACGTTGCCCGTCAATATTTCGGAGAGCGGGCAGCGCGGGTTAGTGAACGGCGTCTGATGCTGAGCATGGGCTTAAATGATGCATTCATCTTTCTCTTGGGCGGTGTGCCGGTTTGTCATGGCTGTGGCGGTCTAACCGCCCATGTGCGCCTAGGTGCTCGCACTGGAGGAGCGCCGCTCATGCTGGGCATGGCTTTTCTGGGGTTGGGTTTGTTTGCTGCCGAGACCCTGACTCATCTATTGGCTTATCTCCCCTTCCCAATTCTGGGTATTCTGTTAGCCTATGTCGGACTTCAACATGCCCTGCTGGCGCGCAACAGCCGCTGGAATTGGCGAAATGGTGTCACCATGTTAACGGTGCTCGTCCTGACCATTTCAACGAACAACCTCGCATTTGGTTTTCTCAGCGCTGCATTCATCTATCACGGGTGGGGCAGACTGACAATAAAAGCCTAGGGGAGCCCTGATCCTATCTCCATGTGAGAAAAAGGAATGCAAGCCGCGCTGGAGCTGTTGAAGTGTTCGCAAGATTGACTTGGGGCTGAGCAGTATTGGCAACAACGCCTCTGCGATCCGATAGCAGGCTTAATACCCGTACATCGCGGATATCCCATGGGTTTTTATCGCTCACTTCTATCACTTACGGAAGGTAAGGAGCACACCAATAGCCTGACCTCTAGCGGAGGCGTCAAGTGCTGGGGCGCCAATTCGGCTGGTCAATTGGGTGATGGGACAACCATCCAGCGTAATTTACCAGTAGATGTGATGGGGCTATCCAATGATGTCGAAACGATCACTGCAGGTGGGGCTCATACCTGCGCGGTAACCACGAGCGGAGGGGTGAAGTGCTGGGGCTTGGGTAGATACAGCCAGTTAGGGAATGGCACCGCCGCAAACCAGACCAACCCGGTGGATGTGCGAGATGGGATAAAAACTTACCTGCCCCTCATCGGCAAGGGTCAATAAAGCAGAAGGCAGCGGGGCGATCTCAAGCTGCGCTCCGCTGCCTAGCATGGAGAAGATATGCCAAACCCACCGCTTGTGCGAGTGCTGCGATTCAAATTGGGTGCGGAATGCCCAAGCTCATCCAGCGCCTAGCGAACCTTGATAGCAGCAATGGCAAAAAGGATCGCCATGAGCAGCCCCCCAGCCAAAAAAGCCGCCGTAGAACCCCAAGCTTGAAAGATTAAGCCGCCAATCAAGGGTGCCACCGCATTCGCAGCGCTTAACAGCGCAGCCGAGATACCTAACAATCCGCCGACTTCATCCTTGAGCGCTTTTTGCGTGATCAAGCTGTTAATGCTGGGTTGCAGAATGCCGCCCCCGATCGCTGCTGGCACCATGGCAACCAAAAGCCAGGCTAAGCCCAGCCATCCTTTGTGAGTATCATCTGGGATTTCAATCGAAAGATTTTGGGTCGTGGGGTTCTCATGGGTGCGGAAGGTGCCCGAACCGCGCAGTTCAGCCTGCAAGACAGCCTTTGAGTACGAAGGCATCGGTTGGCGGGGCGTGAAGGCGGTTAAGGAAAGCCCAATCGCTAAAGTCAGTAAGCCGGCTAAAATCAGACGACGTTCGCCATACGTGCGGCTCCAGCGACCGATCAAACCACCTTGCACGGCAACCACGATCACACCGACAAACACAAAGATAATCGAGTTTCCAGAGGCGTTTAAGCCTAAGCGATTGAGCGTGAAAAGCGCCAGAAGCTGTTCGAAACCACCAAAAGCGATCTGCTGGGCAAAGATTAAGACCAGCAAAAACCCAACAGCCGGGTGACGCAAAGCCTCAAACATGGCTTGCAGGGTAAACGCTGGCTTGCGCTTATTGGATTGACGCAGTTCCTTCGGCAGTGTTTCTTCAAACCAAAACCAGGTCAGGAGAATCGAAATCAGGGAAAAAGCTGCAGCAACAAAAGCTGGAATATGATAATTATTGCCACTCGCCGCTAACGACACAAAAGCAATCACCGGCCCCAGGATGAAACCGATGCCGAAGGCAGCGCCGACTAAGCCCAAACCTTGCGTGCGCGTCTTTTCGGTGGTGCTATCGCTGATAGCAGCTTGGGCAGTAGAAATGTTCGCCCCAGAGATGCCGTCCAGAATGCGCGCCAAAAATAGCATCCACAGCGAATTGGCAAATCCAAGGATCAAGAACCCAATCAGGGTGCCCAATTGACTGAGCATCAAGATCGGTTTGCGCCCAAACCGATCCGAGAGGCGACCTAATAAAGGTGCACCGATAAATTGCATCACCGGATAGGCTGCTCCTAACGTACCAATCAGCACAGGAGAAGCCCCAAAGGCAGTGGCATAGAGGGGCATGAGCGGGATGATGATCGTCAACCCAAGCAGGTCAATTAACACAATGACAAAGATGGGTAAGATTTTCTTAAAATCCAATTTTTCGCTAACACTTTCGGATGAAGCAGAGATAGCCGATGTCGTCATGGATGGGATACCTCCTTTTTGTTTTTTATTTTGGGTTAGACTTAGACCTAGTATTTTCGAGAGCTTTTAGCCCTTTCTCGTCAAGCGCGGCCGACTGGCTTGCACTTTGAAGATCGGCAATAAGCGAGGCGAGCCAGGCTAGCTCACTGCGCACATGATGGATTTGGTGCTGGATCAGCAGCGCGGCGCTGCCGCGATGGGGTGGCAGGGCTTCCAGTTTTGCTAAATACATTTGCATGGCTGCTTGCCGCCTTTGCAAAAGGTCAAGCGCTCGCTGCGAGGGTAACTGATCTAAAAAGGCTAGCCCAACATCCCCAACAAATACGGTGGGGATGAATTGAGCCAGATTTTCCTCCAACGATTGCCAAAACAATCGCTCCCCCTCAGGCGTGAGACGGTACACTTTGCGCGGCGGGCGGTTGCCTGTGCGCGTTTCCTGCACCTCAACCAAACCTTCCGCTTCCATCTTGCTTAGCAAAAAATAAGCCGAAGGCTTCTTGAGATTGGTGCAGGTGGTGAGATTACGCTCGATGAACTCATACAGTTGATAGCCGTGCATCTCACTTTGGCGCAGCAAACCCAACAAAAGCAATCGATCGTCCATAGAACAATTCAGAATATTCAAAATTGACTATTCAATAATATAATACAATTTTTCTCATTGTCAAGGGAATTGACAGGCTTTTTTGGGATACGCGCTGTATTTTCTGTCTACACGCCTCGACCGCCAACACTCAAGTGGGTTGAGAAGCATAGCCGAAGGGCACCGACGTTCACCTGCCAACAACCTAGACGGTCTGAGAGGGTGGTGATATGCTATAATTTTCATCCACATCCGCCGCGCTCATAAGGAGCAGACAGCGTTGAACCGCCCTCTTCGCAAACCGTGCCTGAACATCCTAAAACCCTCTTCTCTCCTTCAAAAGGATCGCCCATGGTAACCTATCGAAGCTTTTTCTATCCGATGCATTTGGCTCTGTTGTGTGTCGGGGAAAACTTTATGCCCATTGCCTGGTGGACGCCGGTGAGCAAACAGCCGTTCCGCTTCCTGCTTGCCATTGACCGTCAGAATCATACCCTGACCCTGTTGCGCCAGCTTGGTGAGGCTGCTCTCGCCTTTCCTGCCTGGCAAGACCGCGCCTGGGTGGTGCGGGCGGGTTACCTTTCTGGAAAGCGCACAGCCAAGGCGCAAAAACTGGGCGTGACCCTGCGCCCTGCCTGCCGCCTGACCCACACCTTTGTACCCGAAGGGGCGCTAGCCGTCTTTGAATTACAAGTGCAGGAACAAGCTAGTGATGGCGACCATGCGCTGTTCTTGGGCGAGGTGCTGCACGTGCAGGGTTCAGCGCAGGCGAAATCAGCCCCGATCCTCTTTCTCGGTTTTCGCGACTTTGCTGCTTTAAGCTCTGAGCGCTGGCGCTTTCGACCTTGATAGGCAGCCATCTGCCAAGGACGATACCGGTCGGACAATCCCCTAACAGGAAAGTGCTCTCACGGACTCTCTGCCGCTAGGGACAGCTCGGAAAACTGACACCAACGACTCGTTTGCCGTTCTGATCCTCGTTAATCTGAGGAATCTGATCGACCAAGCAGTCTCGTCCGAACAGATTCCCAGATTGATCCATTTCGAACACGAACCAAAATTCTTCTTCACCTGGCGGGGCGGTGTAACAACGGGCGATGTCCCCAGTCGTGGTATATAAGCACACCTGAGCGCCTAACTGGTTGAGCGTGGGAATCTGTTTACCAGAATATAAATAATTGGCATGATGCACTCCATAGAAATAACGCGTTGGCAGACTACTAGGTTCAAATTTCAGGATATCGATCGTCTCCGGGCCTGATCCTTCGCGCACATCGTACAACAGGCGACTACTCAAATAGTCCTGGTCCGCATCCCAATAAATAACCCGATTTCCAAGGCTGTGCTCAATGTACAAATAAGCGTCTAAATCGTTTTCAATTGTTTGATTATCAGGCAGCGTGAAATTTTGCCTTGCATCCCAGGTAAGGACGATGCGGGCAACTAAGCCGCTTAAGTAGGGTGAAAGCACAAAGTTCAAGGTTACCCCCGCTCCTTCAATCGGTTGAATCCCTTTGGCAACGGTATAAAAGCCCGCTTTTTGCGCCGTCACTTCCCGCCAGTCAGCACTGCTTAAGTTGATGCGGTAGCGTCCTTGCGCATCGGAAACGGCACATTCATTAAGCTGTGTGCAAAGGCTGACGCCGGACAAGGCTTTTTCCTCTTCCCTGCCGCGGCTGGCATCGATGACCGTGCCCTCGATCCAAGCTCCCTGCCACTGTTTGGAGAGCGCAAAATCAACGGTGACCGTCTGTCCATTGACGGCAGCTACATTCTTTGTCAATGGGTTATAGCCTGTTTTCTCAGCGCGTAACTCAAACTGACCCAACCCGTTCAAGTTCAAGGTATATGTTCCATCATTGCCTGTGGTGGCGCATTGGGTTGGTGTTGTGCAAACTTGCGCTCCAGCTAAAGGGGCATTGCTTTGCGCATCGCTAACCGTGCCTTGAAAGGCTGCGCCGAGGAAGTTATCGCTTGGGATAAGGCTGAAATCTGCACTACGCGTTTGATTCGGAAGCACATGCAACGATTGCACCGCAGGGGCATATCCATCCTTTTGGGCGGTCAATTGTTTCCAGCCGGCCGAGACGATGAGATGATAATTGCCCTGTGCATCGGTCAGATCGCATTCCCCGTTCTGCGAGCAGACCTGAACCTGGAAGAGGGGCGTTCCACTACCTTGAGCGCTCACTCGCCCGACGATCCATGCGGGTTGAAAGTCCTTGAGCACAAGCGGCAAGTACAGGGCGGTGTTCTCATCCCCCTGTTGCACAAGGCGCGGAGAGGCGGCCGCCAATCCGAAACGATTGATCGACAACCCAGTCAAGAGACTACTGAAGAGACAAACTTGCAGGATGGCCCAGAAAGCGCGTTTACGCGGCATAGTTGCTCTCTCCTAGAAGAATTAGCCTCCTCCGCCGGTTGTCGGGCGCGGCGTGCGTGTCGGGGTGGGGGTGG
>QEXX01000048.1 GCA_003130835.1 Anaerolineae bacterium | reverse complement strand
TTTTCCGAAATGTCAGGCAAAACCACTAAACCGCCTCCACTCGTTGATTGAGGGCTTTCTGATAGGGAAACCAAAGGCCAATTTGGCAATACATCCATCTCCAGCCCATCCACCTGCCCTTTCAAGAAGCGCCAATAGCCAACCACCGCCACCATCGCTGCATTATCTGTGCAAAGAAATAAGGGAGGGATCAAGACCGGTAAGGAGGATTGGCTGAGAAAGGCCTCCCGCAAGGCTTGGTTGGCTGAGACTCCCCCAACAACCAAAATGCTCTTGGCTTGGAATGTCTCCGCAGCCAAAAGCGTTTTTCCCACTAAGACATCAACTACCGCTTGCTGAAAACTAGCCGCTAAATCCTCAACCGGCAGCCCTGAGGCAAACCGTTCCAGTCTTTTGACTTCACGCAACACGGCTGTCTTCAGACCACTAAAAGAAAAGTTCCAACTACCTTCCAACCAAGCGCGTGGAAAGGCAAAAGCGTTGGCATCCCCATTTTTTGATGCGATCTGAATAGAAGGTCCACCAGGATAGGGTAAGTTTAACAAGCGTGCTACTTTATCAAAAGCTTCGCCTGCCGCATCATCTAAGGTACCCCCTAAGGAGCGATAGCGCAACGGTTCTTCGATTAATACCAGCTCCGTATGCCCTCCGGAAACAATCAATCCGATCGCCGGGTAAGCGATTGAATTACGTTCTGGCTCCCCGATTAACTCCGTCGAGAGGAGATGAGCCTCTAGATGATGAACGCCAATCAGCGGCTTACCACTTACCATTGCCAACCCTTTCGCCAGGTTCATTCCGACAACAAGGGAGCCTGGCAAGCCCGGCCCACGCGTCACAGCGATTGCGTCCACCTCGCATAATTCCACATGAGCTTCCCGTAAAGCTTGTTCTATCACCGGCGAGAAAGTGATCAGATGCTGGCGTGAGGCAACTTCTGGGAATACCCCTCCAAATGGAGCATGTAAGGAAGCTTGCGAGGCAACCACATTCGAGAGAATCGTCACCCCATTTTCAACCACCGCCGCCGCTGTCTCATCACAGGATGACTCGATTCCCAAAATGCGATAACAGGGTTTCGACAGTGAACGTTGGCTAACCTGTGGCATCCTAAATCACACCTTATGAATGCTTTAAGGGAAGAACAAGATCAAAAGGAAATTCTACCAACGGCTGAATGCTCCCATCGTCTTTTACCGTATAGGTGTCTTCCAAACGAACTCCCATGTTTTGGTTGGGATAATACAAGCCGGGTTCAATGGTAAACACACTTCCTACTGATAAGATGTCCTGTTCTGTTGCGTTAGCTCCGAACCAAGGTCGTTCGTGAATTTGTAAGCCCACTCCATGCCCAAGGCTGTGTACGTATCCTTCCTCAGTGGATGGGTTAGACTGGATCGTCGGATGACCCAGTCCTTCAAAAAGATCGCAAGCAAGCTTTTGATAGGATGAGCATTGCCCATTTACCTGCAACGCTTTAACCACCGTCTGATAGACTGTCCTGACATCCTCATAAAGCTTTTGGACATCGTCCGGTGCGTACCCCAGGCACCAGGTGCGGGTAAAGTCGTAATAATAGCCTCCCTGCTCTTGACACGGGAAGATGTCGAATACGATTGTTTTTCCCACCTCCAAGATCATCTGGTCATCTCCTGCGCTATGGGGTATGGCAGCATCCCTCCCCATAGCAAAGACTGTTCCGTGCGGATTCTCGGCGCCGCGCTCGGCTAACCAAAGATTGATCTGTCGTTTGACCTCTCCGATACGAAGGGGTTCGTCGTTTTGCTTGATCAAAACCCCATTGCGTACCTTTTGAGCAGAAAGAAAGTCAGCTGTCAACCCGACTACCTCGGTGGTAATTTCGCCCATCCGTTGGATTTGCTGAATTTCATGTTTGTCTTTGGTAAGCCTGACTTGCCCTAAGACAGAGTGCTCCGCTTCGGACACAATCTCAATTTCGGGCATCAGCTGGCATAATTTGCTAAAGACCGAGTAAGCCAGGCCGACTTCACTCATGCCATAAATGGCTATGCGCCCTTTTTGGATGCCGGAATCCTGCAGCATCCGTTGGTAACGCAATGCCCGCGCTAGGATAGCATCCCCCTTCGCTTCTTCTAACAGCCGACGTGGTTGATAAATATCCACCGATTGGGTGAGCAAACCGCTTTTGGCTGCTTCCTCACGCTCCATTGCAGACGCATAATAGAGAATCGGTTCCTTCCCGACCACCTTGATGAATTCAGCTTGCGAGACATGAACTCGGCCGGTGAAATATACCATGGCTGGATTGTGTTGCGCTGCACCAACCACAAAGATGACATCAATTTGACTTTCTTGCATCCAACGATCCAGGTCTGCTTTCATGCAATTTGTCCTCTTAACGCCGCAATAGCCTCAAGTAAATAACTCTCTTCGTCAATGAACACTGTTCGAGGGTCAAAGACGACTCTGTCCTGCTCAATACGAGCGATAATGGCGGGATGATTTTGTCGCAGTTGTTTTAGAAACTGCTCTGCTTGGCGTGGTTTCACCGCTAACAAAGCCGTAGGGATCGTCTCACCGGGTAAGCTTCCGCCTCCTACAGTGCTTACCCCGTCGATGACGGTGCTCTGCACGCCACATTGCGCTAACCATTCTCTCCATCGGTTTGCTCGCCGATTAATTTCCTCTTTCGATAGGGCAATCATCTGCCAGATCGGCACTTTTTGGAGAGCTTCATCCTTCAGGTAATGCAACAGCGTTGCCGAAAGGGCTGCCAAAGCCACCTTATCTGCCCTCACCGCCCGCGCAAGCGGATGACGGCGTAATTTCTCAACCAACACCTGTTTTCCAAGGATGATGCCGCCCTGCGGCCCGCCCAGCAATTTATCCCCCGAAAAGCAGACCAAATCCGCACCCGCTTGAAGGGCTTCTTGCACCATCGGCTCGTGGGCTAAGCCGTAACTTGCGGTATCCAATAGCGCTCCCGAGCCAAGGTCGACCACCAAGGGGATATCCGCTTGATGAGCCACTTGCGCAATCTCATCTAAAGGCGGTTCTTTGGTGAAACCAATGATCTTAAAATTCGAACGATGAGCAACGAAGAACATAGCCGGTTTTTGCTCTAGAGCTGAGCGATAATCCTCCAGATGGACACGGTTTGTGGTGCCAACTTCGACCAATTTAGCTCCAGACTGACGCATCACATCCGGAATGCGAAACCCTCCCCCGATTTCAACCAACTGCGAGCGAGCAATGACCACCGCGCGCCGGCTGGCTAATCCAGCCAAAACCAAAAGAACCGCTGCGGCATTGTTGTTCACCACTAGAGCGGCTTCTGCGCTGCTTAATTGGCAGAGGATTTTTTCGGCATGATATAGGCGACTACCTCGCTTGCCTTTCACGAGATCATATTCAAGGTTGGAGTAGCGGCAGGCAACTTTTACAGCAGCTTCCATCGCTTCACGGCTTAGGGGGGCGCGGCCCAAGTTGGTGTGTAAAATGACCCCGCTGGCATTAACCACTGGGATCAGCGAGGGGCTTGTGCGCCTGATCAGATTCTCTTCAATGTCACGGACAAGATCGTCTTCAGTAATAACCAGATTGTTATGGCGGATCAATCGTCGCGCTTCATCTAGTACCTCACGCGTTGCCAGAAGCGTCAATTGTCTCCCATAAACTTCTGATAACTGCTTCATCTCCCCCCGTTGAAGGAATTTTTCTACTGCAGGAAGGCTTCGTCGCCCGTCTAACCGATCATTCATTCTCTGTTTTCGGAGTAATCCACGAACTGCGCTCGCGCAGAGTCAATGCCACTTCAATCACCAGAAAACACAAAGCAATAAAAATGGCTAAACCAAGAGTCAGGACTCGTGCAATCTGTAACCAAGCTAAGGTTGGGAAATAAACCCCAACCCATAAAGCTTGGCGCACAATACTACTGACCGAAACGGGAGTTTTGCCAGGAAAGCGCAGATGTAAAAATGCAACCATAGGTAGCGCTGTGCCGGTAAAGGCCAAGACAGCTAAAAAGTAAAAGAGCCAGCGCATCGCAAGGGTGGGTAAAGTAAAAAAGATTAGGTAAGCTAACCCACCCCAACCAACGACCATCAGGCTCAAGGCAAGCGGCAGATAACTCCCTAAGCGCAGGGGTGAAAAAGTAGAGGGTATCGATTCGGGTTTTGATTCCATGCAGTGAAAGAACTGACTCTGCTGATTGATGGCTAAAATTATAGCACACCCAGAAAGACCCTAGGGAAAAGTTATAATTACAAAAGTAAACACAAACGCATGGAAAGGAAAAAAGAAATGGCAACCATCACCCGTGAAGAAGCCCTCGAATACCATAGGCTGCAGGGTAAGCCCGGCAAAATTTCAATTACCCCAACCAAACCCATGCTTACCCAGCGCGATTTGTCTCTAGCGTACACACCAGGGGTCGCCATCCCCGTACTTGAAATCGAACAAGACCCAGATAGCAGTTACGAGTATACCGCCAAGGGCAATCTCGTCGCCGTCCTAACAAACGGGACAGCCATCCTTGGTTTAGGTGATCGAGGCGCGCTGGCTGCAAAACCGGTGATGGAAGGAAAAGCTGTCCTTTTCAAGCGCTTTGCTGACGTAGATGCCATTGATATTGAAGTGGATAGTCGCGATCCCGATCTGGTCATCCAAGTCGCTCGAGCAATCTCCCCATCTTTTGGTGGAATTAATCTAGAAGACATCAAAGCGCCCGAATGTTTTTATATCGAAGAGACGTTACGATCCCTTTTGGATATTCCGGTTTTCCATGATGATCAACATGGCACGGCCATTATTTCCGGTGCAGCGCTCTTGAATGGTTTGGAATTGGTAGGGAAAAACATTCATGAAGTCAAAATCGTTGTATCCGGGGCGGGTGCCTCCGCTATTTCATGTGCAGAATTGATGGTGAAGCTTGGCGCAAAGCGAGAAAACATCCTCTTGGTGGATACGCGCGGAGTCGTTTATAAAGGTCGCCAAGAGGGCATGAACCCTTATAAAGAGCGTTTTGCTGCCGAGACGGATGCTCGCACACTAGGCGATGCCGTTCGAGGAGCTGATGTGTTCTACGGTTTATCGGTAAAAGATATTCTGACACCCGATATGGTCAAAACCATGGCTGAACGCCCCCTGATTTTTGCCATGTCAAACCCCGACCCAGAAATTCGCTACGAATTGGCAAAGGAAACACGCCCAGACGCCATTGTCGCCACCGGGCGCTCTGACTATCCCAATCAAATCAACAACGTGCTGGGATTTCCCTTTATTTTTCGTGGCGCCTTGGATGTGCGCGCAAGGACAATCAACGATGAAATGAAAGTCGCAGCTAGCCATGCATTGGCAGCTTTAGCCAAAGAAGATGTGCCGGATAGCGTCTTGCGTGCCTATAACCTTGAAAGCCTAAAATTTGGACCCGACTATATTATTCCGAAACCGCTCGATCCGCGCGTCCTGCTTTGGGAATCACCCGCCGTTGCCAAAGCAGCAATTGAGAGCGGCGTTGCCCGCAAAGTCATCGACATCGAAGAATACCGCCAACAACTGGCTTTCCGCCTGGGTATGGGCGAACAAATCCGTTACTATATTCTCAATAAAGCCAAATCAGCCCCTAAGCGAATGCGCATTTGTTTTGCTGAAGGGGAAGAGTCGAAAATCATCCGCGCCGCCTACCAAATAATGGAGGAAAAGATTGGCGAACCTATCCTACTGGGTCGACCGGAGGTCATCTGCGAAAAGATTTCTGCCCTTGGGCTGAGTTGCACGCCCCAAATCATTGATCCAATACACTATGAGCGATATGAAGAATATGCCGAAGCCTTTTACCAACTACGTCAGAGGAAGGGAATCACGCTGAAAGACGCCCGTCAACGCCTCTTAGACCCCAACGTCTTTGGACCCATGATGGTCAAAATGGGCGACGCCGATGCTTTTGTCTCGGGATTGACCTATGACTACCCGGATGTTATTCGTCCCGCTCTTCAAATTCATCACACCAAGCCAGGCGCTCAGCGCGCCACCGGTGTTTATATCATGATCGTAAATGACCGCACCTATCTCTTCACAGATGCAACGGTTAATATCGATCCCTCTGCAGAGGACTTAGCTGAAATTGCCTGTCTGGCAGCAGATTTTGCCAAGCAGCTTGGTATTGAACCTAGGGTTGCTTTATTATCCTTCTCCAATTTTGGCAGCACCATTCATCCCTTGTCGCTCAAGGTCAAGAAGGCGGTAGAACTCATCCGTCAACGCCGCCCAGACCTACTGGTGGATGGGGAAATGCAAGCCGATACAGCGGTTAGCCCTGAGATTATTCAAGAACGCTATCCCTTCAGCCGCGTTTCGGATGCCAATGTATTGGTCTTTCCCTCGCTTGAGTCGGCAAATATTGCCTATAAATTGCTCGCTAGACTTGGCAATGCACAAGCTATTGGGCCGATTCTGCTAGGAATCGGTGCTCCGATTCACGTCCTGCAGACCGGAGAAGAGGTGCGCAACATTGTCAATATCGCCGCTGTTGCCGTAATGGACGCAATGAGCCGTCAAGCGAGCTAGCGCAACGCACCGCTTTCACGGGTTAACAGGCGATAGATCGCATTGATCTCTTGAATGATTTCTGACTGTCGCTGCGAAATAAACTGGGAAACAATCGAACGATATTGTTCGTTTGGTTGGAGGCGAATGCCAATCCGATAGCGATGGGTGTTCGCCTCCGTGTAGTGATTTGAAATGATTCCAATTACTTCGATTTCCGGCGAGTGAACCGTCTTAATCGCCATAGCATCGTCCCGCTCACTGCCGTACGAGGGTGTATGAATAGAAGACAGGCGCAATTGTGTTCGATCATACCGATTAATTTCAGCGCCGCTGCTGCTTTCATAGCGTTTGGGTTGTTTAATCTGATATACACCAGGTAAACGCAACGAAATTGCCACTTTTCGCCCTTGACGGAATAGGTGCATATAATACTCGTTTTCCGGCAGGTAAATTCCCATCCCATCGAGAGAGATATCTGCCAATTCACCCTTTATGGTTTCTGTTCGATCGGGCAATTGTAATTCTCCGGTCACCCCTTCTTTCGGCCAGACCCGAATCTGACGTCGTTCTCCGATACCCTCACGCATATACTCAAACTCAAATAAACTAGCCTGCAAAGCTAGCGGTTCAATGCGCTCCACTCGCGCCCGGATGACCGACGGGAAGCCGGGATATTGAATATAGGTTTGTTTCTCTTGATACAAACAAACCAGTTGATAACGTTCGGTTTTCACCGTAATCGAATTCTGTCCGACAAAAACAATCGCGGCTGGAAATGCAATCGGTATCCCCTGATAAACGTTGAGCAAGCGCACTTCTGCTTCCGCAGTTGCAATTCGGCGTAATAAATCTAGGATACCAACATCCATCTTCGTCTCATAAACTTACATATTGTCTCTTCAAAAATACAGCGATCGATTCATCGAACATTATAATCCCCCCTGAATAGAAAAGCCATAAAAAATGCGTAAGGTTTGCGCAAAGTTTAGGCGCGTACAATGCGCCCGTCAGCAAGGGCAATCGTGCGTTGAGCCCGAGCAGCCAAGTCAGGGTCATGGGTAACCATGAGCAAGGTTTTTCCCCGCCTTGTTAAGTCCTGGAATAACGCCATAATCGTTTCAGCCGTGTGTGAATCCAAGTTGCCGGTTGGTTCGTCGGTAGCAATAATTGGCGGATCATTGGCTAAAGCACGCGCAATAGCAACACGCTGTTGTTCTCCTCCGGATAGAAATGAAGGCAATTGGTCTGCTTGATGTTCAACCTGAACAAGCTTCAGTAATTCATAGGCACGTTCCAACCGCTCATTACCAGGGTAAAGGTTACATAAGCTCATCGGCAACATCACATTTTCAATGACCGTCAGAGTGGGCAGGAGTTGAAAAAATTGAAAAACCACCCCGATAGTCAAACCGCGCCAAACAGCTTTCTCACTTTCCTTAAGCAGGTGCACTGGCTTTTGATCGATATAAATTTCTCCGCTTGAGGGCTGATCGATACCGGTAATCAGGTTGATTAAGGTGGTCTTTCCACTGCCCGATTTTCCGACAATCGATACAAATTCTCCTTGATGGATTTGCAGATCGACATTGTCCAAGGCGACAAAGCGACCAGCGTCCGTTTGGTAAATTTTACTCACTCCCTTCAGGTGAATGAGCGGTTTGGTAGGCGATGTTGTTTCCATAACAACCCCAACATGTGGCAATGAGTGTTTCAGAATGTCAACCGAGCTCATTCGTAATCCAAAACTTCTCGCACTTGTAACTGGGCTGCACGGCGCGCCGGCAACAGACTGGAGAAAACCCCAATTAACAGAATGACCCCAAACCAAAGGGCTAAACCAATAAGAGAATAACGGAAGTTCATTTGAGTTTCAAGTACAGCATAAATGACTACCGCCGCCAAGATCGGGCTAGAGATAGCCGAAGTAATTGCCCCCATCACCCAACTAACAAAGCTCACCACAAGACTTTCCGCCAATACAATCTTGACTAAGGCGTGATTGGCTGCCCCTACCGCTCGAAGCACCCCAATCTCACGCATCCTCTCCATAATATTTATCCCCAGCGTGCCGCTCAAGCCTAGGCTACCGACTAATGCCAACAAACCAGCCATGAGCAGGAGAACAAATAAAATAATATTGAAGACTTCTGTAAACTCACTAAAGAAAGAAGCGCGGGTTACGCTGTTCTGCTTGCTTAATCCAGCATTGCGAAAGCGTTCCTGTAATTTCTCGGCAACCAAATCTTGAGTTGCCAGGGAACCCAATTTTCCCTCTTCAGCTAGGACGCGAATCTCATCGGCCTCGTTGTGGCGGCCAGTTAATCGCGTGAGAGAAATATAGTCCATATAAACTCTCGGGCCAAAAATGTGCTTCGATACAATCCCCACAACGGTAAACGTATGAGTTTTCCCGCCGATCTTAATTTGGATCTCTTTCCCCACATCAATACCGGCCTCCTCTGTCGCCAGGTCGGCATTAACAACCACCTGTCGAGAATTGGGCAAAGGAGTCAACCAATGTCCAGCAATCAACTTGGGTTGAATTGTCTTGCTATTTGGTGGTAAGCCAACTATCTCGATTCCTTGACTCTCGCTATGGTCAGCTCGCACCAGAACTCCCTCGCTCAGCGCCCATGCTTCGGCATATCCAATGCCTTCTATCCTAAGCGCTTCTCGCTCGGCTGCCACTTTGCTGATCCCGCGCGGCAAAGATATGCGGGCATCGAAGGCAACATAGCGTTCCACATCCCGAATTTGGGCGGTCAAGGAAGAGTAGGTACTGAAAGAGGCAATGAACATTGCCCCAGCCAGCGTTAACGTCCCTAAAGTAAAGGCTAAACGGGTTTTCTGCCGAAACGTATTCCTAAGCGAGAGCAATAGGGGTGGATTGATCGAGCGAATCCGACTGAGCCATTTTTCCAAGCGACTCACGCGCTTGCGACTACTTAGGCCAAATTGGTAAATCGCATCATAGACCGAAATTCGCGTCCCATTTAGAATCGGAAAGATAGCCACCCCCAAAGGCATTCCGATGGCAACCCCAAATTGAATAAGCAAAACATCCCAGGTTAAGGTAACACGGCTAACATCAAAATTTAAGAACCTTGCAGCAAAGTTGGCTAACCACCAACTCCCTATCAAACCAAATGGAATAGCCAACAGGAACCCAACGATAGAGAAGATCAGCACGTTAAGGAGATACATGCTGACAATTTGTTTTCTTGAAGCCCCGATTGCCCGTAATATCCCAATTTGTTTGGTTTGTTGAATCAAAATGGCAGAAATCGTATTGATAATCAAGCCACCGCTAAGCAACGTTGCCATGACACTCATGATTTGCAAGATGAGGATAAACCCGCGGATTTGATTATGTGCCCAATGATCGCCCGGATCGGATCCAACCCCAGGAATGCGAATGCTGAATACAGGATAACCAGCTGGTTCCAAAACCCGCTTTTTGATCTTTTCCGCCACTTCTAGGGCAACGTCTTTGCCGACTTTTTCACCTTCAACAATAACTTCTAAACGGTTATAGAGCGGGATTTCACCCATCCATCTGAGCGTGTCCATATTAACGTATCCGCTTGCTTCGCCCAGAATCGCAAATGGAATCTCGTTAACGTCATGAGCTATTCCGGAGACGGTGAGAATATATTGGCGATCATCTGCTAGCTTAACCAAAACTGAGTCGCCAACCTGATAACCCAACAAGTCCGCCGATTGGCGCTCCAAAATAATCTCTCGTACTCTAGGGGGAAACTCCCCTTGTTCCATGAAAAAACGGTTAACTTCAAAAGCAGACGGATCAGCAACGACATGCAGAGTCAGGTTCTCATCTTCGCCTTTTATAGAACGAATCTCGGCTCGGACAACACGCCGTGCCTGGGCTTGCTTCACTTCCCGAAGACCTTGGGCAGCTTTTGCGATCTCCTTGGGGAATGGAGCTGCATAAAGGAAAACATGAGCAGGGTTGCCTCGCTTGAATTGCGCATATAGATCGCGTTGGATGATATGAGAGGCGTTATAAATCATGCCAATCGTACCCACACCAACAGCAATCGAAAGCGTGACCAACAAGAAGCGTGTCTTATTGCTCCAAAGATCGCGCCAAATTTTTATCCACCGTGCATCCAAATTCATCATCCTAGCAACTTCCCATCCAAGATTTCTACCACCCGGCTTGCCCATTTCAGAGCGCCTCGATCGTGTGTCACCATCAAAACCGACTTTCCCCTTGCAACGAACGAAGCGAACAAATCCATAATCTCCTCCGAAGTGCGCGAATCTAGATTGCCGGTCGGTTCATCAGCGATGAGCAAAGGGGGATCATTTGCCAATGCTCGTGCAATCGCCACCCGTTGCTGCTGGCCACCGGATATCTTTGCCGGCACTTTTCGCGCATGCTGCTCTAGGCCTACCTGACGGAGTAAATCCAATGCCCGCTCCTTTCGCTCAGACATGGGAATCTCACCCAATAAATCCATGCTGATCTTGACGTTTTCCCAAATTGTCAGGGTGGGAAATAGTTGAAAGAATTGGAACACAATCCCCAAATTCTTTCCTCGCCAACGAGTTCTCTGATCTTCTGGAAGATCAAAGATCGATTGAGACCGAAATAGGACACTTCCCCGCGTTGGAATATCAATGGCGGTGATTAAATTGACCAAGGTTGATTTTCCTGCTCCCGATTTTCCGACGACGATAACAAATTCCCCCGGCTGTATAGAAAGGGTTATCCCTTTCAAGGCAGGCACATCTGCACTTGGAGTCTGGTAAACTTTCCATAAATCCCTAGCTTCGATCAAGGGAGATACAGAAGAGTACTCTTCTATATCAGCCAGCGTTCGATCGCTGTATTGTTTCTGATACTCCTGAACAGAAAGCTGGGTCATGTTCTCCTCTTGCCGTTTGCTAGCCCTTCGGTTTTGCCATTCTTAACCTAAATCACAAGATGGAATATTACCTGATATTTCAGACGATGCGTGTAAGAAATAGATTAATTTCATCTAAATTTGACCCTGCTCTTCCGAAGCTGAAAGAGCAAATTTTTAGGATAACTGCTATAACGACCAGTTACGGACTGTTCAAGGAAATAACTCATGAGCATTCTGTTTTCAGACCAAAAACCGAGCTGATAAACGAATATTTTAGCTATCCTTTGCATCTCATAAAAAATCATATTATACCGACTAGTCGGTATGTATTATACGATAATTCCTTGACCATGTAGACACTTTCCGCTTTTCCAAGAAGCATTGGGTACGGAGAAAGGATAGGATGACAGCCAACCCGATCTGCCATCCTGTTTTCCGCACCTTTTACCTGCTAAGGCAATGCTTCTTCGCTCAAAATACGAAAAATGCAGGGCTATTGGGACCGTAAAAGCTTCGGTCGATAGCGTTGAATGTATTTCAAGTATGCCTGCTTTTCTTGTTCTCTCCGACTCTGATCCCAACCAAAATAATCACCAGCGACTTGGATAGCGGGGTCGAGGATATCCAATCCCGCCAGATTGTTATATCCTCCCATACAACGACGCAACAAGACATCTAGAATGGTCTCAGCGCCTTCTTCTTCAAAGGCAAAAATGATTTCTGCAGCAATGGTGGAGTCGTGGGTCTGTAACCGTTCTTTCAATTTTGGCTCTTTCCGAGTCCACTCAAGGAATTTCTCAGCTCTCACTCCATAGATATCCGTTAGGTGAGTAGCAATATCTTGCTCAAAGCCGCTATCAAGAAGAAATTGTTTTTGAAAGTCAAAGAAATTCCCCTCCCCTGCACCGGGCAAAGGCAGTTTTTGGGTAATGCAAGGCTTGAGCTGTCGATTCAATTTTTGCCCAATTAAGTCCACACACTGTTGAGCCAAATTCCGAAAGGTGGTCAGTTTTCCCCCAATGATCGAAATTAACCCCTCGATTTCTGGAGCATGATCGTGAATAATATGGCGGCGGGTAATTGCAGCAGCTTTCTTCTGGCCGACATAAGGCAAAGGACGAATACCCGAATACGTGTAAAGGATTTGATCGTGGGTGATCTGAGCGGAAGGGAAGATACCATTGGCTTCACTCATCAAGTAGTTCATTTCATCATCGTCGATTTCGACATGATCCAAATCGCCCTGATAGGGTAAGTCGGTTGTTCCGATGAGAATGCGTCCAGTCCAAGGTATAACGAACATCGGGCGACCATCGGCTCGCGCTTCAAAATATACAGCAATCTTCGGTGCACCCGGAAAAACGGGAACGACCAGATGGCTGCCTTTTGTCCCACCGATCAGACGCTTTAACGGCTTGCCAATGCCTTTTAATACTTCATCGACCCAGGGGCCTCCCACGTTGACCACCAAATCAGCCTTAGCGGTATAGGTCTTTCCATCGAGCAGGTCTTCAAACTCCACTCCCCCAACGCGATTCTCTTCCAAAATGAACCGCTTTACTTTGGCATAATTCAAAAACATTGCCCCCGCTTCTTGAGCGGATAGCATATTTTCAACCGAAAGCCGCTCTGCATATTCCACCTGACAATCATAATACATGGCTGCTCCGCTTAATCCGTCGGGATTTAAGTTGCCAACCCGTTCAAAAACCTGTTGCGGAGACAGGATATGGTGATGGTCCAAACTCTTATCGAATGAAAGTACATCGTAGAGAATCATGCCTAATCGGATCATCCAAGGGGGTCTGCGATTCTGCTTGTAAAAGGGGAAAGCCATTCCCAATGGTTTCACAAGATGGGGTGCGTTACGGAGTAATCTTTCTCGCTCGGCAAGTGATTCACGAACGAGGGAAAACTCAAAGTATTCAAGGTAACGCAGTCCACCGTGGATTAAGCGGGTCGACCAAGCGGATGTCCCACTAGAAATATCTTCTTTGTCTAACACCAGCACCCTCAATCCACGTAGGGCAGCATCTCTGGCAATCGCACTACCATTGATACCGCATCCAATAATGATGACATCCCACTTTGGGGATAATTGATTTTCACGAATAGGATGGTGTCTCATGATCTCTTACTCCAAAAACCGAACAAATCGAGCTCGTCTCACGCAGCATTGTAATCGGTTTGCAGACGTTTAGCTAGAGGACGTTCTTCACATCGTTTCGTGCCATAGGTATTGTCAACCAAAGCATAACAAACCAACTGACCTCAACCATTCACTTGTAGACTACTTGGGGAACGCTCCTTAACCACCATTGCTCGGTCGAGAAGATAAGCAAGGCTAGCCAGATGATCGAAAAGCCAATCAATCGTTCCGTTGTAAATGGTTCATGGAAAATCAATACTCCTAAGAGAAATTGACACGTAGGCGCAATGTACTGTAATAATCCCATCGTCCACAACGGCACGCGGCGTGCTGCACTCCCGAACATCAACAAGGGGATCACGGTTACCACCCCGGTCAGCATGACTAAAACTGTAAGCCATAGCGTGCCGTGTCCAAACCTTCCCGATCCGTTGATTTCTTGCATCAGCAAATAAAAGGTAGCGGGTAAAAACAGCATCATTGTCTCTAAGGTCAATCCATACAACGAAGATAAAGGAGCCACTTTCTTGACCAAACCATAAAACCCAAATGAGAAGGCTAACGTTAGAGCAATCCACGGCAGCGAGTGGTATTCTAAGGTGAGGTAAGTTACACCAATCGCAGCAATCCCCACCGGCAACCACTGAGACCAACGTAAACGCTCCCGTAGGAATAAAACACCCAATAATACATTGACTAAGGGGTTAATGAAATAACCCAAGCTGGTCTCCACCACAAAGTCAGCGTTGACCGCCCACACATACATCCCCCAGTTAACAGCTAGTAAACTGCCTGCAATAGCATATATGGCTAAGGTTTTTTTGTTTCGTAAAAATCTAGCCAGGGTTTGCCATTCCTTTCGCCAAGCCAATACACCGGCGAGTAAAAGAAAAGACCAAACAAACCGATGGGCTAAAATTTGAGTTGACGGGATCGAAGACAGTGCTTTGAAATACAATGGAAAAAAACCCCATATTAAGTAAGCTCCAAATCCCAGCATCAATCCTTTTCGATCAAGCTCCTTTATCATCCTACGTCTTCCATTTTTTAATTTGACTAAGCTGCACAAAAAGTTGCTTCCAAAGCACAGGTGCGATGTCAATATTTCACAGCTTTGCTGAGGTTCATTGCGCTGGCTTTCAACAGCCACGCCCAATTCAGAAAACTATCCCCCACGCTTCTAAAGGAAAATCCTGGAGGACCTTCCTTTTCATAAATCTAAATCGAAAACCTCAACGCAAGGAAGAATTATACTCCAGAAAAGATGCCCCTGTTCCTATTTAGAGCTTTTTACTGAATGAAATTGAGCTGGAATGAAAAGGTCAAGGAGAGCGTTTTGTCCCCGGATGGTTTTGTGAGCGGAACTAGGGCAAACCTCCTCACGGAAACAGGGCAAATGGCGCCTCGAACCGTTCTTAAACCACCGCAGATGATCTCTGAGCGGTGTCAACACAGGGATGTCAGTACCCTTCTATGCCCTGCTTGGCATATTCCTAGCGGCGGCGAACCATGTAGAGCATTTACGGCGTGGGATTGGGCAGCGGACAAAAGAACGGGAGCGGCTTTTGTTAACCCGTCGAGTGCTATGCTTACAGGCTGTACGCCGTCTTGCGGGACTGGCAACCTTATGATACGCGTTTAGTAAGTCGAAGGGGAGAGAAGTGAAGGGGGGCTAAGGGCGCTCTTACCAGGAGAAGACAGCCTAGTGGTGGGCGGCAGGTATTTACGGGGCAGCAAGCGATTTGGGAATGCCCAAGAGTTAAGTGTGATGTCGGGCTGGAATAGGCTTGAGGCAAGGGTTGGAGCAGGATGCCTTGCCCACGCCACATACTATGTCTTTATCTTCTATTTGCACCTAGTTTTTTCAACAAGCACCAAGAATATCGAAGAACGGTCAATTAACTATTTCTGCAAGAGATTTAACTGCCTATTACGATGATCGCTCATGAAGAAATTCAAAATTCAGGTAAAAAATTACTTGCCATTTTTCCCAATAACGATACAATACTATTAAAGTTAATATTCAAAGCGGACTTTGTAAACCCAACCAAGCTACGAAGTACGTTCGTTCGTGCTGAGAGGGGGAATCATAGTCCCAATCCGTGATCGGCATTCAGTAGCTGATTAAAAAGCAACTTTTGACAATTGACCAGCTTTCGATAGGAGGACAAATATGCGCGCTATCTTTCTGGCTGTCTTGTTGGCTTTCGGGCTCATTGCAATTTTGTTTGTTACACTCCCCTCACCAGCACAGGCTGAGTCGAATGGCTTAGAGTTTCCCGGTGACGAGAATTGGGATAAGAACATCGGATCGATCAATATAACGCACACCGTTCATGCTGTAGCCTTTGACAAGAATTACCTATATGTAGGCGAAGGTTATGGCAGCGGTGACAAACACATCCGCCGTTGGGATGGCGCATCGTGGCAAAGCATTGCTAACAACGTCGATGGAGCCGTTTTAGAACTGCTCCCAACCGCAGAGGGACTTTATGCCGGAGGGTATTTCACCAGAACCGGCTCCTGTTCCTCGTGCAAGCGCGTGGCTATATGGAACGGGAGTAATTGGTCAGCAGTGGGAAATGGGATAGACGGACCAGTAACGGTCTTTGCCCTAGCAAGGGATAGTAACGGAAAACTTTATGCAGGGGGAGATTTCGGGGTAATGCAGTTAGGTGGAGCAACTTGGATGTCATTTAATGGTGGACTACCTTCCAGTAATACAGTTTTTGACATGGTTCTATCGGGTACTCTGTACATTGCTGGAAGATACTATAACGAGGAATATGAAGATTACTATCCAATGGTGAAATCATTCAATGGCAACACTTGGGAAGACTTCGATGCATCCTTTGTTCCTTCAGCTAACCTAAGTTCAATTTACGCTATTGAGGTAACCAATGAAGAAACATTAGTTATAGGGGGGGATTTTATTGAACCGGTACAGAGATTATCCTATCTTGAACAATCAAACTGGACTTCTTTTGGAAATCCAGATGATCCTGTGTTAGCTCTTGCTGCTGACTCCTGCGGAGGGCTATACATTGGTGGATTGTTTAGAAAAATCGACAATTCCCCCAATAGATTTTTAGCGTACTACGACGGCTCCTCTTGGCAGTCTCTGGGAGACACCTTTACGATAAACAGCAAAAAAGTAGAAGTGCTTGACTTTTACCACGGGTATCTCGCTGTAGGCGGTGTCTTCACGCAGACGTTGGAGGAGCAAACCCATCGCAACATTGCCCTGTGGACCGGGCGGGATTGTGTCCAAGTCACCGCCAGTGGCACCTATACCTTATACAACTGGCGTGAACCGGTTGTGATTCACATCACAGAACCCGGAACTCTTGCCGAGATTCGTGTCCAACGCTTCAACAAAGATCATCCAGCAGCGGATGCAACCCTGACTCCCAACCTAAAAAACGGGGTTTATTGGCAAATCGAAGGCTTGGACTCACAAGGTCAACCGGCGAATGGATTTGTATACACCCTGACACTACCCTCAATTGGTTTTACCCCAGACGATAAAGATAAAATCTGCCACTATATGAGCAGCATTTCCAAATGGGATTGCGCCGCATCCGCTTTTGATGCAGAAAAGAAGACCATTACCCGCAGCGGATTGACCTCTTTCTCCGAGTTTACGGTTGGGGACAATGTAGGTCCAAACGTGATCAGCTTGAGATCCTTCCATACAAAACCCCACGATTCAGCATTTTCGGTTGTGATATTTCTGATGCTGGGTATAGGTTGTTTAATCTATCTTCGTAGAGGCAAAGGGTAACGATTGGAGAAAATCATTTTTCTTCTGCGGATGAGGATGTCAACATTGCACAATTGAGTAACGCGGCAGGCTAAAATGTACTCCTTGCGGGTTGAGTAGCGGAACGAAGTGCAACATATCGAAGCCTGCAGTATGGGTCTCGATACAGCTGGGACAAGCACCCGCTTACTCGATCTGCAAACTTTTCCCTTGTGGA
Source organism: Anaerolineae bacterium (assembly GCA_003130835.1). Lineage (GTDB taxonomy): Bacteria > Chloroflexota > Anaerolineae > Anaerolineales > UBA4823 > NAK19. The sequence continues at coordinate 84,600 of QEXX01000048.1, read as the reverse complement.
TTGAGTGGCAGTACGAAGTCCAGCTTATCGAAACGCGCAGCGTTGGGTCTCGGTACGGGCTAACGCCCTACTCGACCTGCATGCACAAAGCGAGTTGAGTAGCACAGCATACCGAAACCATCAGCACAGGTCTCGGTACGGGCTAACGCCCTACTCGACCTGCATGCATAAAGCGAGTTGAGTAGCACAGCGTATCGAAACCATCAGCACAGGTCTCGGTACGGACTAACGCCCTACTCGACCTGCATGCACAATGCGGGGTGAGTAGCACAGCGTATCGAAACCATCAGCACAGGTCTCGGTACGGGCTAACGCCCTACTCAACCTGCATGCACAATGCGGGGTGAGTAGCGAACGCCAGCGAGCGTACCAAAACCCGCTATAGGGCTCGGCTCCTAACGTAGCCGAGCAGCCGCCTACGCTAGCCGATATCCTCGATATAACAAGTTCTTATCTGTGTTTTGCCCTTACCCTAGCCCAGACGTATTTTAACAAAACGTTGCCCAAGTCTACCCACCGTACCGGATAGCCTAGGATGGCCTGCCAATTGCTGCGAAAACCGTATCGTTCACGCATAAAGGCTAAAGATGGAAAAACACGGCCGATAATATTTCGCAATCGGGCAGCATTATCCAATTGCTGAAATTGGATCCATGCAGAGGTCACTCGACTTGGAGAACTCACACTGATTGAAGTGACATACTGTTCTTCTTGGATTGTTATCTGTTGTTTCAATTGGTCTAAAATCCCCTTCGGTGGAGCTTGCAGCAAATAGGTTTGAACGGCTTCAAAGGTGTAATAAGCAGCCGCACTCCAAGCAAGATGCTTTGCTCCTTCAAGAAATTCCTCCCAATCGATTTCGAGGACGTATTTCTGTAGAAAAAGGGCAATATCCACGAACCATAAATAGCCCACTGATCCTAAACCATGTTGGTAACCTAAATGTCCACATAAGTAGAGAAGGTGTGCCGTTGGTGAAAGGGTATAAATACCGTTCGGCCATCCTTCGAGTGGAATGATCCTTCTCCAAAACCAGTTCATATCCGTCTTTTGGCGGAATTTTTCACCGCCAACTAAGAGCCAGTGAACTTCGATATCGACCATTGGGAGTTGAGAGCGGCGAAGGTGAACATCATGGGTTATATCTCGTTTAATCAACTCACTTTGATGCAACACAGGCTCCTCATAGCCATGTTGCCTAAGCAGGGAGACTGCGCGGGGAATGTCCTCTTTATGGATTAGGATATCCAAATCACTCATCGGCCGCAAGCCGATATCCTCATACAAAGTTCTGGCAAAAACCGCCCCCTTCAATAAAACGACAGCAATCCCTTGTGCATTAAGCAAACGAACCACTCGGTCTAATTCAGCAAGAAAGATGCGATTACGACCTAACGTCGTCAGATACGCTTGTTTGAACTGCTCAAAAACCGGAGCGGGGACCAAAGTCGGTTCTCGGCGGAGCTGCCAATAGATCAATGGCGCAATGCCATGCCGTTCCGCATAATGAAAGAGCCGCAGCCAGCTCTCTGGAGTCTGCTTTTCAGTGTAGCGAGTCTCAATCTGCCCATTTAAGATATTGACTAGAGTACGTTCGATTTCCTTTTGATTGAAATCGATCAATTTGTCATTTCCTTCTTAAAACAACCGATTTACTCACCGCATTCCCCGCTTCATTCCGATAACCGAAGGAGAAAGACAACCGGTCCTGCAACAAGGGCCGAACGTTCATCGGACGCCAGTTTGGACAAGCAGACTTCCCAGAATACTCCAAATTGCGAAAAACCAAAAAGGTTGGCCGCCAATTATCTAACACAAGCTCGCCAAAACAACCGTTGTCAAAATGATAACGACCGCAGATTTGTCCTATCTCGCACTGAGGATAAAAAACGACAACAGAGTATTGCACTTTTCTACCTTGTCGATTGACGGAAACCCCCATCTTGCCCCACCATTCGCCGATCAGTTGCCGGTACATCCCCTTCATTTGTGAGTAATAGCCTGGGGTAGGCGTAAACGTAAAGGTAGGGGTCACATAAAGGGTGGCATACAACGTTGGATCGATGGTCGGCCAAGGGGTCGAAGTAGGATATGGTGTTGGGGTGTGCGTAACTTCGGATAAGGATTGGAGTGAGGGTGACTCGCTAGCCGCAAGCAGCGGTGCTGGCGTCGGCGTAATAGATGAAGTCACTGTCTGTTTCAATAAATTCGATTCAGCTTGACTTGAACGACATGCGGCGAGGCAGTACACAAACCAAAGTAAACTTATGGCAAAGGCAGAATGTCTTTTTGATGAAACGTTCAACATTACCAATGCTCCGAAGGATAGGCTTCTATATCATCTTTATCTACAAACCCATCGAAACCACCTGACTATCCCAGCGATGCCAGGCACCGTGATGTTTTTCCAATAATTTTTTGCCTTCCCCGGGCGATTCTAAGCCTGCCAATTCCAAATCTGCATCCACCATAATCTTAACCAAGTCCTTAAAGTAGATGCGCGGTTCCCACCCCAACGTCTTTTGTGCGTATGAGGTATCGGCTAACAAAAAATCTACTTCGGTCGGGCGAAAATACTTTGGATCAATCTCCACATACTCCCGCCAATCCATATTCAGATAGCCAAAAGCCTCTTCCAAAAATTCTCGCACCGAATGAGCTTCACCGGTGCCAATGACAAAGTCATCTGGGCGATCGTGTTGTAAGATTTTCCACATGGCTGCGACATAATCTGGCGCATACCCCCAATCCCGCTTGGCATCCAAATTGCCTAAGTAGAGTTTCTTTTGCTTTCCCGCTTTGATCGCCGCTAAAGCACGGGTAATCTTGCGGGTAACAAAGGTCTCACCGCGCCGAGGAGATTCGTGGTTGAAAAGGATGCCATTGCTGGCAAAGATTTTATAGGCATCCCGATAATTGCGGGTGACCCAATAGGCATACACTTTTGCAGCCGCATAAGGACTTTGGGGCTCAAAAGGAGTTTTTTCATTTTGGGGCGGTTTAGCGCTTCCGAACATTTCACTCGAAGAAGCTTGATAAAAACGTGCCTTTATGCCGCTTTTCCGAATGGCTTCTAAGATCCGCATGGTTCCCAAACCGGTAATATCGCCAGTATATTCCGGCAGATCAAAGCTCACCCGAACATGGCTTTGGGCAGCTAGATGATACACCTCATCCGGTCGGATATTGTAGATCAAGTCGACTAGGTTTCCGGTATTGGCTAAGTCACCATAATGTAAATATAGCTTTACTTGCTCCCCATTGTGAGGGTCCCGATACAGATGGTCAATGCGGTGTGTGTTGAACGTACTGGCGCGCCGAATCAAGCCGTGTACTTCATAGCCTTTTGAAAGTAATAACTCAGCCAGGTAAGATCCATCTTGCCCCGTAATGCCGGTAATTAAGGCTTTGGTCATTCATCCTCCGCATTCCGTTTTGAGTTTCTAGTTGAGAATAAGGCATAGTTTATCATGGAATTCAAACGCTCAGCGCTTTTTGCGGTCTAGATAGCTGATATCTAACTCAACCGGCACTTGCCGTTGATCACTCAGCAATTGTAGCAATACCTTCACCCTTTCTGTGCCAGGGATGCGGGTGTCAAAGATCGCCTCGTATCCTGCAAAAGGCCCTTTAAGAATATAAACCCTCTCGCCGACCTTTAACCCATCAAAAAACTCCCCTCCTGCTTCAGCGATTTCTTTCACTCGCTTTTTCAACTCAGCGATCAAGTAATCCGGGACAATCGCCGCTTCATCTCCAAAACATACCAATCCCAGAGTATGGGGCATCCACTGGAAATACGACAATCCAAGAGCATCGACATCAACATGCACGAAAAGATAACCGGGAAAGTAGGGTTGGATTTTTTTGGCGCGGGGATTTACCGGATGCACACGCAGGCGTGGATAATAAACTTCGATGTTTCGATTGAGCAGTTGTCGGCAAACAACTTCTTCTTTACGTGGTTTACTGCGCAGCGCATACCAATACACAGACATCGCCGTTTCCTGATTCTAATTTGGATTCTTAAACAACTTTTATTTTAATCCAAGCTACTGCCCAAAGACCAAAGTGTCCTTACACACTTTCAGCGGCAGCTCTCACGATTTCGATAAACTCTTGCGCCTTTAAGCTCGCCCCACCAACCAAAGCGCCATCGATTTCCGATTGATTAAAAAACTCAGCTGCGTTACTTGCCTTTACCGAGCCTCCATACAATACCCGAATTGAACTTGCGGCCGGTTCACCAAACAACGTGCTCAAGGTAGGGCGGATCATCTCTTGCACAACTCGATTAGCAAACTCCCCAGTAGCCGCTTTTCCGGTGCCGATCGCCCAGACCGGCTCATAAGCGATGATCAACGGGACCGTTCCATTAACGTCAACGTCTTGTTTCAATTGAATGTCGGATAAACCTGCCTGAACTTGTCGGGTAATCACCGCTTGAGTTTGACCTGCTTCATTCTCCGCCAGCGTTTCACCGATACAAACAATCGGAATCAATCCAACCTCTAAAGCAGCTTTCACCTTGCGATTGACGGTTTGATCAGTTTCAGCAAAATAGGTACGTCGCTCAGAGTGACCGATAATCACATATTGACAAAGTTCCGCCACCATCATGGGGGACACTTCTCCGGTAAAGGCACCTTCTTTTTCCCAATACAGATTCTGCGCCCCCAACCCAATATCCGTGCCCTCCAATAAAGCCTTGACGGCCATCAAAGCGGTAAACGGTGGGCAAATCGCTTTTTCCACACCCCTAAGGTCTGACAAACCTCGCACAAGCTCAGGGACAAGCTGTCTCGCCTCAGCAATGGTCTTATACATCTTCCAGTTTCCCGCCACAAAGGGAATGCGTTTTCTAGACATAGCGACCTCCAAGTATAATAATTGACCAGAGCATCATATCCCTGTACTACGGAATACTTAGTTAATGATCAGCATTTTACATTATGCTCTTGGATGAAGATTACAATTTGATTCTACCCGAATTCCCACTCCTCGGTTACGGGATATGCCATTCCAAAATGATCTTGATGAAACCCAAATTAGGTACTATGCGAATTAAGGAAAGAAGGCGAAGGATAGATTACCGGAGCCCAACCCTTTCGCCTTCTTTGTTATATTTTTTACTTGTCAAGCAAAGCAGCCACACCCGGCAAGACTAACCCCTCAAGCATCTCCAGGGACGCACCACCGCCAGTTGAGATATGGGTAATCTGGTCAGCCACGCCAGATTTTTTGACCGCCGAGACCGAGTCACCGCCCCCGACAATCGTCGTGCCTTTGCATTCTGCCACCGCCTTGGCGATCTTAAAGGTACCTTCCGCAAAGTTTGGAAACTCAAAAACGCCCATTGGGCCGTTCCAGACAACCGTCCCAGCCGGCAAGATGACTTTGCGAAAGGCTTCAACGGTTTCTGGTCCAATATCCATAATCCGCCATCCATCCGGTATGGGGCCCATGCTCATCACCTTCTTTTGAGCGCCATCTTCAAATTTATCAGCGATAACCACGTCCACAGGCAAGCGCAACTTGGTGCTTCCCTCAGCCAAGATTTCCTTTGCCACATCTAAGGCTTCATCTTCCACCAACGAATCCCCCACCGGATAGCCTTGAGCCTTGAAGAAGGTATTTGCCATTCCACCCCCGATCAAGACCTGATCGGCCTTGCTGAGCAAGTTGCGGATCACCCCGATCTTATCGCTGATCTTTGCCCCACCTAAAATCGCCACAAACGGCTTTTGGGGATTTGCTATGGCTTGGCCGAGATATTGAATCTCCTTTTCCATTAAGAAACCTGCCACCGCCGGGAGCAGCCGCGCTACCCCTTCGGTAGAAGCATGGGCGCGATGAGCCGAGCCAAAGGCGTCGTTGACGTAAACATCCGCCAGAGCAGCTAGTTGTTTCGCCATTTCTGGATCATTTTTTGTTTCGCCCTTATGAAAACGGGTGTTTTCCAAAACCAAGATTTCGCCTGGCTTGAGTTGACTAGCTGCTTGTTCGGCAATTGGGCCAATACAATCTTCGGCAAAAGCTACCGGTTTGCCGATCAGCTTTGCGAGGTGTTCTGCGGTTGGTTTCATTGAAAATTGTGGATCCGGCCCTTCTTTGGGACGGCCTAAATGCGAGCAAAGAATGACTGCCGCGCCTTGATCCAAAAGATATTGAATGGTTGGAAGCGCAGCGCGAATGCGGGTATCATCTGAGACAACCCCGTCTTTGATCGGCACATTAAAATCCACCCGAACTAAGACTTTTTTGCCTTTGAAATCCATATCGCGGATTGTTTTTTTATTGAACATAGCAAACTCCTGACACGATTTTTCTTTACCGAGAAATTTGGAGGAACTCTACGCCATTTCTCCTAACATAGATGATTCAAGACTGAAAGAGAGTCCCCTTGATGGGGACTCTCCATTCTGCATTATAGGTATTTTGCCATCAAAGCTGCTAAGTCCGCAGTGCGCACCGAGTATCCCCACTCGTTGTCGTACCAACTGACAACTTTGGCAAAATTGCTTTCTTCCTTTCCTAAGACCATGGTAAAGGGCAAGTCAACCGAAGAGCTATACGGACTGCCCTTGAAGTCAATACTTACCAATGGCTCATCAACCGCCTCGAGGATACCTTTCAGTGGTGGTTTGGCAGCCGCATCCCGGTAGACTTGGCGCAATTCTTCCGTTGTCGTGGCTTTCTCCAGTTCGACCGTCAGGTCAACCACGGATACGGTGGAAGTCGGAACGCGCAAGGCATATCCATCTACTTTGCCAGCTAGGTCGGGGATGACCAACTTCAGTGCTCGGGCTGCGCCGGTCGTGGTCGGGATGATGCTCATGGCAGCGGCACGGGCACGGCGAAGATCGCTATGGGGTAAATCCAAAATTTTCTGGTCGTTGGTATAGGCATGAATGGTGGTCATGAAACCACGCACGACCTTGAAGTGATCGTGGACGACCTTGATCGCCGGAGCTAGGCAGTTGGTCGTGCAGGAGGCATTTGATACCACATGATGATTCGCTGGATCGTATTTATCCTCGTTTACGCCCAACACAATCGTAATATCTTCACCTTCAGCTGGAGCCGTGATGATGACTTTCTTGGCACCACCGCTGGTGATATGATTTTCCGCTCCTTTCACCTGTTTGCCTTTTTTGTTGATTCCGTCTTTCTTGATCGTAAATAATCCGGTCGACTCAACCACAATCTCTACCCCCAAATCACCCCATGGGATATTTGCCGGATCCGTTTCTTTGAAAGCTTTCACCTTCTTACCATCAATCAATAACCCATCCTCTTCCACCTCGATTTTTCGATCAAAACGACCGTAGTTCGAGTCATACTTCAAGAGGTGAGCCATAGTTTTTAAGTCCCCAATATCATTAAATGCCACGACTTCAAGCGTATCGCTATGGTAATCCAGGATCGCCTTTAGAACTTGCCGGCCAATCCGTCCAAATCCATTGATGCCAACTTTGGTTGTCATTTTGAACCTCCAGGTATAAAGATAATCATTTTATGATTGCGTTATCCTACCTATTTTACTTGATTCTTTTGAAAACAAATAAGTGAAATTCTTCACAATTTGATGCACGTGATGGCATCCTCTATCCGCGCAATCTTTGGTAAATTGCCAATAAACTTTTGGCAAGCAAAACCGAGTCGTGTCGGGCGGGATGGGTATCGTCAGATACCTTTTCTTTGATCACGATATAGTCCAATTTTTGGCTATTTGCCACATACACCCACTCCATATCCCCGTCTGATGGAACCTGCGGCGGCAAATTTGCTAAGATCACCTGAAACAACCCTTTTCCGACATGCATTTCAATCGCATGCACGTGATCCTCACAAGTGTAATGATCCGTCTCACCCGCTTGCGTAGCAATATTACAGACATAAACCTTGAGGGCTTTACTGCTGCGAATGGCTTGGCTAATCTCTGGCACAAGTAAATTGGGCAAAATGCTGGTATATAAACTTCCCGGGCCGATTACAATGAGGTCTGCCCCAAGAATAGCTTTTATGGCTTCAGGATAGGCTGGAGGCGCATTCGGTTGAAGGTACACTCGTTTCACCCGCCAACTGGAACGGGGGATTTCACTTTCGCCTTCAATACGGAGGCGAGCCGTTAACAATGGCAGGTGAACATCGGCAACGAGGTCAACCTGTTGTAGGGTAGAAGGCAAAACTCGCCCACGCACCGCTAGCACCCGTCCTGACTCGGCAATCGCATCTTCAAAACTCCCGGTGATCTCGGCTAAGGCTGTAATCAGCAGGTTTCCGAGCGAGTGTCCGTTCAAACCACTTTGTCCATCTGGAAATCGATATTGAAACAAATGAGTGAGTAAAGCTTCATCGTTGGATAAAGCCGCCAGACAGTTTCTCAGATCCCCTGGAGGTAGAATACCCATCTCACGACGCAATTTTCCAGAAGAGCCACCCGAATCAGCAACAGTCACAATAGCGGTTAGATTATAGGTGTACTCCTTTAAGCCCCTAAGCAAGGTTGCTAGACCGTGTCCACCACCAATGGCCACAATTTTAAGTCCCCGTTCTCTCCTTCGGTGAACCGTAAGTTCATCAACAACTTTTTTACCCGGCTTTATAAAAGGAATCATTAGGGAACGGTTGATTCCATAAATACCGCCGAATACCATGACTAATCCAAAAAGAATGAAGATGAACGCCCGCAAAGGACGCGAAAGGAAGCGTAAAGATGCAGCCGACAGCAAGGGTAACCACCAGGTTTGCGGGGCTGTCCGGTAAATATCTAAAAGGACAATTCCCAAACCTATTCCAATTAGGGTTGTTCCCATGAGGGTAAGGAACAGCCATCTTTTTACCCCAATGCCGGGTACAAGCCAACGAAAGAGATAAGGGAATTCCTTGCGAAGGCGCTGGAAAATAATCGCAATCCTGTCAAATTTCATATCGCTCCCATCATAGCAGTCTTTATTGTCCTCGTCAACAATTCCTAAGAAACTCTTAAGCAGGATCTGTGCTTATGATAGTCTGTGCTATACTTGAGTCCACTGCAAAAAGGGTATGGGACCACAAAGACACAAAGCCACGAAGTTTTCATTATTATATTGTCTTAGCCCCTTTGTGTCTTCGTGGTGAACAGGCTTTTTTCAGTAGAGTCATACTTTAATTTCACTAGCCATGGACCAATCAAGCGCTCACTCTCTAGCTTACCACTGGGAAATCGTCTCTCAAATACAACCAATAACGGCTCCAATTGAAGATTCTCTCAGGGAGTATTCCCCCATCGTAAGGCAATTACTGTATAACAGAGGGATTCACACAGCCGAAGCAGCCGAGGCATTTCTGCATCCATCATTAGAAAACACCTATGATCCGCGGCTCATGAAAGGGATAGACATCGCTGTCGATCGAATCCGCTATGCTATTCAACAGCATGAAAAGATCGCAATATATGGAGATTATGACGTCGATGGAGTCAGTGGAACGGCAATTCTCTACGACTTTTTAAGAAGGCTCAGCGCAGATGTCCGTCCCTACATCCCGAACCGCTTTGAAGAAGGGTATGGAGTCCGTGAGGACGGTTTGCAAACGCTAAAGAATGAAGGCATCAAATTAGTTATTACAGTTGATTGCGGTGCACGTGCCAACGTCGAAGCCGACTTTGCCAAATCAATTGGCTTAGATTTCATTATCACCGACCACCATCAACCAAATGAAGAGTTGCCCAATGCATTGTGCATGCTTAACCCAAAACAAAAGGGTGAAACCTACCCCTATACCGAATTAACTGGAGTGGGAATTACCTATAAGCTGGTTAAAGCGCTTGAGATGGCCTTGAGTCTCTCGACGCCGGTTTCCACTCAGTATCTCGATCTGGTTGCTTTAGGCACCATTGCGGATATTGCTCCGTTGAACGGCGAAAATCGCATTTTGGTCGCAACTGGGCTAAAGCAACTCCGTCAGACACAACGGCTTGGATTAAAAGCCCTAATTGGCATCAGCGGACTTGAAGGCCAAGAAATCACGGCTTATCATGTTGGTTACATGCTAGCGCCCCGTCTCAACGCTGCAGGCAGGCTAGAGTCGGCTTATGCTGCCTTTGAATTATTAACCACAACTGATTCACAACGAGCGTGGAAACTTGCCCAAGAGCTGGACAACCAGAACCGAAGGCGTCAAGAATTGACCCTTCAATATGATCTTCAAGCTACTAAACAGGTTCAAGCCACCTATGATTCGATTCCTCTCCTTGTCGCCTTTGATCCCAACTTCAATTCAGGTGTGATCGGTCTTGTTGCAGCGCATTTGGTTGAGAGTTTTTATCGTCCTGCCATCGTAGCCACCGAACTGAATGGGTATATCCGCGGCTCTTGCCGAAGTATTCCCGAATTTCATATCACGAAAGCATTGGATGAATGTCGAGACTTGATGGAGTATCACGGTGGTCACGCTGCAGCCGCCGGTTTCACCGTTCGTAAAGATCGATTTGAAGAGTTGATCCAAAGAATGCAGCAAATTGCGCAGCGCGTTTTAGGAACAAAAACCTTAGAGCCAAAACTGCGCGCTGATCTTCCCATTGACTTAGTTGAAGTCGGTAAACTGCTTCGTGAAAACCGCCTCATCACCGCTTTGGAACAATTTCAACCAACGGGCTATGGAAACCCAACTCCTTCCTTCGTTACTTTTGGTGTACGCCCAAAGAATATCAAAACCGTTGGAACAGAGAAAAACCACTTGCGCTTTGATGTTGACCCAGCTTGGAAATGTATTGCCTTTCGCAAAGGTGAGCTTGCGCAAAATATGCCGAGTAGCGTCGATATGCTTTACCATATCGAAAAAAACGCCTACAATGGAAATGTTTATCTGCAGCTTAATGTGCGCGATATTAAACCTTCCAACCCCCTCGAATAAGCACCTTCAATCAACCAATCGATATTTGAACAAAGCCCACATTGCTTCAAAAGCGTCTTTCATGCGGATTTTTTTACCTTCAGAATAGTCTCTCGGATAAAAGGCAATCGGCACTTCAAAAATACGCACCTTCCGTTTTAGGATCTTGGCAGTAAATTCGGGTTCGAAATCGAAACGGTTGGCTCGCAATCGCATCCCTTCAACGACTTCCCGGCGAAATACCTTATAGCCTGTCTCCATATCCGTCAGGATGTTATTGTACAAAATATTGGTGACCAGCGTCAAAATCTTATTGGCAACCATATTCCAGAATAAAATCGGACGGCGTGGAGCACCGAGGAATCTTGAACCATACACTACATCCGCCACCCCTTCATAAATTGGCTTTAGAAGATTGGGATATTCACGCGGATCGTACTCCAAATCGGCATCTTGGATAATGATGACATCGCCGCAAGCCGCCTGCAGCCCCGTCCGAATCGCCGCTCCCTTTCCCTGATTCTTCTCGTGAAAAATTACTCGAAAGGGCTCCTGATGAAGATAATTTTTTAGGATTACCTGCGTGCCATCCGATGAACCATCATCAACGACCACAATTTCATCCGCCAATTGGGTCTTTAGAACCCGATTGAGAATTTCCTGAATCGTGTTTTTTTCATTGTAGACAGGAACGATAACTGAGATCTTCATGCGCCTGATTATACTAGCATCCGATTGAGAAAGGATGGCAGAATAAATTCATCCTCAAAGATTGACCATGCTATAATCATAGTGAAAAGGAGATGCGGATGACACTTCTACGATCGAAAACCGAGGTCAGTGCGAATTCATCCCAGCCTGTAGCGGCATTTGTTCCTCCACCAATAACGAACATCGAAGACACCGGATTATCCACATTGTGGCTTCAAGACTTGGTCTTAAAAATTCTTTATTTTCAAGGATACCTGAGCGGTTTTAAGATCGCCGAAGAAATCGCCTTGCCTTTCAGCGGGATCGTTGACCAAATCATGGAGTCCTTGAAAAGAGAAAAATTCGTTGAGGTCAAATCTTCTCAACAAATGGGGTTAGGAGAAGGATCGTACATCTACGGGATTACTGGACTAGGTATAACCCGTGCCCGTGAAGCCTTGGAGCGTAGTCAATATGCCGGACCAGCCCCAGTACCGATCAAAATCTACAACATGGCAGTTTTACGCCAAAGCCGGGCAAAGTCCTATTTCACTCCCCGCTTATTGCATCAAGCCCTCTCGTCCTTGGTGATCAACGAAAGAACGTTTCAACGGATTGGTCCCGCAGTCAATTCGGGGACATCAGTGTTTCTCTATGGCCCTCCTGGCAACGGAAAAACCAGCATTGCCCGCGGCATCGGAAACATGATTCTACAAGATACGATGTATATCCCCTATGCCGTTTACATCGATGGTCAGGTTGTGAAACTGTTTGATAACGTCAACCATCAATTGGCACGGGAAGAAAACACCACAGCCGTTGGGACTGGAACTCTGAAAGCAACCGGCCGCCGTGATCCACGCTGGATTAAAATTCGCCGCCCCTTTATTGTCACTGGCGGTGAGCTAAACATGGAAAGTCTTGATCTCGTGTTTGATGATACCAACAAGTATTATGAAGCACCATTTCAAATGAAAGCCAATGGGGGAATTTTACTGATCGATGACTTTGGACGCCAGCAGATCCGCCCACGCGATCTGCTTAATCGCTGGATTGTTCCCTTAGAAAACCGAATTGACTACCTAACCCTAAAAACTGGCCGAAAGGTAGAGATTCCTTTTGACGTCATGGTCATTTTCTCTACCAACCTACCCCCGCGTGATTTGGTTGATGAGGCTTTCCTAAGAAGATTACGCCACAAAATTGAAATTGGCGATCCCTCGTATGATGAATACCGCGAGATCTTCAAGCGTATCGCCTCAATTAAGGGCGTTGTATATAGCGATCAGGGTTTGGCTTATCTACTACAAGAATGGTACATCAAGCGCGGGCGCAAGTTGCGCGCCTCTCACCCTCGAGATCTTTGTGATCAAATCCTTGACATCTCTCGTTATTTGGGTGTTGAGCCGGTTATGTCCAAAGAGCTGATTGATCGCGCAGCAGAGGCTTATTTTGTTGACATTTAGTTCGTATATCTGTGCTCAATCGTAAAGGTTTCTCCATGAACCAACATAAACTATTCGAACTCAAGCGGCCGATCATCTTCGCCCATCGGGGTTCAAGCGCTTATGCGCCTGAAAATACCCTAGCTGCCTTTGAACTTGCTCTCAAACAAAATGCACCAGCCATTGAACTCGACATCACTCTGACCAAAGACCAAAAAGTAGTTGTCTTTCATGACACAAGTACAGAAAGAATCACAGGATACAAAGGTATCATCAACCAAATGACCCTTTCCGAAATTAAAAAACTGGATGCCGGAAGTTCCTTTGATGTTTCATTCCAAGGCGAGAAAATCCCCACTCTCGAAGAGGTCTTTGAATTGGTTCGAGATCGGCTGCTGATCAACATCGAATTAAAAAATTACGCCACACCATCGGATGACCTTCCCAAACAAACAGCGATCTTAGTCGAGAAATGGAAGCTCCACACATCGGTCTTTTTTTCTTCTTTTAATCCTTTGGCTCTTTTCAAAATCAAAAGGTACTTGCCTGAAGTGCCCATCGCCTTGCTTGCTCTAGACGGAAAGCTAGGCTGGCTTGCCCGCTCGCGTTTGGGTGAATTGCTTCGATATCAAGCCATTCACCCCGCTTACAGCGATGTTAGCCAACGATTGCTCCAATACCACCATCAAAAAGGTCACCTTGTGAACGTTTATACAGTCAACGACGCGAAAACGATGCGTTCGCTTTTTGATCTTGGAGTAGATGGTCTGTTCACTGACAATCCCATCCTTGCACTAGAGCAGCTAAATGTATCGGTGTCTCCTAGAGAGAAACAATCATGATCCCCGAAGAATGGATTCTGAATGCCTATGAAAGAATAGCTCCCTATATTCAAAATACCCCCCTTACCTTTGATTCTCACCTAAATATTTACCTCAAATGGGAGAATCAACAAACAACCGGATCGTTTAAGCTGCGTGGGGCACTCAATAAAATTCTGTCCCTTCATGACTGGGAGCGCCAACAAGGCGTTGTCGCAGCCTCCGCCGGTAATCACGGCGCTGGGTTAGCCTTTGCCTGTCAAAAAGTCGGTGTCCAAGCAACCATTTTTGTCCCGCAGTCCGTCCCTAACATCAAGATGGCGGCTATTCAAGCGCTTGGAGCAGCGATCAGGCTGGTCGATGGCGGTTACACGCAAACAGAAAAAACTGCCATCCAATTTGCCCAAGAATCCGGACAAACTTATATCTCGCCCTACAACGACGCGCAAATTATTGCTGGGCAAGGCACTCTTGCCCTAGAAACCATGAAACAACTTGGTGAAAACGAGATCAAAGCCTGGTTAGTCCCGGTTGGTGGAGGAGGGTTGCTCAGCGGTATTGGCGCTGCCTTACAGGCTTTCTTTAGTCGTTCCACAAAGTTACCCCAATTGATTGGGGTGCAATCAGAAGCCTCCCCCTATATGCAGCACCTGTACTACACTGCAACCCAAGCAGCGGTTGTTGAAAAACCAAGCCTTGCAGATGGATTAGCCGGCGCCGTTGAAGAGAATTCCATCACGATTCCTATGGTGAGGCAATACGCTGATGCGATTCTTTTGGTCAGTGAAGAAGCTATTCGAGAAGCAATCCGCTATGCCTGGAATGCCTACCACCAAGTCATTGAGGGTTCCGCAGCAGTGGTTCTTGCTGCAATCCTTTCCGGAAAAATCCCCGAACGTCCAGCTCTGTTAGTCGTCTCCGGTGGTAATATTGATTCACATCTACATCGAACCATTGTAGAAAGTGCCCCATGACCGAAATTTCGCCAGATGAAATCATGGTAGTCTGCATGGCACGCCAGATTCGGGATGGCGAAGTGGTTGCACAAGGAATTGCCACTCCTCTGGTTGCTGCTGCATATATCCTCGCTCGGTACACTCACGCTCCCCATCTGTACTTTGCATCTGCGATTGGACAGAGCATCTGCCGCAATGCAGCACCTTTGAGCCTCTCAAAAATTGAACATCTATGGCTCGACCAAGCCCTAACGCACGTTGGCTTTGTGCGCGCCGCAGCGGATATTCTGCCGAGCTTGAAACCCAAGGAATTCTTCCGCCCCGCCCAAGTTGACCGATTTGGAAACTTCAATAATGTAGCCTTTGGAAAGGACCTCTTCTCTCAACAGAATCCAAAGGTGCGCTTAAGACTGCCCGGCACAGGTGGAATCCCGGATGTAACATCCTTCATTAGTGAAATCTACTTATATGTACCCCGCCATTCCAGAGTTACTTTTGTTGAAAAGATTGATGTTTGCTCCGGATTAGGACATTCCCCAACGAGAAAAAGAGGCAAGGGAGCTGTTTTTCTTGTTTCCGATTTGGGTCAGTTTGACTTCTACAATGGGGAAATGCGTCTAGTCAGCCTACATCCAGGCATCAGTCTCGAACAAATTCAAAGACACACAGGCTTTTCGGTGCAAATATCTCCCGACCTCAAAGAAACGCCTTTGCCTACTGAAGAGGAATTAAGGCTGCTTCGAACTCAGATCGATCCCCTCGGAATTCGAAGGCTTGAATTAATGAGCGGCGCTGAACGCCGAGATTTTCTTCAGCGCATCCTAGAACAGGAACACCGACGATGAGAGCTCGTTTTGGGCAGTGGTTGTTGCTCTTAATTTTTCTGGTTTCGCTTCTCCCATTGCCACATCCTAGCCTGGCAAAGGGAATAGAGCAGGCCCAAAACCCTGCTGAAAAAGCCAAAGCCTTGTTAGCCCGATTGACAACGGAAGAAAAAATCGGTCAACTTTTCTTGGTCTCGTTTAAGGGTGCAACAATCACCGAAGCAGACCCAATCTATGCCTTAATTACCCAATATAAAATCAGTGGTGTTGTCCTATCAGCAACAAACGACAACTTTAGCCATCCAGACACCATCCTACAACAAACCCAAACGCTCAACCAATCTTTGCAGAGTATCAATGCCTATGCCTTGACAACAACCTTGACGACAACTACTCCCCTTGCACCAGGGGAATATATCCCCCTCTTCATCGGCATCTCCCAAGAGGGGGGCGGTCCTCCTTACGATCAACTATTTAACGGCGTGACTGTTCTACCGGATGCCATGTCGATTGGTGCAACTTGGAGCGCGGAGTTATCTCAAAAAGTTGGCGAAGTGGTTGGCAAGGAATTATCTGCTTTAGGCTTCAATTTACTTTTTGGGCCGGCGTTAGATGTTTTGGAAACCCCGCGCATTGAAGGATCAATCGATTTAGGCACACGCGCCTTCGGAGGGGATCCGTATTGGGTAAGTGTTTTAGGCAGTGCCTATATTCGAGGAGTGCATGAAGGCAGTCAAGGGAAAATGGCTGTGATAGCCAAAAATTTTCCGGGTAATGGCGGAGCAGACCGCTCGCCTGAAATTGAGGTTGCTACCGTTCGGAAATCTCTAGAACAATTAAAGACCTTTGATTTATTACCATTTTTTAGTGTAACCGGTAATGCCCAAGATCAAGTTTCGCAAGCAGATGGCTTGTTAGCAGCTCACATTCGTTATCAGGGCTTCCAAGAAAACATTCGCACCACTACCCGGCCGATCAGTTTAGACCCAGAAGCCTTTCGCCTCTTGATGAACCTTTCTCCTATCGCAGATTGGCGTCAAAACGGTGGCTTGATGGTATGCGAGAATCTTTCTGCCCCAGCCGTTCGCAACTTCTACCAACTCAACAACGAAAAGTTCGATGCTCGCCTTGTCGCCCTCAGTGCTTTTCTTTCCGGCAACGATCTAATCCATCTGGGGAATATCCTCTCAGACGGCGATCCAGACGCCTATACAAGCATCCGACGCGTGATAGAGTTTTTCCGTCAAAAATATAACGACGATCCGGCATTTGCTCAAAGGGTAGACCAGGCCGTTCTTCGCATCCTGACTATAAAATACCGTCTTTATCCTCAATTCAATCCAAATACAGTCCTCTCATCCTTCGGTTCGATAGACGATATTGGAAATAATCAGCAAATCACCATTGAAGTAGCCCGCAACGCGGCTACGTTAATTAGCCCAAAACCTGAAGAAATATCTAGCAATCTCCCTAATCCACCCCGCCTGAATGACCGACTTGTGATCTTTACCGACGTTCGCACCTACCAACAGTGCTCCCAGTGCCCTGTCCAAACCCTGCTTGGGGTAAATGACTTAGCTGATCAAATCAAGCGCCTCTATGGCTCCCAAGGTAGCGGTCAAATCTGGCCTTCGAATATTGTGTCATACTCTTTTGAGGACTTGACTTTACTGCTGAATAATAAACCTGATGCACCGCCGGTAGAAAGCTCACTAAAGAGTGCCTCATGGATCATTTTTGCTATGCTCAATGTGGACAAGAACATCCCCAGTTCTCAGGCGCTTCAAAGGTTCTTGACCGAGCGGCCGAGCCTGTTTCAACAAAAAAAGCTCATTGTCTTTGCCTTTAGTGCCCCCTATTATCTTGACGCTACCGATATTTCCAAACTAAGTGCATTTTACGGGTTGTATAGCGCTTCTCCGGTATTTGTCGAAACCGCCGCACGCATTCTATTTAAGGAGATTATCCCGCAAGGTGCCTTACCCGTCTCGGTGCCAGGCATTGGGTATGACCTCATTACAGCAACATCACCAGACCCCAACCAAAACATCCCTTTATTCATTGACCTTGGTAACGGGTCACAAGCAGTAACACCCCAACCCAACCTTTTGGAGAATTTTAAGATCGGTGACTTTCTGCCAGTACGCACTGGGATCATTCTTGACCACAATGGCAATCCTGTCCCCGATGGAACTCCGGTGCATTTTATTATTAACGCCTCTGGCGATCTGGTCAGCTTACCCCAACCGGTCACCACGCAGAACGGAATTGCCAAAGCGATGATCAAGCTGACCAGCTCAGGAATCTGGGAAATTCGCGTCGAAAGTTACCCTGCCAAACAATCCGACGTGATTCGCCTAGAAATCCCGAAAGAAGAAGTCCAACTGATTACGATCATCTCACCAACAGAATTTCCAACCATCACTCCTGCGCCCTCTCCAACACCAACGCAAGCGGTTCAGGAAATTCCACCTCCAGTTCCTAATCTTCCACCGAGGTTGAGTCTGCTGGATTGGTTAATCAGCCTTATCCTGTCCGTTGGGATCGGGTACGGAAGCTATCGCGTCGCTTTCTTACTCGGACAAGTTCGTGCCGGTGTACAAAGCGGTTTCTCAGCCATTATCGGAGGACTATCAGCTTATTCGTACTTAGCCTTACAACTTCCTGGTAGCCTACAACTCCTAAACAGAGCAGGAACTCTGGGTGTTATTTTGGTGACAGCTCTGGGCGCCTTGATTGGTCTAGCGCTGATTTGGCTTCCCCGTGCCCTAAGAAGCCGCAAAGCCATCCTCTCTAACGGATAAAGGTCAAGATTAAACTGAGCAAAGTGATCCCTAGGGCTAAAATGGCTAGGGTCATTTCAAGGGGAGAGCTTATTAAGTCTAGTAAGGTTGGTGAAGGCAGACGAACTTTTGGGGAAATCGTTGTCTCCGCATCACCCAATAAAGCCCGTCGAAACGTTTCTACATCAGGCGGCCGATCTTCGGGATGTAAACTCATTGCCCACAAGATAGCTCGCTCAGTCCTCACACTGATATTCGGGTTAATTTGTCGAGGGGGAATCAAAGCATCTGGTCTCAAGAAACGTTCATGGGCTTCAACGGGGGCGGTATTTGTCAGTAGATGATAAAGCGTTGCCCCGAAAGCATAAATATCACTGCGCGTGTCTGTATGATGCGCATCTCCCCCATATTGCTCAAGCGGTGTATACAAAGCCGTGCCTTTCCCTTGGACGATGGTAACTGTCACCTCATCACTAACTAAAATCTTGACCAACCCAAAATCCACCAATTTTAAAATACCGCTGGGTGTGTACTTCAAGTTCGATGGCTTGATATCGCGATGCAAAATGGGAGGATTCTGGCTATGTAAGTAGGAAAGAGCATCCGCAAGTTGATTTGCCCAATTGAGCACATCTTTTTCATTGAGAAACGTCCCTTTTCTTTGCGCCTCGATCATGATCATGCGCAAATCTTTCCCAGGCACAAAATCCATCACCAGATAGTCTCTGCCGCCAATTGAAAAATAATCCGAGACTTTGGGTAAGTTCGGATGATCCAGGCGCGCTAAAGTAGTGGCTTCACGGAGAAACTGCTCTCGGGCTTCTTGAAGTAAATCAGCGCTCAACGTACGATCGTGAACCACTTCCTTGACGGCGCAGAGACGACCTTCAAGGCGCAAATCATCTGCCAAGTAAATGTTTCCCATGCCCCCCTGACCGATGACGCGTCGAATTTTGTAGCGATTTCTTAATACTTCTCCTGGTTTTAGTGTAGTAGGCATGTCCCTACCCTATGGTCTTGATCGGTAAGAGCGGCGTATTCACCGTATCAAGAACAACAAGGGAATGATCTCGGATTCTACGGTCAAAAATCGAACCTTGTGTTATTATACACGGTGAGATAGTGACAGATGAAAGAAAACCTTGAAAATGTGCCCTTTCTCGTCGCCCAAGGCGGTTCCCTCAATGGTCAACGCTGGGCAATTCGAGACCAACTACTCATCGGTCGTGATGAGCAATGTGATATTGTCATCCCCGAACGTCAAGTCTCTCGACATCACGCTCGCTTGACCCGCACAGCGCAAGGCACTTTCTTGGAAGATTTGGCCAGTAAAAACGGTACCCACGTCAATGGCGTTCTGATCGCCCAACCAACCCTACTCCAGGATGGCGATAGCATCCAAATCGCCCTTGCGCAAGTGTTTTACTATCTAAGTTCAGAGGCTACACTTCCGCTGGAAGAGCCCTCGGTTTTGTCCTCTGCTGCCAATCAGGCGCTGCGCCTCGATAAACGTTCCCGCAGAGTATGGATTCGCGATCAAGAAATTCTCCCCCCGCTTTCCCCGCCACAATATACTCTCCTCGAGATGCTGTACGAGAATCCCGATCAGGTCATCCCTCGTTCTGCCTTAATCGAGGCAATTTGGGGAGAAAAGGAAGCTGTGCTCGTATCCGAACAAGCACTAGATGCGCTGATCCGCCGCTTACGCCAGCGCATCGCCGAAGTCGATCCGCTCCATAATTACATCCAAACCGTGCGTGGGCACGGTTTGAGATTAAACAATCCAGCGGCTTAGGAAACCTTCAAGCTTCGTTCCATCGAAAAGCGCAGCATAGTTTTATAAATCGCATTGACCCGTTCACCTAATTCTTTATTTTCACCCTCTTGAAGCTGATATGCCAGATTAAGCACCGAGTTCAGCAATTCTGGGGTGATTTTTTCGGCGTTTTCTTCCAGGATTTTACGTTGCTCAGTTTCACTCTCCACTTGCAGCAGTTTTTCAAGCAACTGCACTTCTTCTGGTGGCGCACTAGCCTTCTCGACAATCCTAACGATTCCTTTCAGCTTTTCTAGACGGTTCTGGTCTTTTTGCTCTTCAGCTTGGGCAAGCGCTTGCTCTAAAACGGACAAGAAAATGCCGTCAATTACAGGGCTATATTTAACCAATCCTTGTTCCACATCGGGTTCAGACAACACCTGTTCAAGCCTCTGGCGAGCTTGTTCCACTCTTTGAGCAAGGTCTTGGTCGTACTCTTGGGTGAATTGCAGAAGGGTATCGCGTAACTTGACTAAGCGAGCGCGTTCCTCCCCTTTCACCCGATCGATTCGCTCACTCAGGAGCTGAAAGAATTGATAGTCCATGCCGGCCCTTGCAAAGCTGACCAACGCTCGGACTCGCTCCTCATTGGGTGCAGCCATGACAATATCAAGCAACTTTTCCCGATTTAGGGATTGACCCGCTTCCTTCAGAGAGGCTAATGCAGCTTCTACCTCCTGCACTTGATGGCTAAGCTGACGCCCATAGGTTGACTCTTCGATGACTAGTTTCTGCAACTCAACTAATTTCTGGGCAGATTGTTGATCCCCACTGGCTGCCGCAAGCTCAATCAGGCGTTCCAGCAAGGCTATAAATTGCTCATCGATCAACGCATCTTCCTGACCAATTATCTCCTTTTGAACATCGGCTGATGAGGCTGTATGCAACCGCTGGATGAGCGTCAACCTTTGCTGTTGAGCTTGGAGCATCTCTCTGGTGATTCCATCGGCCTCTAGGACACGCTCAATTAAACCTTGCATGGTTAAGGTTTGTTGCGGCCTCAAAAGGTACGCCTTACGTTTTTCTTGAGGCAAATAAGACATGACTTGATTGATTAATCCACCGATTATGCGTTCCTGTTCATTGGGAGGCAAGCCCAACTCTGGCGGAACAAAAGTTAATAAGAGTTCCTTATCCGCATCATGATAAACGATTGGCATGGCGGCTGTACCGCGAAAGCCGCAATTGGGACACTGAATCAGGTTAAACGCTCCAGAGAGCAATTTTTGTTTTGCAGCCGGATCTTGATTGAGATCAAAAAGCTGCTGAATCTCGGCCTGCACCGGCCTTTTACAATTCGGACAACTCACTACGGATCTTGGCATAATGACTCCACTCTATCGACTTAATTTTCTCTTGGCATCTTTCGGTAAAGAAAAACATATTTTAGTACCTTTTTCGGTTTTCGGGTCAACCCAAATATGTCCTCCATGAGCCTCAACGACTGCTCTTGCAAGGTATAACCCCAACCCAGCCCCTTTGGTTGTCCGCTTTGCCGTGTCAGAACGGTAAAAACGATCGAAAATAAAGGGGATGTCTTCCGGAGAGATGCCACAACCTTCATCTGAAACACAAATGACGATCTGCTCCGCTCGCTCTTGCCCACTGATGCGGATTTCTCCCCCCTCTGGTGAATACTTAATGGCATTGGAAAGGAGATTAGAAAGCAATTGAGAAATGCGGTTCTCATCCGCCATGATGACAGGTAGATCAGGCGGTAATTCAACCACAAACTTGTGCTGTGTCGTTTGGGTGCGAAACTTGGCGACAATCCGCTCGATCAATGGTACTAAAGCAACATCAGCTAAATTGATCGACAAGACACCCGCTTGCAATCGGGTGGCATCTAATAAATTCTCGATCAACTCGGTTAGGCGATCGGCTTCTTCTTCAATGACAGCGAGGCTATCTTGGACGATTGAAGGATCCCAATGGGCATCTTCTCGCCGCAATGTACTTACGTAGCCCTTGATTAACGCCACAGGAGTTTTTAACTCATGACTGATTACGGAGATAAACGTAGTTTTTAGCTCATCCGCCTCACGAAAACGGGTAATATCTCGCACCGTAGCAATAATCCCAATTAAAGAGCCATCTTGATTTAAGAGCGGCGCGTATGTAATCCCAACCGGTAAGGGAATTCCATTCGGACGTTGTAAATCGCCTTCTACATATAATGTCGCATGAGGGGTGAGGGGCCACCCGCCAGCTTCCGCTTTCTCTAAGGTCATCTCATCCTTTTGCTTCGAGAGAACAACCACATCTTCATGCCGCCGCCCGATAATTGCTGCTTGGGGGATGCCTGCCATGCGAGCAAAAGCCGGGTTACAGCGTTCAATGCGATGATCTGCAGCAATAATCAAGATACCATCTGCTGCTGAATCTAGGATTGCATCGAGGCGTTGCTTTTCACGGCTAACTTGGGTATAAAGCTGAGCATTGTAGACAGCAATCGCTGCTTGATCGGCGAAGCTTTGCAATAAAGCCCGATCGTTCGAGGAAAACACCCCTGCATAGTTGCGAAAAATAAAAATCAACCCAATAACCCGCCTACGCACCACCAACGGTAATCCAACACCGGTCAATAAGCCAAAACTTGCCGTGCGGGTGAGCTTTTGTACAACGTGATTGATTTCCGATAAATCTAACAAACTCGGATCGCCTTGATTGGAGACCTGGCTGAGTAAAGATTCAAGGTACCTCAAGAAAGGTGTGGCAACGCCAATTGAAGCCGCAACGCTCCAGCCCCCGCGTTCTTCCCACAAGGCAATTAAGCCCGCTTGTCCGGCAAGCATCTCAATGGAAATCGTTAAAATACGAGCCAGGAGACTATCCAGATTGAGTTCCTGGGTAATCGCCCGGCTGATCTCAAGAAGGTAATCGCGTTGACGGACGCGAAAATCAGGCAACAAGGGTTAAGGTCTCACTCTCGCTAATTGTTATGGCTTCTTCAAAGATTTCCATCGCTTCATCGATCTCGGCGCGGGTCACACACAAGGGAGGCGAAATACGGATGGTGCTTTTGCCACAACCTAGTAACAGCAGACCTCGTCGAAACGCATTCTCCACGATGAGATCGCGTAGCTTTTCAGCATACACTTTTGATTGACGATCTTCTACAAATTCGACCCCAATCATTAACCCCTTGCCACGCACGTCGCCAATCGATGGATGACGCTCTTGCATCTCACGCAGCAAGCGGAGGAGATACTCTCCCATTTCAGCGGCATTTTGCATGTAACCACCTTCAATTAATTCAATGGTTGCCAAGGCCGCTGCGCAGGAGATAGGGTTGCCGCCATAGGTATTCCCATGTGCCCCTTTTGGCCAATTCATTATGTAATCTTTTGCAATGGTAGCACCAAGCGGCATCCCAGACGCAATGCCCTTTGCTGCACAGACAATATCCGGTTCAACCTCCCAATGCTCGATTGCCCACCATTTCCCCGTGCGCCCGACACCGCTTTGAACTTCGTCCACGATGAGCAAGATTCCATACCGGTCGCATAACTCACGCAAAGCGGGGAAAAAACCTGGCGGGGGCACAACATACCCGCCTTCCCCTTGGATTGGCTCGACCAAGATTGCGGCTACATTCTCAGGTGGAAGCACAAACCGAAAAATTTGCTCTTCGATATATCGAACGACGGTTTCGCCGTAATCTTCGTCGGGGTGCGAGATTAAGACAGGCCGATACGGATTCGGAAATGGAACATGGGTCACCCCATTCATCAAGGGATAGAAATCCCGATGATAGAGTGATTTACTTGCGGTGAAGGTCACTGCTCCCATGGTCCTGCCATGAAAAGCCCCTAAGAAGCCGATAAACTCGGTTCTTCCAGTATAATGTCGGGCTAATTTGATCGCCGTTTCAACGCTTTCCGTGCCGGAATTGGTCATAAACGACACTGCATTACTTATGAAAGGGGCTATCTCATTTAGCTTTTCCCCTAACTCAACCCATTTTTCATGGTAAAAGTCGGAAGAGATATGTAAAAATTTTTCCGCTTGTTCTTGGATAGCTTGGACAACTTTTGGGTGGCTATGGCCGGTAGCAACCACTGCAATTCCGGCTGCAAAATCCAAAAAGCGATTCCCGTCGACATCCCATACCTCGGTGCCTTTTCCGTGATCCATCACAAATGGATACCCTCGCGGATAAGAAGGCGAAATCACTTCCCGATCTCGCTTGATAATTGACTTGGCTTTCGGTCCAGGTAGGTTCATTACTGGCATAAACAATCTCCTTTTCAACTGTGCAAAACCCTCGAATTGTTGTCCCGATAAAATGATTATAACATCACTTAATCTTCTCAAGCTTAAAGGAGAAATTCGTTAATCTAGAAATCCCATTGGTAATGAACCATGACAGTGAGTGTTGGTTGTTGGTTGACCCACTCAATCCCAAATGCCCACATTCGCCAATTCAACTCATCTTGCGCAGGCGCCGGGCGAAAGCGCGCTAGATAATTTAGATTGGCATATTCAAAGGGCCATTGAATATACCCGCTCACCCAATCAGCCGCCAACCCTTGATCTAACGTATTACAAGTCTCCATACCACCTTCAAATACATCCATCAAAAGTGGATAGACAACCTCTTGAAACGTGCCTTGAATGGGCTGCTGCGAGAATTTTTCAACCCCAAAGGTATAGGTGGTTGTATCCTGAAATAAACCGTCAAGGATTTGCCTGTCCCCCAAAAAGACCTCGGCATTTGACCAATGGGTACGCAGGCGTAATCCATGAATCGGGCTAACAATAGCCGCCAACCGCTGCCCATCCTTTTGCGAAAAGATGGTTAGGATTTGATCTGTAAAACCCTGGATTTGCGGGTTGGAGCAAAATTGGTCTGCAGGGATCGTAGTGGTCAGATAATCAGCCTTCACCCATCCCATGCCCCCCTGAGGAAGGCCAATTTCCACCCATAAGTCATCTCCTTCCTTTCGATAGTTTCCACTGGCGGTCAGATTGGTTTGATTGGCTTCTAGATACCCAACCACATCTGCGTTTGACTGAGGGCTAGCCAACACAGGGAGCGATTGCTGATCGGGCACAAAAACTACCGAAACAGTAGAACCAAATGTCGGCATTGGAGTCGGAGTGTAGGCAAGCGTAGGAGTTGCTGCAACCGCCATGCTCAGGGTAGGAGATGGGGGCAACTCGCTAACCTGGACAGATGGGGGTGTTGTCTGAGTACTCCTCCCTTGACAAGACACCAACCATCCTATCAAAACGATGATCCATCTAAGGCGGGATTTAAGCACGAACTAAGCTCCAGGCTGGGTGGTTGAGGTTTGGGTGCGACGGCGCGTGTACGAGCTTGATCGAGGAGCTTTTTCTTCCGTTTCTTCTTTCTCTTCTTGATCTTCTTCACTCAGGCGCTTCAGAAAGCGTAAGTGTTTCCGTTTGGGCGGCGCTGTCGATAACGCAATCTGTAATACTTGATCCATATCTTCGACGGGGACAATTTTCAATTCGTCGCGAGCTTTCTTTGGCACATCGATCAGGTCTTTCATATTCTTTTTAGGAAGAATCACGGTTTTTAAACCGGCGCGATGAGCTGCAAGCACCTTCTCGCGGATACCGCCTACCGGCAGGATGCGGCCGCGCAAGGTAATTTCACCAGTC
The DNA here is from genome assembly GCA_003130835.1 of Anaerolineae bacterium. Taxonomy (GTDB): domain Bacteria; phylum Chloroflexota; class Anaerolineae; order Anaerolineales; family UBA4823; genus NAK19. Next base: position 58,756 of record QEXX01000048.1, on the reverse strand, counting down.
ATACCGACGTCTTTTAACACTTCTCGTCCGGTAAAAGCAGAAACCAAGGCCGTACAAATGGTGATTCCAGCACTCGGACCGTCTTTTGGAATGGCGCCTTCTGGAATATGAATATGGATATCGACCTTCTCGAAAAGGTTCATTTTGAGGTTGAAATCTTCAGCGCGTGACTTCAGATAAGACAGGGCAGCTTGTGCCGATTCTTGCATGACGTTTCCAACCTGTCCCGTGATTTGTAAGCCACCCTTCCCCTCCATTAAGAGCACTTCAACCGGCATAATTTCACCCCCATACTCCGTCCACGCAACAGCCGTAGCAACCCCCACTTCATTCTTCCGCTCTGCTTCGAGGTTGAAAAATTGAGGCGGACCAAGGTACTTCTCGACTAAAGCTGGGGTCACTACCGTTGGGTGTCTTTTCCCTTCCGCTTTTGCCCGAGCGATTTTGCGGCAGACTCGCCCAATTTCACGTTCTAGGTTGCGCACCCCAGCTTCATAAGTATATTCTCGAATGATTTTGACAATTGCACTCGGCAGAAAGCGGATTTGGCTCTCTTCTAATCCAGTTTCCTCTAACTGACGTGGTATTAAGTACCGTTGGGCAATTTCGAGTTTTTCCTCCTCGATATAACCTGGAAACTCAATCACTTCCATGCGATCCAACAAAGCGGGTGGAATCGTGCCGGTATAGTTTGCTGTGGTGATAAACAGCACTTTGGAAAGGTCATAGGGAATCTCTAAATAGTGATCCGAAAAGGCATTATTCTGCTCAGGGTCTAAAACCTCTAGTAATGCCGCAGCAGGATCACCACGAAAATCCGTGCCCAGTTTATCGATCTCATCCAACATGAATAATGGATTAATTGTGCCGGCCCGCTTCATGGTTTGTAAAATGCGGCCGGGCAATGCCCCGATATACGTCCGCCTATGACCGCGTATTTCCGCTTCATCTCGCACCCCTCCCAACGACAAGCGAACAAATTTTCTCCCTAATGCGTTGGCGATGGACTGACCCAGAGAAGTTTTACCGGTGCCAGGCGGTCCGACAAAACACAAGATCGGCTGGCGTACTTTTTTGGGTTTCAGATTGCGCACGGCAATATATTCCAAAATGCGTTCTTTTGCCTTGGGTAAACCGTAATGATCGCGTTCGAGAACTTGGGCGGCATGTTTGACATCGAGGTTATCTTCTGTTTCTTCCGTCCAAGGTAAATCGAGAATCCAGTCAATATAGGTGCGCAAGATGCCGATCTCTGGTGACATGGGAGGCATTTGGCTCAAACGATCAATTTCCTTTAGGGCGCGCTCCTGTGCTTCTTGGGGCAAGTTCGCTTGTTGCACCCGTTCCCTTAGCTCCTCAATTTCCTGCGTCCAGATGTCTCCTTCTCCCAGTTCAGTCTGGATTGCCTTCATCTGCTCTCGTAGATAATATTCACGCTGGCTGCGGTCGACTTCGCTTTGAGCGCGAGAGTGAATTTTATCCTCTAACTCTAGCACATCGGCTTCACGCGCTAATAAGCTAACGACCTTATTGAGTCTGGCTAATGGGTCAACGGTCATCAAGAAGTCTATGCGCTCTTTGATCGAAGGAGCGATGGCTGTGACCACCATGTCTGCTAACCAGCCTGGCTCGACGATATTCAACGCATAGAGGTAGGCTTCTTCTGGCAAGCTTCGATTCAGTTCGACGCACTTCTTGAAAAGCTCCAACACCGTGCGCATTGTGGCTTCGATTTGGCGATCGACTTCGCGGTTTTCATCGATCAGGCGGGCACGGGCTTTCATAAAAGGCTGAGTCTGGGTAAATTCCACGACCTGAACGCGGCGCCGCCCCTGCACCAAAGCCGAGCTCGACCCATCCGGCATCTCCAAGAGCCGTCCCACTGCCATCTCCACCCCAATCGGTAGAAGGTCCTGCGGGGTCGGATCATCAATCTCTGGATCGCGCTGGGTCAAGGCAATCACAGTCTGATCCAAAATTTGCGCCTCTTCGATGGCTTCGAGAGAGCTTTCCCTTTCAATAAAGATTGGCGAGATCATGTGCGGGAAAACAACTAAATCTCGCAAAGGAAGCACCGGACATTCGATGATACCCTGTTCGTCAGGGATGCTATCCGGAATTTGATATAACTCTTCGGTGCGGCGATGAAGAGCTTCGCCGAATTCTTCCTCTTGGTCTCTAGAATACCAATCAAACTCTCTCATTCACATTGATCCCTTCACATATAACAGACTTGATCTGGTGATAGCTCAAGTCAATCAGACCTGGGCATAGCCCGCATAAATTTTCACTGAGCTGCTCTTTTCGCAAAGACATGTTTTTATAAATTCTACCCTACTTCAGCTACTCAGGATTTATAACCGTGGAACGCAGATGCGTTTGCCAAGCATGGCGTGCTTCCGCTACGACAAAAATCGAACCTGTTACTAAGATCACCTGTTCTTCAGAAACATGACTCAGGGCGTGGGTTAAAGCCTCCGATATATTTTCAATCACTAGAGCCGCAGTCCCTAACTGTTTCGCTTTTTCTAACAGAAGATAAGGCGAAATAGCCCTGGGGTGAAAGGACTTGACAAAGATTGTCTGATCAACCCGAGGCAGGAGTTCATCGAACATCCCATCAATATCTTTATCTTCGGAAGCACCAAAAATCAATAGGACTTTTTTTTGAGGGAAGTAGGTATCTAGGGTTAAGACCAACTGATGACAGGACTCCCGATTGTGAGCACAATCCAGAATCATAGCGGGGTTTTGCTTAAGGATTTCAAATCGACCAGGCCAGAAGGCTCTCAAGTAACCTTCACGGATTTGAGCATCGTCAATCCGTAAAGCTTTCTGTCGAAAGCAATCGATAGCTAAATAAGCCACTGCGGCGTTTTCTACTTGATGATCCCCTAAGAGCGGTAGGACAAATTGAAACTTTTCTTGAGTCTTTTGGTGGTTTGCCAGGCTTGCCTCGCTTGGAAAAGAAAATTCAACGACTTGCTGATTAAGAGATCGGCTGATGGAATGAGCAAATAGATGTCTCCCAACCACTTTCAATGGGGCATTTCTTGCTTCAGCAATCTGTTCGATCACCGCCATAGGCTCTGCCTCTTGGGGTGCGCTAACCACTGGAACAGCGGGTTTGATAATCCCACATTTTTCGGTGGCGATGGCTGTCAAAGTCTTGCCTAAAACTTGGGTATGATCATAGGAAATCGAAGTAATGACCGAAACGGCCGGTGAAACGATATTGGTCGCATCCAAGCGCCCCCCTAATCCCACTTCAATCACAGCTGCATCAACGCCCACCTCCTTGAAGTATAGAAAAGCCAGTGCAGTGGTTATTTCAAAGGTGGTCAGGTTTGCTATCGTTTCAATATGCGGTTTAATCCTCTCCACCAATTCAACCAGAACGGAATGAGGGATCGGCTTGCCATTGACCTGAATGCGTTCTGCGTAATCTTCGAGGTGGGGGGAAGTGTACATACCGGTTCGGTACCCGGCAGCTTGCAGGATCGAGCTACACATAGCCGTAACTGACCCCTTGCCTTTCGTTCCGGCAACATGAATCAAAGGATAAGCTTTGTGGGGATCGCCCAAAAGGTGCATCAGTTCAACCATGCGCGAGAGATTAAAATTTGCCTGTGCTAAGCGATCCGCTTTGGTTAAGCTGTAATCCACAAAGGAATAGAGGTAGTCTAATGTCTGTTGATATACCTTATCATTTTCCATAATGAGTGGATTGTAACCGTTCGTGGTTCGGTTTGCAACCCCCTTTGCATGGTAAAATTTCGCAGTGCGCTCGAAAAAGTCCATGATCACGGTTCTCTTGATCGGCATCCCCATCATTTTTATCGGTCTACTTATCTTGTTGAGGGTTATTACCGAAGTATTTTCTCGGCCGAGAATCTTTACCCCGGAACAAGTCCCACCAGCTCCGGTTGCAATTGTCTTTGGAGCTGGACTGCGCCGCGACGGGCAACCCACGCTTGTATTGCGAGATCGGGTTTCAATGGGAGCAAAACTTTACTCCAGCGGCAAAATAAGCAAGCTCTTAATGAGCGGTGATAATCGTTTTATCGATTACAATGAACCCCAAGCAATGCGAGAATACGCTTGGTCGTTGGGCATACCTGACCAGGATATTGTGCTCGATTTTGCCGGCCGCAGCACTTATGACACCTGCTACCGGGCAAAAGCCATCTTCGGACTCCGAGAGGTTATTCTCGTCACGCAACGCTTTCACCTGCCGCGAGCGATCTACACCTGCTCAATGCTCGGCTTAAAAGCCACAGGGGTTGCAGCCGATTGGCATCCCTATCGTCGCAGAGCGATCTGGTTTTGGCAGATGAGGGAACTCTTTGCTACACTAAACGCTTTTTGGGAAATTCACGTCCACCGCCCACTGCCCGTGCTGGGAAAACCTGAACCCATTTTTCCGGAGAAAACCCCATGAATCGACAACAGGCTTTAGATATCCTCCATGAGTATGTCAAAAACGAGAATCTCATCCGTCACATGTTAGCTGTTGAGGCCGCCATGCGCTATTACGCTGAAAAATTCGGCGAAGATCCAGAGAAATGGGGGGTTGTCGGTCTCCTGCATGATTTCGACTACGAGATCCATCCCACGCTTGAATCTCATCCCCAGGATGGAGCGCCCATCCTGCGTGAAAAAGGTGTGCCGGAAGAAATTGTGCGCGCAATTCTAAGCCATGCCGATCATACTGGAGTTCCAAGAGAAACCCTAATGGAGAAGACCCTCTACGCCTGTGACGAGATTACTGGTCTCGTTATTGCGGTCGCACTTGTGCGTCCCTCTCGATCCCTAGACGATCTGGAAGTCTCCTCGGTTAAGAAAAAGTGGAAGGATAAGGCTTTTGCGGCCGGTGCTAACCGTCAGGAAATCGAGAAAGGTGCCCAAGAATTAGGCATTGACCTTTGGGAGCATGTCGGTAATGTCATTCTTGCCATGCGCCGAGTGGCAAAAGACTTAGGATTCTAAGCCGCGACGGATGGCAATTGGCTCATAAATCCATCCGTTCCAAAAAATAGGGCAATTGTTTTCTCCACCAAGGCCAATCGTGGTTCACATCATAGCCCCAAAAATCAACCCAAGCCGGGATACCTTTCGAGTCCAAAATGGCTTTCATTGCGCGAGCGTCGGCTTGCATGGCATCCTCCCATGCCCCTTGTCCACAACAGATAATAATTTGGCTCTTCCGATAACGTTCGAGGTACCACGGGTCTTGCAGATTGGGCAAATAAATTAACGGGCTGTTGTAATAAATGGTTTGATCCATATAGTCCCCCACAAACATCCCTAATTGAAATAAACCGCTAAGGCAAATCAAAGCATCAAAGCAATCGGGATGTCGAAAGAAAAAGTTGGCTGCGTGATAACCGCCCATACTGCATCCCGTTGTCAGGATACCCTGCTGAGCGTTTCCGCAATGCTGATTTATAAACGGAACAACTTCTTCGATAATGTAACGATCGTAGTCCTCATGTCGACTAGCTCGATCAGCCGGATGAACTTGCCAATTTGCCCAACTCTGACGGTCAATACTATCCACAGTGAAAACCTTGATTTTGCCGCTTTCGATAAAATTGGCGATAGCCTCAATCATTCCGAAATTTTCAAAGTCAAAAAAACGACCTTCCTGAGCTGGAAAGACAAGCACCGGTTTTCCATACCATCCATAGACCTTGAGTTCCATCTCCTGGTGCAATGAGGGACTGTACCAGTGATGATATTCGACCTGCATGGTGCCTAAGCCTCCTTTTCTTGAATATAAGCAGCCATGCGCTCAATTTCTTCCAAGCTGGGCGAGCGAATAAGGTAGCCATAGTTACCCAGCGCTGCACTGAAAATGCCACTAATGGCTTCATGGTGCACTACCGCTTGTCCTAACTCTCGCAGGATATCTTGGTGAGAATGACGATAGACTTTGTTATTCTTGCGACCGACATAGGCGCAGTGATAGGGACGATCATTACGGCCTTCAAAACGATTGTTTACGATGATGTTAGCCCATTCTTGATAGACATCCGTGTCATTGGCGTAGTTAAACATATCGGTTGTGAGGCCACCGGGAGGTCTCATGTTGACTTCTAAGGCAATTAGCTTTCCTTGCGGGGTACGAAAAAATTCAAAGTGGAAAAAGCGAGCTCTTAGCTGGTAAACTCGCACAATCGCTCTGCCTGCCATCTCTAAATCGGCAGGGATTTGCCGCAAAGAGACATAATAGACATCGCGGTCTTCATTGACGGTTTCCATTATTCCTTGGCTATAGTAATGGGAAGTGTAAAATACAATTTGACCATCCTGATCAACCAAACCGTCAAAGGTGAAAATTTGCCCACTTACAAATTCTTCTAGGAGATAAGGCGTCGGCAGTTTGTCCCGCCAGAAAAACTCTAAATCCGCTTCGTTGTTGATTTTATAGGTCTTCGCAGCTCCTACCCCAATATCTGGCTTGGCAACGACCGGATAGCCCACCTCGGCTATAAATTGACGTGCCTGCTGGAAACTTGAGACCACCTTGCCGCGCGCCACCGCAACCCCCGCTTTGCGAAATTGTTTTTTCATCTCCGATTTCTTTTTGACTTTGCTAATTTGTTTGAGGTCTAAGCCGGGAATGTTGAAATCCGTCCGCAATTTCGCTTCTGTCTCTAACCAATATTCATTGTGGGAGTCGATACCATGGATTTTACCGTAGCGATGGGTAAAGTATCCCAAAGCCCGCACCAAGGCATCGTAGTCGTGAAGATCATAGACACGATAATATTCCTGCAGCGCCTCGCGCAACTCAGGTCTGAGGTATTCATAAGGCTCATCCGCAAGCCCCAATACTGTCGCCCCAAAGCGACGCAAGTGAACGCAAAACAGATAATAGTTGGGTGGAAAATGAGGAGAAAGAAAAACAAAGTTCATACATCCCTCACAAAGTGGATAAGATTTGGAAATTATCTCAATCCTACCCGAAAATGCGTAAATGTCAAAGGGAAACGATGGTCAAACACACAAATTTTTTGCAGGTTGACAGCTTGCCTAAGGCATGTTACACTAAGGTTTGAACGGCTATACGAAATTTGGAGGTTTAAGTAGTGTCCGACTCAACTTCTGCTCACCTTACGGCTCAATCCACGCTCCCCCCGGCTATCCAAGGATGGAAACTTTATCTCGCCGATCAAGGAAACTCCGTTCACACTGTCAAAGCCTTTGTTCACGATTTGGAATTGCTTGCAGCTTTCTTATCCCCAACCCGCACTCTCGGCAGCATCACTACAGCCGACCTGAATCACTTTCTCAATTGGCTTCAAAAAGGGCGCGGCGTTCCTTGTAGCCCCAAAACGCTTGCGCGTCGCATTACCTCGCTCAAGTCATTCTTCCGCTGGCTTCACCAACATGCGGTCTTGCCCATGAACCCAGCTGAAAAGCTCGTCCAACACTCGGTCCTCAGTCCCCTGCCGGTCGTTTTGACTCCGCAAGAAGTTGACCTTGTCATGGAAGTGTGCCAGAAGCACCGCCGGGCGAAAAAGCCCGATGCGCGCTATTTCGCCTTGTTTTATTTGCTTATCTCCAGCGGCATCAAGAAAACCGAATGCCTCGCCCTGAACTTAAACCACCTCGACCTAGACCCCTCTAACCCATATTTATTTGTTCGCTACCCGAATCCTCAGTACCGCTATAAAGAGAGAAAAATTTCCCTACCTAAAGATTGGTTGGAGGGTTTTGAAGAATACCGTCATCAATATAACATCTACGATCGCGTTTTCCCTTGGTCCCAACGCCGCCTTGAATATTTGCTGGAAGATCTCTCCCAAGAAGCTGGTTTGGAAAAACACATTTCCTTCGATATGTGTCGATGGACCTGTGCCTTGCTTGACCTACAGAGCGGGATGGAAAAAAATGCCATCCGGCAAAAATTAGGTCTCTCTAAAGTCCAATGGCGAGAAATCGGGATGAAACTGGACCAATTGGCCGAGTCACTTCTCAACCGTTAGATCGTCCACCCCCTCCTGCACTCGAAACAGCTTGAGATGGACGGCTGCGCAGCTTTGGGGGGTCAATCGCGCTGAATGACTGATGGTATAACCCGGCACCCACAGGATTTGCGTTTCATTACATACCAGCGGATACGCTTTGCGCAGCCAAGCCGGAATTCTGCGATTGATGAAAATATCCGAGAGTTTGGCAGTGTGGCCGCTCATGGCAAGAGGAGCAAATCGGTCGCCTGGCTGCGGTACGCGAACGAAGATCCCATTTTTGCACACTTCAAAATCCAACCAAGCTTCAAAGGCATCAACCACAGCTTTGCGCATGCGGGAGAAAGGTTCTTCCGCCACCAGTTCGACTTGGAGAACCCAATGGTCATCGAGATGTAGAGTACCGTGATTCGGCAAGTCCAGCCGCGCTTGGTTGGTCATTTGAGGGTATTGCGGATGCGGTGGTATTGCTCCTTCTTTCAGAAGATAAGCTTGGTTTCCATCGTTGATACAGGACAAAAATCCACCAATCTTCCGATGTGTACGCTTGCGGTCGAGAAAAACATTGACAATAGCCTCAATTTGCACAAATTCCAACAAGGGCAAACCGGGGTACAGGGTTTGATAGGCACGCCGAATCAACCGCCTGCGAAGCGCCTGTGGCAGCCCCCGGAACCTCTCCAAATTAAATCCCACCAACTCAGAATTGGAAAAGGTTAGCGTCTCTTGCCACGCTGTATCTTCCACTGCCCGCAGAACTTCCTCTTCATCGCTCAGCAATTGAGCAGTTTGCCAAAGCAATTTGCGGATCGCTGGATTATACGTTTCAAGGAAGGGCAGCAGGCTGTTTCGAATTCGATTGCGCGTATAGGTCAGATCGAAATTGGACTCATCGATAAACGGCTCAATGCCAATTTCTGCTAGGTAAGCTACGATCTGAGAACGCCATACCGATAACAGTGGGCGCACTAACGGAAGGGTCTGGCTCCATGGGTTTGGAAGCGAATAGACTTTCATGCCGCTCAATCCCTGCCCCCCGGAGCCTCGCAATAAGTGCATCAGGAAAGTTTCGACTTGATCATCTGCAGTGTGGGCAACCAAAACAGCTTTGGCTTGCCTTTCCTCTGCCACCTCAAAAAGAAAACGATAGCGGCAAATGCGTGCCGCTTCTTCGATCGTCAACGAATGCTTTCGGGCATAGTCAGCCACATCAATTTTTCGAGAGATGCATGGAACGCCAATCGCTTCTGCCCAGCGGTGGACCCCTTCTTCTTCCTGGTCAGCGGTTCGGCGTAGTTGATGGTTTACGTGAGCAATCATCAACTTCCAATCCAATTGATGGAGAAGCCGCATTAATGCCAAGCTGTCTGGGCCACCAGAGACACCCACCACGAGGAGATCTTTGGGTTGCAACTGGCATCTTTCTTGTAAAACTCTTGGTACAACTGCGAACATTTTCAGAAAAGATTATAATTTGATTATATAGGATTCGGATCGTCGCATGACGCATTGATCAATCGCTCACTCGGAGCATCCCAATGACCGAGCTACTTCTCAGGAGAAAAACCTCATGCCTGAAAAAGTCTTAATTGTTGATGATGACCTTGATACCCTCCGTCTGGTGGGTTTGATGCTTCAACGACAAGGGTATCAAATCCTTGCAGCGAGCAATGGCCCGCAGGCGCTCGTTTTGGCAGAGAAAGAACAGCCTCATCTCATCCTCCTCGACATCATGATGCCCGAGATGGACGGCTATGAGGTTGCGCGGCGTATTCGTGCCAATCCGGTGACCGCATCTATTCCGATCATCATGTTTACCGCTAAGAGCCAAGTGGAAGATAAAGTACTTGGCTATGAAGCTGGTGCAGATGATTACATCACCAAACCCACCCAACCCCGCGAACTGTTTGCCAAGATGCGCGCTGTATTAGCGCGGGCTCAAAAGGCAGTGCCCGGAAAAATTGCCGAAGCGCCCGCGCCGCAAGAGAGAGGTTTCCTCATCGGTATCATGGGTGCCAAAGGCGGGATTGGAACCACAACCCTAGCGCTTAATCTTACCCTAGCCCTGCACCAAAACAGCCAGCAAGAAACTATTGTGGCGGAGTATCGTCCGGGCATGGGCACAATCGGGCTTGAGTTAGGTTACAAAGTTTCTGATGGATTGGATCGGTTGCTTCAGCGGAGTGAATTTGAAATCACCTCTGTCGAAATCGAGCATCATCTCATCCAATTTTCGAGGGGTGTGCGTCTCTTACTAGCCTCCAACAATCCATTAACCCGGTTGCAATCTGAATCGGCGGCTCACTATCAGCAGATCACCCATTTTCTGGTCGGGATGGCAAAATATATCTTGATCGATCTCGGCGCTTCGTTATCTCCACAGTTCAAACCCCTCTATCCGCAATGTAACGCCATCCTATTGCTCGCCGAACCAACCAATCTATGCATTACCCAATTTCAACTCATCCATGACACTTTGCTTCATCAGGATGTGCATCAGACTCGTGTCCACGCCATTGTATACAATCGAGTGCGCTCTGACATTATGCTGACCCGCTCCCAAGTGCAAGAAAAACTTGGCTTAGAGCTGTTGGGAATGATTTCGCCTGCACCCGAGCTGGTGTATCATGCCTCATTAAGTAATCGTCCGATTTACCAACACCAACCTGAGAGCGCAATCGCTAACCAATTCAACGAGATAGCTCGGAAAATCCTAACGCTAGCCTAAATCCATGTCTCGCTCTACCCATCCAATCCCCAACTCCATTCAAAGTGCGGCAGAGATTGTGCGCAAAAGCAAACGAGGGGTGGTCTTGAGTGGAGCAGGGATCTCAACGCCCTCCGGCATTCCAGACTTTCGTTCTCCGCAGACAGGGCTTTGGTCAACCATCGAACCAATTGAAGTCGCTTCTGCGCTGGCTTTTCGGTATGACCCTGTGCGTTTTTTTGAATGGTTGCGGCCCTTAGCCCTCAAAGTCCTAACTGCTGAGCCAAATGCGGCTCATCTTGCTGTTCATCAACTGCAACAGATGGGGTATGTCCATACCATTGTAACTCAAAACATCGATGGATTGCATCAGAAAGCGGGCAGCAAAAATGTTCTGGAAGTGCACGGCAGCTTTGAAACCATGACATGTGTGGCGTGTTTCACCAAAGTCTCCTCCCACCCCTATATCCCGCCGTTCTTAGAACAAGGCATCCTCCCTCGTTGCCCCAACTGTCGTGGCATTCTAAAGCCAGATGTCATCCTCTTCGGCGAGCAAATGCCTCATCAACCCTGGCTTCAGGCACAAAAGGCCTGCCGTCATTGCGATTTGATGATCGTAGCTGGCTCATCTCTAGAGGTTTTACCGGTTGCTCGCTTACCGATGGAAGCCGTTGAGCGCGGGGCGCATCTAATTATCATCAACCATACCCCCACTTACCTAGATGTGCGCGCAGACGTCGTTTTTTCAGAAGATGTGGCTGTGATCTTACCCCAAATTGTCGCTGAAATTCTTCACCAACCCTAAGCTAAGTAATAGCTCACCCTAGATGGCACCCCGCCGCCCAAACTGCCGTTCTAATAAGTCCACGGAAAGATGAATCATGGTTGGACGTCCATGTGGACAGGTACGGGGCGATTGACAGTTTTCCAATTCTTGCAAAAGGGCTTTTTGTTCGTCAGGCGAAAGGCTCTGCCCGGCTTTGACGGCAACCCGTTTGCAAATTCTAGCTATTAAGCGCTTCTCGGTTTCCCGCTGCAAGGGTTCTTCATTTTCCTCAAACTCATCGATTGTAGCCCGCACCGCAACCTCTCCGTCCACGCCGGAAAAAACCGTCGGCAATGCCCGAACTTGATAAGTGTTCACACCAAAAGGCACAATCTCAAAGCCGAGGCGGTTGAGGATGGGAATTTGTTCTTCAAGCAACCGAGCTTGGGTCGAACTCAGGGTGATCAGACCGGGATGGAGAAGTTTTTGAGAAGGTATTGACGTTTGGGACTGGCGCAGAAATCTCTCGAACAGCACACGTTCATGGGCAGCATGTTGATCAATTAAGTATAAGCCATCCGGCCCTTCGGCAATGATATAGGTGTTTGCCACTTGTCCAATCCACCTTAAGAGAGGCACCCTTGGCTCAAATTTAGGCAACCCCACCGCTTGGGGTGTCTCCGATGGGGATTGAGGAATCGCTTCAGGTTGAACAACTGCGCGGGGGGATTGAATCTCATCAAAAGGAGGCTGCCAAACCGCTGGAGTGGGTATCGCCATGAGCCTTGTCCCAGCGATCAAAGAGCGGCGTATAGCATGTTGTAGAGCACTAAATACCCGGTTAGGGTCAACAAAGCGCACTTCCGCTTTGGCAGGATGCACATTGACATCTACCTTCTCCGGTTGAATCTCGATGAAAAGCCAAACCAATGGGAAGCGTCCCACCATGATCAGCGTGTGATACGCCTGCAAAACCGCAGAAGTCAACATGCTATCTTGAACTGGGCGATGATTGACATAAAGGTGAATTTCGCGCCGATTAGAACGAGTCAGTCCCGGTGGGCTAATTAATCCCAAAAGACGCAAATCCGACTCCTCGTAATCGACCTCAATTAATTGCTGCGCGTCTTCTACACCGAGGTTGTTCGCCAAAATTTCACGTCGCTCGCCGTTGCCGCTACTCGTAAAACTTAAGCGGTTTTCTTGCCAAAGTTGAAATCGAACATGTGAAAAAGCTAAGGCATAATCAATCACGACCGATTCGATGCGATTGCGCTCGGTTAGCTCACTTTTGAGAAATTTCAACCTGGCTGGGACATTAAAGAACAAATCTTCAACCTGCACTGTCGTCCCATGCGGAATGCCAATGGCTTGAAGGGTTGCCGGTGCTCCCCCGTCAACAGCCAATTGGTAACCCACTTCTGCCTGTCGGGCGCGCGTCTTAATCGTTAGGCGGGCAACGGATGCAATTGATGCTAAAGCCTCCCCGCGAAAGCCAAGCGTGCGGATGCGCCAAAGGTCTTGTGCACACCGAATCTTGCTGGTTGCATGACGCTGAACCGCTAATGGTAGATCTTCGACCGTCATCCCATCCCCATCATCCGAGACTTCAATGAGTTTCTTGCCGGCTGAAAGGCAGCGAACGGTAATTTGGGTTGCTGATGCGTCCAGGGCATTTTCGACCAATTCCTTAACCACCGAGGCAGGACGTTCCACTACCTCGCCAGCCGCAATTTGAGACGCAACCTCTGGAGGCAAAATTTGTATCACCATTTTCTCACTCTTCCACTCATTATACCTGCCTTATCCACAGGTTTTCAGTTATACTTTGGGCATGAAGTTCGAGGTAGCCTTTTTTGATTTGGATGATACGCTCTACGATAAGCAGAGTGGGCTATGGGAAGCTATTCGTCAGCGCATGTCGTTATACATGCACGAACGCTTGGGGATGTCTTGGGACATCATTCCGACCCTGCGGCGGCATTATTTTGAAACCTACGGAACAACCCTAAGAGGCTTGCAGCTACATCATCAGGTGAACGCTGATGATTATCTTGCTTATGTCCATGATCTTCCCATCCACGAGTTTATCCAACCCGATCCAGAATTACGTCAGATGCTGATCACCTTGCCTCTGCGACGGTTTATCTTCACCAACGCCGATCGGGATCACGCCAGACGAGTTTTACAGGTCTTAGGGGTTGAAGATTGCTTCGAAGGAATTATTGACGTGCGTGCCATCCAGTTTTATTGCAAACCTGAGCCGCAAGCCTATCAGCTCGCCTTACAAATCGCTCAGGTCGAACATCCTGAGCGGTGCCTCTACTTGGATGATTCCTTGAGCAATTTAGCGGCGGCGCGCAGGATGGGATTTTATACCGTTTGGGTTGGGCAAGGGGAACCGGACTCGCAGGTCGACTTGAGCATTCGGGAGATCAAGGAATTACGCCAAAAAATGCCGACGCTCTGGGACAACCATCGAGAAGCATCATGATAGCCAAACGAATCTCTCTTGAAGAAGCGGTTTCGATTGTCCAAAGTGGGGATACCCTTGCATTGGGAGGCATGACCCTCTACCGTCGCCCAGTAGCCTTTGTTCGCCACTTGATCAAGACCGTTCGCCATCACAAATCGATCGAAAATCTCACCCTGCTTGCCTTTACGGCAGGTTATGAGTCCGACCTGCTTGTGGGTGCCGGTATCGCAAAGACCATTCGCACCTGTTATTTCGGGCTTGAAATCTTCGGCTTTGCACCCATGTTCACCTATTACGCCAATCAGGGCGCCCTTCAGATTATCGAAGAAACGGAAGCCAGTATCGCCTTTGGACTCCGTGCTCAGATGGCTGGGGTTGGCTTTATGCCAAGTTTAGCATGGATCGGCACCGACCTTTTCAAACTAAGGCCAGACGTCAAGACCATCATCGACCCTTACAGCGGCGAAGAACTCACCGCTTTTCCGGCTATCCAAGCCGATGTGGCTGTCATTCACGCCTTGCAAGCCGACAAGGAAGGAAACGCCATCATCGGAAAGAACAAAGGGATCGATGAGGAGCTTGCGCTAACGTCAAAGACGGTGATCGTGACAGCAGAAGAGATCGTCCCTGCCCTTCAAGAAGCAGACATTGTCGCCCCTTTTGTACATTTTGTCGTCCACGCACCCCAAGGTGCAAAACCCACTTCTTGTCACCCGCTCTATGCTTTGGATGGATTTGCTCTTTTAGATTATGTCTCAACGGTCTCGGATCCAGATTCCTTCGAGCGCTATCTGACGTTGTTTCTGTCTCAAGTTCATATCGAACATTAATCTATTCTATAGATTTTTTTTACAATTATCTGATTGAATTGTAATTCAAGGTAAAAGGATTTTCGTAATAAGTCGAGGAAATCAATGGAAAGCAAACGACCTCCAATCCTAATTATTGTTGTCCTGTTTGTCTTGGTTGTCGGCTCAACCTTAGCCGGTTTTTATGCCGGTCGGGTCTCTGCAAGCAACCAAGAAGCATCGTTTCTCATCACCACCGAGGGCACCCCACAAGCAGAAGCCCTGCCCCAAGCCCCGGTTGGGCAAAGGGTGGATGAGCTATTTGCCCCATTTTGGCAAGCTTGGCGGCTGATTCATGAGCAATATGTCGAACAACCCGTTGATGACGTCAAACTGATGCGGGGCGCCATCCAGGGAATGGTCGATGCGCTGGGTGACGAACACTCCTCCTATATTGACCCAGAGTCATTAGAAGAATTCCAAGCCCAGCTTACTGGAACCGAGTATGAAGGCATTGGCGCCTATGTCGATACCACTCGGGAATACTTAACCATCATTGCACCGATGATGGGTTCCCCCGCCGAAAAAGCCGGGCTTAAACCCGGTGATCAGATCATTGCGATCGATGGTGAAGATATGACCGGCATTGATGGCGAGTTGGTGCGTCAAAAAGTGCTTGGCCCAGCCGGTTCAAAAGTGCGTTTAACGATTAAGCGTCCGGGGGTTGAAGAGCCGTTTGACGTCGAAATTGTCCGTGCCAGCATCAAATCCACAAATGTCATCGGGCGCATGGAGAGAAACAACATTGCATACATCCGCTTGCTGGCGTTTGGCGATGAAAACACGATTCGCGATTTCCGTGAGATGTTGAAAAAATTACTGGCTGAAAATCCCGATGGGTTGATCTTAGACTTGCGGAACAATGGCGGCGGATTGCTTAGCTCTGCAATCGATATCGCTTCTGAATTCATCAAGGACGGTGTGATCGCCTATGAGGTGTATGGTGATGGACGCCGCGACACCTTTAAAGCGAGCGGCAAAGGCATTGCTACCGAAATCCCTTTGATTGTCTTAGTCAATGAGGGTAGCGCCTCAGCTTCAGAGATTGTCGCCGGTGCCATTCAAGATCTTGGCCGAGGCAAATTACTAGGTGCAACTACCTACGGCAAAGGTTCAGTCCAGATTTGGAATGACCTAATCAACAACCAAGGCGCTGTGAGAATAACAACTGCCCGTTGGTTAACCCCCAACGGACGCACAATTCAGGGCACGGGTCTGACACCGGATATCGAAGTCCCAATGACGGAGGAAGATTATGCGGCCGGTAAAGACCCACAGCTTGATCAAGCCATTGAACTACTGACCAAGTAAAACGGAGGGCAACGATGTTTTTCTTTGATCCTTACTACATAATTTTTATGGCGCCAGCTTTTATCCTCATGCTGGCTGTCCAATTTTATGTCAACTCCTCGTACTCAAAATGGAGTCAGGTGCCATCACGCTTGCGTATTAGCGGCGCCCAAGCCGCTTCGCAACTGATTCGGTACAGCGGTCTGGCTCGAGTGCGCATCGAGGGTATCCCAGGACAACTGACCGATCACTACGACCCTCGCGACAAAACCTTAAGGCTCTCTGAGGGTGTTTATAGCGGTGCTTCGGTAGCCGCTTTAGCCGTAGCTGCTCACGAGTTGGGTCATGCCCTACAAGACCAAGAAGGATACGCGCCGCTCAAACTGCGTTCGGCGCTGGTGCCAGCGGTAAATATCGGTTCCTATCTGGGTTGGATTCTGTTGATGATTGGCTTGCTGCTCCGCTCGCCTCAACTGGCTTGGCTGGGTGTCATCGTTTTCTCCGCTGGAGCCCTGTTTGCCCTAGCCACCCTGCCGGTCGAATTCAACGCCTCTGCACGGGCGAAGCGCCTGCTGGTCGAGTCCGGGCTAATTTCCACAGAAGAAGAGCTGCGCGGCGTCAATCAGGTTCTCAACGCAGCAGCTTTGACCTATGTTGCTGCTTTGGTGACTGCTGTTTTGCAATTACTTTACTACGCCAGCCTTGTCCTAGGCATGGGCGGACGGCGGAGAGAATAATTCTCTCCGCCTCTTTTCGACTGTATAGCCATAGCCTCCATGCGCCGTTTTCTTTTTGCTCTCCTCATTTTGCTAGGGATTGTTTTTTTTATCACCCGTTTCAGCGAAGTCCAACTGATCTGGGAAACATTACGAAAAGGAGATTGGCGCTTCATCCTATTGGCGTTTATCGTTCAATCCATTTGGGTGATGAATTTGGGGGCTACCTATCAATCCATTTATCACTGTCTTGGAACCCACGATCGACTACGCCGTTTAGTCACCATGGCTTTGGCATCCAATTTCGCAAACATTGTCGCCCCGTCGGTTGGAATGAGCGGGATGGCAGTTTTTATTGCTCAAGCTCGCAAGAGCGGACTACCGGTTGGGAAGGTAACCTTGGCTGGCATCTTATTTGTGTTGGTGGATTATGCGGCCTTTCTTTGCGTGCTTGCGCTGGGATTAATCGTGCTCTTTCGCCGCGATGATTTAGACCCCCCAGAAATCATTGCCTCTATCTTACTTTTTCTCTTAGCGATAACGATGGCAACCTTAATAACAATCGGTGCGCGCTCACCGGTCACTCTTGGGAATATCTTAGCCCATCTCGCTAGGCTAGTCAACCGCCTGCTTTTTCCCTTCATTCGCCGCAACTATTTATCGGAACAGCGCGCTCATGAGTTCGCCGAAGAAGTCTCTAGCGGACTCGAAGCTTTGCGTTCTGATCATCGTACCCTAATTGTCCCCTTAATGCTTGGGCTGTTCAACAAGCTTCTTTTGATCTTAACCCTCGCTATGGTTTTTTTCGCCTTCAAAGTCCCGATCTCCATCGGCACTGTGATCGCAGGCTTTAGTGTAGGTTACCTCTTTATGATCGTCTCACCTACCCCAGCCGGCATTGGTTTTGTAGAAGGCGCGCTGACCCTCGTGCTGTCCTCTTTTTACATTCCCATCAGCGTAGCCGCCGTTTTAGCTCTAGCCTATCGCGGCTTTACCTTTTGGTATCCTTTGTTTTTGGGATTCATCGCTTTTCGTGCCCTAAGCAAAACCGAATCGGACTCCTTGCCGATTTGACGGATTTTGAATCTTTCGGTTATAATGCTAATTTGTCCTAGAAATCTAAAACTGGAATGAGGAAGGTACAATGCCAAAAAGAACATATCAACCTAAAATCCGTCGTCGCGTTCGTGTACATGGTTTTCGCGCCCGCATGGCAACGGCAAGTGGACGAAAAGTATTGAAAAATCGCCGTTTGCAAGGCCGCTATCGCCTGACGGTCAAGAAAAATAACCACGTCAAGAACGTAAACTGGAAGAGTTAGCGTTTGGATTTGCCTAAGGTATCCTGATCTGCACTTAATCCAGTTCTTTCGTGAACCGTAACTATCGCTTGAGAGGGTCAACCAATTTCAAGCGGGTTCGTCAACAAGGCATTGCAACCGCACACCCGCTTTTCGTGTTGATCTATAGTCAGAATTCCATCGGTCGCGTGCGGGTCGGGGTTTCCGCAGGGCGGTCAATCGGAAATGCTGTACAGAGAAATCGGGCAAAACGTCGCTTACGCGCCGCGATCCAACCCTTCTTGGATTATCTTCAAGCTGGGGTTGACTTGGTGCTTTTGGCTCGAAAACCCCTCTTACAAGCACCCTTCTCGCAAATTATCAAAGCGATGGAAAAGATTCTAGAAGATCAACGGTTGATTGGAGAACCAACGCATGAAACCCAAACCGCTTCCCCAAGACATCCCTCCGGAACCGGCTTTACGCGATTTGGAAATCAAACCTAGCACCCTTTTTCGATTTCCTATCTTAGCGATGATTCGTCTCTATCAAATGACGATTTCAAAAGCCTTGCCGCCCAATACCTGTCGGTTTTACCCGAGCTGCTCTCATTATGGCTATCAAGCGATTTACAAACATGGCTTAATTAAAGGCACACTTTTGGCGGCTTGGCGAGTCCTGCGTTGTAATCCATTCAATCCAGGCGGCTACGACCCAGTTCCCTAAATTTTGAAACAGAATGTTGAGCAATTAAGATTATGGATTCTCTGCCATCAAACTTCATCGGTAACTTTACCCAGATGTTCCTTTACGCAAAGGGGCGGATCAACAAAATCCTCCAAAGGTCGATCTTCACCTTCTTCCTGCTGGTTTCCGCCTCCATACTAACCGCTTGTTCCTCGGCAGGCATGATGTCAAACTGGCCGGGCGCCATCATTCAAGAGGGTGTGATCTATGTCGCCTACCAAGCCCATGTCTATGCTGTTCGAGCCACAAATGGCGAAGAACTTTGGCGTTTCCCAAAAGAAGCCGATAATAAAGTGTCGTTTTATGCCCCGCCTGCCCTCAGTCCAGACGGTAACCAATTGATCGCAGGTGGATTCAACCACGTGCTGTATAGCCTTGATCCAAAGTCGGGGAGCGAACAATGGCGCTTTGAAGAATCAAAATATCCCTATATCGCCAGCCCGCTCGTCACAGAAGACAGCATTTATGCCCCCACCAATGATCATCTTCTGTACGCGCTCGATCGCAAGGGCAATCGGCGCTGGGAATTCAAAACTTCTGCCCCCATTTGGGCAAGGCCGCTCTACGACCCAAGCTGTGAGTGTATTTACATCGCTTGTCTCGATCATATCTTATACGCAGTCAAAGCTGAAGATGGTAGCCTGCTTTGGCAAACCGAACGGTTAGAAGGAGCTATTGCCAATTCCCCAGCTCTCAGCGAGGACGGAATCCTATATTTTGGCACATTTGGCAAGTTGTTCCACGCCTTTGACCCACGTTCAAAAACTGATCTGTGGACCTACACAGCCTCCAATTGGATTTGGGGTTCACCGGTCTTGATTGAAGATCAAGTCCTCTTTACCGACCTATCCGGCAATATCTTTGCTTTGGACGCCAAAAGCGGCGCGGAGCGGTGGAAGGTGGCTACTCAGGCTGCAATTACCGCCCAGCCGCTCGTATATAATAACGTCATCTACGTTGGCAACGAGGCTGGCGAGGTTTATGCCCTTGACCTCAAAGGTAATTTTGTCTGGCCGCAACCGAAGCAATTTGACGGTAAAATACTTGCGGCAGCCCTCACCTCAGAAGACCTTGTGGTGCTGCCTTTGGTCGCTAAAGATCATCTGATGGTTGCCCTACACCTCGATGGTGAACAAGCTTGGGCGTACCAACCGGTAAAATAGAGAGAAGTGGAAAAAGAGTATGTGGGATTTGATCATCATTAACCCCATGGTGAACACACTGTTGTATATCTACAGTGTGATCGGCAATTTTGGCATTTCCATCATTATTTTCACCATCCTGATTCGTCTCATCACTCATCCGCTGACGGTGAGCCAGATGAAAAGCGCTCAGGCGATGCAGGATTTGCAAAAATCCAAAGAATGGCAAGAGATTCAAAAGAAGTATAAGGATGATAAACAAAAGTTATCCCAAGAGCAAATGCGCCTCTATCAGGAGATGGGCATCAATCCGTTTGGCTCCTGCTTACCCTTGCTGATCCAGTTTCCGATTATCATCGGGCTGTATCAGGCAATCATCCGCGCCCTTGCCACCACGCCCTATCAGCTTTTAGATCTATCGAAACATCTCTATTCCTTTATTGACGCGGCTGAGCTTATTCCGCTCAATAACAAATTTCTTTGGATGGATCTCAGTCAACCGGAGCGTTTACCGCTCTTTGGCATCGGTATTCCAGTTTTAGCCATCGTCGTGGTGATTACAACCTATCTTCAGCAAAAACTGATGACTCCCGCACCTGCCCAGCCCGGTGACCAAACCGCTCAGATGAGCCAAATGATGAATCTGTATATGCCCTTATTCATTGGATATATTTCCTACACCCTCGCCTCTGGACTGGCATTATATTTCGTGACCAGCAATGTAGTCGGGATTCTTCAATATGCCGCCATGGGCAAAGCCAATTGGCAAAATTTGTTTCGTTTTGGTTTCCGATCGAGTTCACAGAAAAACGGTGGAAAGAAAAAATGAGCGAGAAACGAACGAGTCTAGAAATTATTGCACCAACGGTAGCCGAAGCTATCCAACAAGGTTTAGAACAATTAGGGGTTCCTTCTAACCAAGTGAGCATTGATGTACTCGATGAGGGTAGCCGTGGCTTATTCGGCATCGGGGCACGTCAAGCGCGTGTGAGACTCACCCTCTTGACCTCGGTTGCCCCTCCTGAACCCCCCAAAGAGCAAGAAAAACCAACTTCCGCTCCTCCAAGCGAACCCTCTTCCCAGACAGGAGATCCTACCTATCTCCGACAGGTGGAACAGATCGTTTCGCGCCTACTCCAGGAAATGCGCATTCGCGCCCAAGTGAGGGCTTCCTATATTCAGCCCTCTAACGCAAGCGATATCCCCCCCATTCAGGTCGATATTCGCGGCAAGGACTTAACCATTCTGATTGGACCTCAAGCCGAGACCTTGAATGCCCTGCAATACATTGTCAACCTGATGATGGGCAAACAAACCGGACGTTCCATCCCTATTCTGATTGATGTGGAGGGTTATCGCTCACGACGCGAAAATCAACTGCGCCGTTTGGCACGCAAAATGGCAGAACAAGCGCTTAAAACCGGCCGCCGCCAGGTGTTAGAACCGATGCCAGCCAACGAAAGGCGCATCGTTCACCTGGAATTGCGCGACTTCCAAGGTGTGACAACCGAGTCGATTGGCGAAGAACCGCGCCGCAAGGTCACCATTATCCCAAAGTAATCGGCGGTAGTGACATCTCGGTTTCTCCTGCTTATGGGTTCGGTATCTGATAGAATGTAACTATGGTTTATTCCTTAGAAAACCCGCAACCGATAGACTACCTGCTGGTCGGTCATCTCACCTGTGATTTGGTGAATGGCAGCAGTCGGCTAGGGGGCAGTGTTGCCTATGCTGCCCTAACGGCAAAAGCCCTAGGGATGCGGGTGGGAATCATCACCTCGTACGCAGAAGATTTACCCATTGACCAGCTTGCCTCGATCCCCATCATTAACTTAGTTTCGCTAACAACGACAACTTTCTCGAATCAAGAAACTCCCCAAGGGAGAATCCAAAAAATCTACCATCGCGCTGAAACCCTGGAATACTACCTTGTCCCTCAAGCCTGGCGCAATTCAGCCATTCTGCATTTGGCTCCAGTTGCACAAGAAGTGAGTGCCGATTTTGTCCGTCACTTTCCGCACTCCTTTATCGGCATCACCCCTCAAGGGTGGTTGAGAGCTTGGGATAAAGAAGGCAATGTCCATCCCACCGAATGGCCAGAAGCCACCTTTGTTTTGCCGTATGTTAACGCCACTGTAATCAGCATCGAAGATGTCGGTAGAAATGAAGAGCGGATCGAAGAAATCTCCGCCTCCTGCCATATCTTAGCGGTTACCGAAGGCGCAGAAGGCTCTCGGGTTTATTGGAACGGGGATGTGCGCCGCTTTCGACCACCGGCTAATCTGACCGAAGTTGACCCCGTTGGAGCAGGTGACATCTACGCCGCAGCTTTCTTCATTCGCCTATTTGAAACCCGCGACCCCTGGGAGGCAGGACGTTTTGCAACACAACTGGCTTCCTATTCTATTACTCGGGCTGGATTGGATAGCCCTCCGACTCGTCAAGAGATTGAAGCATGCCGCATTGAGGTCTATTGATGGGGCGGGTCTATACCTTCGTTAATCAAAAAGGTGGGGTTGGCAAGACAACTTCAGCGATTAATCTGGGGGCTTATCTTGGCGTTTTCGGTCAAAAAGTCCTGATTATCGATCTAGACCCCCAAGCCAACGCAACCTCCTGCTTAAACATCGATCGCCAAGTGATCAAGGGCGGCACCTATCAAGTGCTCATTGGAGCCTCTCCTCCTGAGTCGTTTATTTTGTACAATCCCCGTCTTAAGCTTTCCATTTTGCCAGCTTCGGCTGAGCTAGCCGGAGCCGAAATTGAATTAGTCAGTGAGATGGCTCGCGAGAGCAAACTGCGCCGCGCCATTCACCATCTCGTGGACAAATACGACTATATCCTGATTGATTGCCCGCCCTCATTAGGACTTTTGACTCTCAACGGACTGGTAGCAGCAAGGGATGGCTTAATCATCCCTGTTCAGTGCGAGTATCTCGCACTGGAAGGATTGGGGCGGCTGATGGATACCATCCGCCGGGTGCGCACAGCCTTGTTCCCAGAGTTGGTCATTCGCGGCGTCTTATTGACCATGTTTGACAGCCGCACCAACCTATCCAACGAAATTGTCGAGGAGGTCAAGCGTTTTTTCCCAAACAAGGTTTTTGAAACCATCATCCCCCGCAGCATTCGTCTCGCCGAAGCCCCATCCTTCGGGAAACCCATTGTGCTCTACGCTCCTCAATCGAGCGGAGCGCTTGCGTACGAAGCGTTTACCCGAGAAATCTTGCAGGGCGACGGAATCGCCATCCCGTCGCCCATTCATCCGAACTGAGGTGCGCAATGCCAAAGCGAACTGTTCTTGGCCGCGGCTTGGATGCCCTCATTCCGGCCGGTGAGGAAAGTGCAGCCACCCTTTTCGTCCCCATAGACAAAATAATCCCCAATCCCTTACAGCCGCGCGCCCAATTCAAAGAGGCCGAATTGGCTGAGCTTGCGGCTTCGATTAAGGAACACGGCATCCTGCAACCCCTGGTGGTTAGCTATGATGCTGCTCAAGACCGTTATATCCTGATCGCCGGCGAAAGGCGCCTGCTCGCCGCTAAGCAAGCCGGCTTGAGCAGTGTTCCGGTCATCCAGCGCCAGGTAGACGAGCGAACCCGCTTGGAGCTGGCTCTGGTCGAGAACCTGCAGCGCGAAGACCTCGACCCATTGGAGGCTGCCGAGGCATACCAGCGTTTGGCGGAACAATTCCAACTTTCCCACGAACAAATTGCAGAACGGGTGGGAAAAAGCCGCGTCACGATCACCAACACCTTACGCCTGTTGAGGTTACCGCAAGCGGTAAAGGAGGCCTTGCGACAAGGACAGATCAGCGAAGGACATGCGCGTGCTTTGTTAGCCCTACCCACGCCCCAAGCTCAGGTCGCTGCGTTGCAGACCATCCTTCAAAATGATCTCAATGTCCGTCAAACCGAGCAGTTGGTGCGCAAATATTTAGGCAAAAAATCTCCAACCAGCCAGCGGAAAGAAATTTCCCCTGAAATCAGCTCCCTAGAAAACCAATTGCGTCAGGCATTGGGGACAAAAGTTAACATCACACCTCGTAAAAAGGGGGGCGGTATGATCATCATTCATTATTATTCCGACGAAGAGCTCGATCATTTGCTCCAACACATCCTGCCCGAGGGGTAACGATCCCAGCCGTATGACTCAATTATCCATTCTGTATAACGCGCATCTGATCACTCAGGATAAAAAATACCCAAAAGCCACTGCGTTAGCCATTCTCGGCGAAAAGATCATCGAAGTGGGAGATACGCAACAACTGCTCGAAAAGTACCACTTTTCCCCATTCAAAGTTGAAGGGATCGATCTGAAAGGCAAGACCGTTCTGCCCGGCTTGACAGATGCCCATTTACACTTACAACATTACAGTTTGAGCTTACATAAAGTGAACTGCGAGACAGACACGAAGGAAATGTGCCTGACGCGTGTGGCGGAACGGACAAAAGACCTTCCGGCTGGGGAGTGGATTTTAGGGCATGGTTGGAACCAAAATCAATGGCAGAGCGGCTTCGGCGATGCCACGGATTTAGATCATGTTGCTCCTCATCATCCTGTTTATCTAACCGCTAAGTCTCTGCACGCCGCATGGGCGAACAGCCTTGCCTTACAAAAAGCAGGCATTCATAACCACACGCCCGATCCACCCGGTGGTAGCATTGTACGCCGCTCCGATGGAAGCCCCAGCGGTATTCTTCTTGAAAGCGCCATGCAGTTGGTCGAGGAATGTATCCCTCCTCCAAGCCTCCACCAATTAAAGCAGGCGATCCGAACCGCTCAAGCGTCCCTCTTACAAATAGGCATTACCTGCATCCATGATTTTGACGGCAAAGAATGCTTCACCGCCCTTCAAGAACTCCATCAAGACGGGCTTCTAACCCTACGCGTGATTAAAAATCTGCCAGCCGAGTTGATGGAGGAAGCGATTGCACTCGGTCTGCGAAGCGGCTTTGGAGATGATCGCTTGCGCTTGGGCAGTCTCAAATTTTTCGCCGATGGCGCTCTAGGCCCGCGTACTGCAGCCATGTTCGAACCCTATCTCGGCGAACCCAACAACTGCGGCAACCTGCTGCTGGACTCGGAAACGCTGACCGAACGAGGCCGCCAAGCCATCCAAAACGGTTGGTCGCTGGCTGTCCATGCCATCGGCGATCGCGCCAATCACGAAGTGCTCAATGCCTTCCAAAACTTGCGCCGCCTCGAACGGGATGAGTTCCCGTCAACCCCACCGAAGCTGCGCCACCGCATCGAGCACGTCCAAGTCATCCATCCGCGCGATCGCCATCGTTTGGCTGAGCTAGACCTGATCGCTTCCATGCAGCCCTTTCATGCCATTTCGGACATGGAGATGGCAGAGCGCTATTGGGGACAACAGCGCAACCGCTACGCTTATGCCTGGCGGACACAATTAGATCACGGCACGGTTTTAGCCTTCGGCTCGGATGCGCCGGTTGAGCTTCCCAACCCTTTTTGGGGGCTTCATGCTGCCGTCACCCGTCAACGCGCCGATGGCAGCCCGTCAGAGCAGGGTTGGATTCCCGAAGAGAAGCTGACCCTCACAGAAGCCTTGCGCGCCTATACCCTCGGCGCAGCGTATGCCGCCGGTATGGAAAATCGCCTCGGCAAACTCTCTCCTGCTTACTATGCCGACCTGATCGTGCTCGATCATGATCCCTTTGAAGTATCACCTGAAGAACTCAAAGATCTCCTCCCCCTTGCGACCATGATCAACGGTCAATGGGCCTGGTCAATGCAAAATGCAGGTATCTAAGCCTTGATCTTGACACCGGATTTTTTCCTGCCTAATCCGCCCTAAGAAGAACCGCTAATCCGGAATCCCATCCATCCATTTTCATCAGCCAAATCCAAAAACAACACACCCCCACAGCAATTTTCACCGTGGGAGTGTGTTTAGCGATTCAACAGAACCTAGCTCAGCTTACTCTTCAAAGTATTCGTCAATAACTTCCCCCAATGACGATCCGGCGCGGGTTTCTAATTCCATCTCCAAAACGATCGCAGGAGCAAGATACGTTTTCAGTTCATTTTCGTTCATGGTTGACTCCTCTCTGTCCCTAATCTATTGTCGGCGGCGTCCAAACCATACGGCGGTTAGGCTGGCTACCAAGCCCACCACCAGCAAGCCAAAGCCAGCAGCCGATTGTTGCGGCACAGCACTGATCCTTTTGAGATTCACGGCTGTTGGCCCAAAACGCCAGTAGTAATCTTCTACCTCACCCCCCATAACCAATCCACTCAACCCAGCTGCTGTTTGGTCGCATTGCACATATTCATCCTCTGAAGCCAGCGTGCCTGCCGGAATCGAGAAAGTCGCCGGTGAGAGACGGAAGCGGGCATAGACAATTGCATTCTTGAAATCACTTGGAAGAGGAAAGGTAAATTGATAGATACCAGCTCCAGGTAGGTAAAGATTATCGATCACTTTCTCAGTATATACGATGCTGCCAATCGAGAAATTTTCCGAGAACTTAAAGTCGTGGCCAACATCAACAAAAGTATTGCTCTCATCGACTTTGGCCCAGTCCACCCAGCCCATTAGGCAGGAAGGACCCGATACGCTGACTGAAATGACACCCTGGCCGCCGCCCCAAGAAGGTCCTCGGATTACACCATCTTCGTCGTTAGAGGAATCATCATTGTCATCACCTAAAGCGCTGTCATCAGGGCTTCCATTTAACTCTAAATCTCGAAGAGAGCCAAGTATAACATCGTTATTGACAGGGATATGCCTTGCACCATTTTCGCCTAATTGAGTCAAGCCATAAGCTGTTGGTAAGTCACCAAAATCTGCCTGGACGGCTTGTTGATCGCTGTAGCAAAACTCCACATGGCTCAATCCATAAGGTGTGCTATTTTTCGGATTTGTAGGGGTAGTCAAATCTGTATCACCCTTGGACGCAGGGGAGTAGCTATAGACATTCGCATTGGGACCACCTTTGACAATGACCTTATCGATCCAAAACGTTGAACTCCAATCCACCAATGGGCCATTCTTTATGGTCATCGTCAATACCCCCATCCCATTGATATTGTAAGTATATGTACCGGTTAGCGTCTCGTTTGGTTTATAGCCTACCAAATTATAGTCTACACACTTAGGGTTTCCATCAACAAGTTCTGGGACGACTGAAGCTGCCAAGCCAGGTAGCACAAATAGTAGTGCCATGGTCAAGGTCATCCCAACGCCGATTGCTAGTAAAATTTTGCCTGGTTTCATAAACCACCTCCTTTTTTCGATCTGTTGAATGATGGCAACAATTTAGAATAAAAAAGCTGCCAATGGAATTTCCACAGGCAGCCAGACAATCTGCGTAAGCAGATTCACAGCTTTGCGCCCCCACCTCACGATGGGTTTGCCTTTTTCTGTATCTTCCGTTCGACTGACGAACGTTTTGCTAAGTCTATTTTAGAATGGATTTCAAGATTTTTTGCTGACAGTTTGCTGACAGTTTAGGACTAATCTTCTCCCATTTACACATGCCCGAATTGATACCCCAGCCCTCGTACAGTTACAATAAGATCAGGCCGCTCGGCATCCTCTCCAAGTTTACGGCGCAGGCGGCGAATAGCCGATTCCACGATGTTGAGATCCACATAATCGGAGTCCATGCCGCTACTATAGCCCCAAACGCTGTCAAACAATTCGCGTTTTGGGATAATCGCGCCGGGTTTACGCGCCAAATACACCAAGAGTTGGAATTCCAAGGGCGTTAAGTGAATTGGGCGGCCGCGATAAGTCACCGAGCGACGTTGGAGATGAATCACCAAATCTTGATAATGAATCGACTGCTCCTCTTGGGCATGCATCCGTTCGCCGCGTTTGAGGGCGACATTTAAGCGCGCTAAAAACTCCTTCTGGCGAATGGGTTTGACAACGTAGTCATCAGCACCAGCTTCCAAGCCACGCACGACTTCGTCCTCTTGTCCGCGCGCTGTCAGCAAAATGATGGGCACTTGCGAAAGGCGCCGGATGCGCCGACAAATTTCCAAGCCATCGATCACCGGCATCATCACATCTAGGACAACTCCATCAAAATGAGTACGCCGCCAAAGGTCTAACGCCTCCTGCCCATTGCTGGCACTGTCAACCTGCATACCCGCGCGCTGTAGAATCAGCCTGACCAAGGTCTGCATATCCGGGTCATCATCTCCATACAGAATGCGATAGGGTTGTCCTTCCTGCACGGTTTTCATACCACAAAACTTCCTAAAGCCTCAATGGAAAAACAAAAGGTCGGCAAACTTTGCATCCTACAGATAAAGTTACGGATGTCCTTCGTTATTAAAACGAATAAATACCATAAATTGTTACAGTCCATATCAAAACTTACCCCTTGATCCCGATGAGAATCGCGGGGTGTGCTCCAGTCCACCCTCGCCTTTTGCCACCCTCAGTCCCAGCCCTGCTCCCAGCGGGCGAATGGAATTGAACTGCGCATAACACGCCGCTGCTATCTCAGAAATTTGACCTTCCTGTCTGCCTAAACCCGCAAGCAGCCACAAGCCTCTCAAGCGCGTGCAGGTGCTTGTCACGGCACCTGCACGACTCTCAGCTGGCTCGGTTTGCGATCAAGAACTCTGAAAATGTGGATAGCCCTAATCGCCGCCCAAGGGCAAAAATCCCCAAACGGGATGCCAAATTGGCTCCCTGCCGCTCAAGGGCTGAGTGCTCTCCAAAGTCGCCCGCACAACCAATCGTTCAAGATAATGCCCCAGATCGCTATTCCAACCGGTGCAGGTAATCAAGGTTAACATCGCTTCTTGCGTGGGCTGAACCACCGATAAGTCATCGTCTTTGACAACTAGGCTTTCTTGCACGCGGTAAAAATAGACACCCTTTTCAGTGTATAGTTGCACGATATCCCCTTGGCGCAAGGTTTCCAAATAGCGGAAAGGACCATCGGCGCCATTGCGCAACGTGACGTGCCCGGCTAAAGCGGTGTTGCCTCCCAAACCCGGCCAGGAGGTGCTGCCCATCCAAGCAATCTCGTTTTGCAAGCCGGCGATCAGCCAACTAAAGCCATCAAAGGGAACATATTTGACGATCGCGTCCACACCCAATTTGGGGATGAGCAAGCGCGTTGGTGGGGTATCGTCCACCTCACCCGCAGTTTGATCGGCAGTTAAGGTTGGAGTCGGCACCGGATATTCCGGCAGTTTGTCAGGCTGGGCTTCCCACCACTCCGGTGGCGGAAAAGCAATTTGGGTGGGCTGAGGATGCGCTGATGGAGTAACAGTCGGAACGCTTGCAACCGTTTGAGGCGGTTTAATAGTAGATTGCAGCCACCATGCGGCAGCGAAAAAGAACAAGCTAGCTAAGCTCACGATCCAGCCCATCTGACGCGCCCAGCCCGCCCACTCTGAGCCCTTGTTTGTTAGGCTATACGCAATTGCCAACAGCCCGCCACCGACCAACAAAATACCAATCCCCAGAGCTGCCCAAAAAGCGAGCGGCAAATCGAATACGCTTTGAACAATCATCCCCTCCCCCCTAGACCAGCGCTGCGAGGGAGAAGAAAATAACGAGCGCTTGACTGAAACACCTGCCGGAGGCGCCAAGCCAGTGCCCGGCAAGGTTGAGGAAGCTAAAATGCGATATTGCACCGTATTCGAACTCCGCCATTGTTTCTTGCCACCGTGTTCAAACCGGGCTGTTGCCGTATTGTTGAGCGTTTGGGTAGAAGAAGCTGCATTATTCACCGTCATAATAATGGTGACATCTTTGTAGGTATTAGGTGCAATCGTCCCCAAATCAACCGAAAAAACACGGCTGCTGCTGTTATAGCTTCCAGATGGAGTGCTGGAATAAAAGCTCAAATAGCTTGGAAAGGTATTCGTGAAAACTACGTTGGTTGCTTGGACTTGTGGTTGACGATTATAGACGCGAAAGCTGAAGGTTAGCCTTTCGTTGACCTTCGCTTCAGTTGGGTTAACGCTATATTGGAGAATCTCAAAATTCGGAGTGTATGAAACATCGGTAGCTGTTTTGTTGACAGGCGTTGAGTTATCTTCGTTATAGCGCAGAGAAATTTTGTTATCGATTTGATTTGTACCACTAGCGAGGGAGTCAGCCAATTTGACTCGAATCGCTAGAGTCATTTTTTCAGTTGGTGTCAGGAGGTAACCCGAAGAAAGAGTCCAGGTATAAACTCGATTCACCGGGTTTGGAGGGGTATGAGGGATTTTCCCATTTTTGTCCTTAAGGGTATAGGTAATGAAGGTCAACTGACTATCGAGCACATCACTAATGACAAAATTGCTGGCATTCAGCACCCCCAAATTCGTGATTGGGATTGTGTAGGTAATCGTCTCACCAGGAACAATATACAGGGTGCCATCGGATTTTCGTAGATCAAGCTGAGCGATTGGATCAAGTTTGATTTCAACCGGTCCGTTTTTTATGTTCGGTTGAAGAAAGATGGAAGGCGTAGTTTTCGATCGAAAGCCTACTGCAGATGCCGAAAAGATAGCATTTCCAGGAACCAAAGGATATGCTGACAAATTCGTAAAGGTAAAAATACCATCCGATCCAGTAGTGTATGTGTAAACATGGTTATTACTATCCTTAATTTGCACCTTGGCGGATTGAATGGGGTTGTTGTTGTCAGAGCGGACGACTATTCCGGTAATACAGGTATTGGCGACTGTAAAAGACGCTGTGGCAAGATTATCATTGGGTACTGGATCAAGCAGATCCGAGGTCAATCCCTGAGTGACATTTGTGTATGCTTGTCCGCAAGTGCCATCTTTCACTGTGGCAGTGATCACTAAAGTTTTCGTCTCGTCTTTTGCCAGATTTCCAATTAACCATGACCCATTTGTAGGGTTATATTGACCGCTCGGTTTGGCGCCCTTGAAAGTCAATACACTGGGCAGAGTATCGGTAACTTTGACATTCGTCGTATCGTTTGGTCCATTGTTTTTTACTTGAAGGGTAAAGGTCAGCACTCGGGTCGGAGTGATAACGGTTGGTAACACACTTTTCGTAATCGACAAATCGGCACTGATATCCGTTGTATCAGTGAATATGTTATCTAGACCTTCAGTATCATTGATTTCAACAACATTCTTTACCGTCTGACTAGTCGCCGGTTTGAGCTTTACAGCGATTTTTAGAAGAGGTAAAGAGATATTTGTATTGAGGGTGTCAGTAAGCACAAAATGACACCTGACTTTTCGACTATCGTTTGTGCAATTCCAGTTATTTCCCTTGAAGGAATGATACTCCAGTGGTGTTGGTAAGGTATCGGTAATGGTGACGGTAAAGGGGGTTGAAATCGAACCCCCCACATTCTTGACGAAAATCGTATATATTCCAATTTCTCCCACAAAAAAACGAGTGTCGTGTGTTTTCGTGATCGACAAATCCACGCCACCGTTTTGAGGTAGGTTGAGAGAGCCGTTCAGCTCATTGCTCCCCTGTGCTTCTTGCGCAAACGCAGTTGCGCGCACCATTCCCACCACGGCCGTCAGCATGCCAAAAGCGCACGCCAGCGCCAAGGCAAGGTGGAAAAACCGCATAGGGGGATGCAGGCTCTCAGAATCACCTTTCTCGCTCATGCTCACTTCTCCTTCCCGTTCAGCACATCAGCTTTCAAGATACGCACATCACCCCGCCGTTCGGTGAATCCGACCTGATCAAGGTATTCCAGTAAAGCCAGCGCGTATTTGCGGCTGGTCTGCAGGTGATCGCGCACCTGCGCCGCGCTGACCTGCCCATGCTGGTTAATTAACCTCTGTACCGCTTCTTTGGCTGTGAGGTAATCTTGCCTGCGAAAAACAACCTCATCGGAGACTTGAATTAACTCGCCCAATTCTAACATAGCTTGATAAAGCTCTTCACCGAGTTTTTGCTTACAGTCTTTGACACTGGGCGGTGCATACGGCGACTCAGCCATTTGACGCAACAGCGCATCGGCTTGTTCCCGCTGAGCCGCTTTGAGCTGGATGCTAAAGTCCGCCCGTGCCAGTATGTTTTGTGCCTGGCGCAAGGCTTGTTGCCGAAGCAGCTCATCAACCAGGACCTGGAACAGAGGAATCGTTAGTTTGAGGCGGTTCTTCAACGCTTCACGGGGCATGCCGCGCCGTAAGGGGTAAGCACGATGGTATTCACTCAGGAGATTCAACGCTTGGTGCTGCCAGGTTTCCCATTGGGAACGCGCCACCAAAGGGGTTTCCCAGCTTTCTTTACTCGCTGATAGAAAGCGCTCTTGGGGATCAACCACTTGGTTTTCTTGCAACAATTGCTGCAGCGCCTGTTGTACCACTTCGGTGGAAAAGTTGGTGTGTTGAAGGATTTGCTGGGCGGTCATCCATTGGTTGCGCTGTAAAAGCCTTAGGATCACCTCTTTGGGTTCGCCCTTGGACAAGGCTTGCAGCCGTTCGCGCCATTCCTCGCCAAAGCGTTTATAACGCCGCTGTGGGAAGGCATCCAGGATCTCCCCCCCACCGAGCGTTTCGGGCGGTGAAGGTCGACGCAAAATGAAACGATCGCCGCGCAGGGCAACAATCGGCTGTTGAAGTTCAATCTGCAGCCATCCTTCTTGCCCGGCTGCAAGTGCTTCCGCACCCAACACGCGCACCCGACCCAGCGTTTCACTAGTATAAAGGAAAAACTTGACCTCCATGTTATGTTTCAAGGGAGCGGAGACATCCGCCAAGAGCCGAAAGCGGACATCCACGCGCTGAGTTGGCTTCAGCGAGCCGCTTTGCACCAAAACATCTCCCCGCCGAATCTGATCAACAGAAACCCCAGCTAAGTTTGCAGCAGTGCGGCTACCCGCTAAAGCCAGTTCTTCTTTCTTTTTATGGGTTTGCAGGCTGCGAATGCGGGTCTTGATTCCTTTGGGTAAGATCTCACACTCCCTGCCGACTTCCAAATCGCCGTCAATCAGTGTGCCGGTGACAATCGTCCCAAAGCCACTCAGGGTGAAGACGCGATCGATCGGCAAGCGGGGCCTGCCACGGTTAAGTCGCAGGGGCAGATGAGCAAGCTGATCTTGGAGCGAGTACAGTAAGGCATCCAGACCGTGCTTGGTTTTCGCCGAAACCCGCACAAGCGGCGCCTGAGCAAGCCGGGTTTTCAGCAACAAGTCGCGCACTTCGCTCTCGACCAAATCCACCCATTCATCATCCACCAAATCCACCTTATTTAACGCAACCACGCCATGCTCAATCTGCAGCAAATCGATAATCGCCAAGTGTTCTTTGGTTTGCGGCATGACACCTTCATCGGCAGCGATGACCAGCAAAACGGCATCAATCCCCCCCACGCCAGCGAGCATATTCTCGATAAAATCGCGATGACCAGGCACATCCACAATCCCGATTTCTTCGCCATTGGGTAAAGTCAGCCAAGCAAACCCCAAGTCAATGGTCATTTGGCGGGCTTGCTCTTCCGCCAGGCGATCGGGGTTCATCCCGCTCAAAGCCTGGACCAAGCTGGATTTTCCGTGATCAACATGTCCGGCTGTGCCAACTACTCTCACCCGGCAGCTCCTCTAAGAGTCAGGATGAACGGTCATATTCCGAAGCCCAGTTATAGATGGCATTCAGCAGGTTGCGCAAGTTCCGTTCCATTTGGGCGTTCAGTAAAGCAATGGCATCTTTTATGGGTTGGATGTCTTCCTCCAACTCGCTTAATTCTTGGGAAAATTTCTCCATCTGGCGGACGAATTCGGAACGAATTTCTTCTTGAACGAGGGTGTAGTTCGTCCAGCGCTTCTGATCATCGCTCTTGAAAGCTACCCATTCTTGCCGTAAGCGTTCCTCGCCCAGACGCTGTAACTCGGTTAGCTCGCTCACTCGCCGCTCGACCTTTTGGGCAAGCTCTTCCACAGCCTTTTGCGCCCGTTGGACAGAGCGATGGGTAGCCTCCACACTTTGTAGGGTTTGATTCACGTCTTTGACGGTCTCTTCATATTGCTCAATCCTCCCCAACCATTCTTTCCAAAGGCGTTCTCGTTCCACCTGAATAAGGGATTGCTCTTCAATAAACTTCATCTGCGCTTGCTTGAGTTCAGCGAAGGTGCCTTCCAACTCGGTAATTCGATTTTCAATCCGTTTGGCTGTCACACTGGCTAACTCAAACTGCGCCTGTAATTCGTTGTAAAGTTTGCGGATGGCGGTTGTCTCTCCTTGCAAATCGGTGATCTTGCGCGCATCCTGACGCCGATTGTCCTCGCTCTGACGGACAAGACGATGGAACTCTTCTTCACTGCGTTGCAATTCGGCGACTTTTTCTTCCACCTCCTCGATTGCTCGGGAGAGGCGCAGTTCTTCCTCAATGCGGGTTTGTAAGCTGCGCCGAATCTCTGCTAATGTACTCAGCTCCTTGCGCAACTCAATGACGGAAGCGTCCAAAGCTTTGATTTCAACACGGTGGAGTTTTTCGGTTTCCTGGTCACGACGCAGCGTTTCCTTCTCCAGTTCCTCAAACTGTTGCTTGACTTCCAC
The DNA here is from genome assembly GCA_003130835.1 of Anaerolineae bacterium. Lineage (GTDB taxonomy): Bacteria > Chloroflexota > Anaerolineae > Anaerolineales > UBA4823 > NAK19. The sequence continues at coordinate 24,328 of QEXX01000048.1, read as the reverse complement.
TTTGAATTTCAAAATTGCCTCGTCCGTTTGGTCAATCCGCCCGCCTAAGGGTTTTAATCGACTTAACTCCGTTAATAATTCCTTAATTTGCTGGTTGGCACTTTGTAAACTTTGCTCTAAGCCTTTGATTTTCTCCTCTAAGGAGACGATGGTCGCCTTGTCCCGGCGGCGCTCTTCATCCAACCAATCTAATTTTTTTAATATCTGTTCAGGTTGCATGGATGCTCCTCATCCCGAGCGGGTAAACTGCTTCATGCCGATTATAGCATGAGCGAATGACCCTGAAGATTTGATGTTCGACAGGCAAAATCTGGAAAGCCATTCAGGAACCCAGCCTTCCTTCTGCGGAGCCTTAGCGGAAAAACGCGAGTCCCATTTGGTAAAACGGAAATAAGAACCACTGGGGAAAAACGCCCATTAAGAGCAACAAAACCGATCCAACGAGGATCAACAGCTTTTGAGGTCGAGATTCTAGGTTTGATGCCTGCATGGGATCAACAGTACGCACCAGGACAGCCAGCGACCGCAACCCACCGATGAGCACCCCCACACTGCCAAAGATCGCTGCAAACGCAAAAGGCGGAAACCTTTGAAACCACGCTTGCCAAAGCGTCAAATGGACGGGAAAGGAAGCCAATAACGGGAAACCCACTAGGGTTAATACCGCAAGAAAATACCCCAAGGTAGCAACCGGATAGTGTCTGCCGATGCCAACCAACTGCTGAAGCCCCAATCCCTTGCCCTGTTCAGCATAGAGGTTCGCGGCAAATCCGCCAAGAGCTAAAGCCAAGCCGCGCGGCACAATTTGCATAAAAAGCATAGCGAAGAATGGACGTGGATCAGATAAGCCGATGCCCAAGCCGATCAACAGCAAACTTAATCCAATCTCCTTCATCAGGGCATACCCCATCCAACGCCCGATATGGCGGTGGTAAATTGCTCCGATCCCTCCTAGAATCACCATCAAGAAACCCTGAATACTAAAGAAAAGCACAATCCACGGAGAGGAAAGCAGCCAACTGGCTTGCCGAAGAAAGGTGAGCACAAAAACCAGAGCAGTAAAGGGAGTTAGGAAGATGGTCAACGAAAATGAATAGGGTTTGACTCGCTGCGCTACTGCAGGAAGCCAACTTTGAAACGGTACATTGCTGAGCAACAGACTGAAGCCAAGCAATAGGAGCCCATAAATTAACGCAGCCGCCGGAATATCTCCCGGGTTCGCTTCTGTGCCGCCAATCAACCAACCCGCTAAGACCAACAATGGCATCGCCAGCGTTTGAAAGATCCAATAGCGCTTGATTCCCAAATCCAGCGCATTTTCGTCTGAAACAAACCAGACGATATTCAGCAGGGCGGCGAACAGGAGTAAGATAGCCCCATAGTAAAAAGGCTTGATAAAGATAGCTGCAATCAGCGTTCCACCAAGTGCCATGCCCAACGGAATGAAAAGCAGAGAGGTCGTTTGGCTTAGGCTACCAATAAACCAAAAGGTAACGACTAGGTAAATCAGCAGGACATAAGGACGATCCAGTTCATCGATCACAAACCGACGCCCCAACACAACCCAACTGGGTTGAATTTCAAATGAGACAATCCCTAATTGGACGATTTCTCCAACCGGTAAAAGCAAGGCCGAAGCCGTCAAAAGCAACGCGAAGGCGCTTCCCACGGCACGGCATAGCCTCTGCCAGCGGGCGATGAGCAGCAACCCAACAGCAAAGACTAAAGGCAAGAGAATCCAGAGAATGGGGGCATTCACAAGGGAACCACTTCTCCTTCGTAAAGCAACAGAAATGCACCCAGAAAAGCAATACTCAAGATCACCCCCGCCAGCAAACCGTGTAGCAGGAGGGAAGGTTCGATCACAGCCAAGAGGATCTCGAAACCGTTCAGCACGGTGATTAAACCAATGGCAAGCGATAGCGCCGAGACTCGAAAACTCAGCACCAATAGCCCCACTCCACACAAACCTAACACCGCCAGGCTTTGCAAAAAGCGAACACCATTGAAAACCGACATCAAATAGGGAGCACCGACGTACAAAAGCCCGCTGATGAGTAGCACGGTCGCCAATCGAAAAACGAAGGCAGAGAGCGGCATAGAAAAATTCGAAGCGCCATCGGTTGGCTGATCAGCTTTCGTCTTCAAGCCTGATTGTACATTCGCCATCGCTGTCCCTAAGATCGCAGCAGCCATCCACCCCTCGATAAACTTTACCAACGCTAAGTTTAGGGATAAACTCTGGAAGCAAAGCAAGAACACACCAATCGCTTGAGCAGCCAAAGCGACAATTCTTTTCCGCCAGTCCTGCATGACAAGGTTTAGGAGGCTAACGGTAAGCACCACAAAAACGCCGGCCAGCTCCGCCCAGGCTGCGTTCAATGATTATTGTCCCTCCCGAAAGAAGAGAAAAACCCGCGCAAGCACAAAGGTAAATACAATTGCCCATAGGATGCCGCCTCTGCCTTCCAGCACCGCTTCAAATTGCTGATAGAGTATCCCTACTTGCCGAAAAGCCCAGCGCAGAAAACCGTATAGCCACTCCATTGAAAACCATCGCCTCCATCGTTCGGAGAGGCGCAAGCTCGGCAAAGATCGCCAGCGCAGCATCAAAGCCATTAGGAGGCTCATGCCCATCAGTCCGAACCCAATGAAATACTCTAGCCAACTCCGTCCTTGGGTATAAGGGCGGCTTAGCGCTGTTTCAAGTACGCTTCTCCACCCGCCATAGCCTACGATCAAAACAGAGCCGATCAAACCAATCAAGGCAAAACGATGCAAGAATTGAGTCCAGGGCTCCCCTTCGATGGCGCCTTTGGGTTTTTGGAGGAAAAAGCGCCCTGCTCCCACAATCAGCAGAAAATGCGAGAGCATCCAAAACAGAGTTTCCATTGACCAACGGCGAGGATAGATGCGTACCAAGTCCCAAAAGGGGGTGAAAGGCAGACCGAGCAGCAACATCACAACAAAGCCAAAGGTCAGCAACCAGAAACGATCACGCACTTGTGTCAAGAATAAAAAGCTGCCACAAACAGCTAGAACACCCCCCCAAGCAAGTACGGCCTCCGGGCGGCCTAAAACTGCAGCATAAAAAGCAAACGAAGCTACGCCAATGATCCAAAACGGCCGGCTCTCAAACACGTCTGCGCTCAGCACCCACTGGATCAGGGCAAGCAAAGCAATCACGCCCAGAATCAGCCGGATCCATTCTAAGCTGGAAAAAGTTGCCAAGTCAGCAAAACGGGCAAGCAATGGGATCGTGGTCAGGGGAGGCACGATTCGGATGATCGTCCCTAACCCGCGGCGCAGATCCGGCGATTCCAGATAAGGCAGATGAAAGGGAAATACACCCCAGCGTAAAAGAATCGAAACCACATAAGCCCACGGGTTTCCAAAGCCCCACAAGGACAGCATGACCGCAAAGGCGCGGGAAGAAAAAGCCAAGATCACCCGCTCTCGCAATTGCGCTTGGGCTGGGCGGCTCAACCAAATTGCCAATTCAACCAAATCAGTGGCTGCCCATGCCAACAAGAGAGTTAACTGGTTGCCAGCAAAAATGGCACTCAACCCCAGCCCTACTAACAATAAGTTGCCTGCCCATCCGAATACCCGTTCTTCAGCTTGCGTTGTTGCTTCAGTCAACAGGACAGCCCCGCCCACCGAAACCAAAATCAAGCCGATTGGCCATGAAAAACCATCTGCCAAGAGGGCTGGCGAAAGCGGAAAGAGATTTTGCGGCTGCCAGCGCCACATCGCCAGCTCATGGGGCAAGAAGAATCGCAATCCGAACAGGCAAAGCCAAGCAAACATTGCCCCCAGGTAGCTCACCAACCACTGGAGGCCTATCCTTGCCTTACGAAAGCGCAGAAGCGCCAACAAGGCAAAGGAGAACAGCGGCGCAAGAATGGCGCCGACCAAGAAAAACGAAGCGATCATGCAAGACCTATAACACCATACCGCTCGAGCGCTTCAGGAATAGCCCTTGTCCCGGCGTTCCGAGCCACTGCTCTCCATCGACAATCAATTTACCTCGCAAGAAAACCTTGACCGGATAACCCACCAGCTCCCAACCTTCATAAAGGTTGTAATCGGTGCGATGCTGGGCTACCGAAACCCCATAGGTGACACGCTTATTCAAGTCCCACAGCACAATATCTGCATCCGAGCCGGGCAAAAGCGTTCCTTTTCGGGGATACAAGCCAAAGATTTTGGCTGGATTCGTGCAGTTCAATGCCACAAATTGGTTTTCGGTAATGCGGCCTGCACGCACGCCATAGGTCCAAAGAATGGGTAAGCGGTCACCAACGCCCGGCAAACCATTGGGAATCTTGGTAAAGTCATCTTTGCCCAGTTCTTTGCCGGGGATAGCTACCTCTTTTCCCTCATAGAGGATCGGTTTGGTACCATCATAAAAGAACGGACAATGATCGGTGCCGATTGTCTGGATGATGCCCTGCGCCAAACCCTCCCACAAGCGCTCATTATCTTCGGCCGTACGCATGGGGGGCGAACAAATCCACTTTGCCCCATCAGGACGACGCAAATGCTCTACGGTGAAGAATAGATACTGGGGACAAGTCTCTCCCATCACGGCCACTCCCTTCTCCCGCCCATAAGCCAATTGGTCTACCTCGCCCCCAGCATTCATGTGAACCACGTAGAGCGGAGCACCGCTCTGGGCGGCTAGGGCAATGCCTCGCAGGGTCGCTTCCACTGCACCCCAACTCGGCCGCGTATAAGCATGCCATTCAGGAGCTGTTTTACCGTTCGCTAGAGCTTCAGCAACTAAGGTTTCGATGACATCCCCATTTTCGGCATGAAGTAAGGTCAGGATGCCGTGTTCTTTTGCTATACGCATCGCTGAGAAAATTTCACCATCCTGAATGCGCAAGCGATGGTTATACGCTGTAAACACCTTGATAGAAGGCATTCCCCAATCAACCAATTTGGGCAATTCTCGAGCAATTTGGTCATTCCAACGCGAGATATTCATGTGAAAACTAAAGTCTATGGCTGCCTTCGGATCGGCTTTTTCGCGCCAAACCTGAATGCTCTCTTCCAAGGTCGGTTTGTCTAAGGGGACAAAATCGATCACCGTTGTCGTTCCCCCAAAGGCGGCGGCTTTATGGCCTGTGTAATGATCATCGCTGGAAACCGTGCCAAACATCGGCAGGTCGAAGTGTGTATGGACATCTACGCCACCCGGCATGGCCGTCAACCCACGCCCATCGATCACAACACAGCCCTCTGCGGACAAATTGGACCCGATGGTATGGATTTTTTCCCCTTCAATTAGGATATTGGCCGGGTACTTTTCGCTTGCTGTAAGAATTTCCACGTTCTTGATCAGGATGCGCTGGCTACCTTCCATAAACTTACCTCACTTGTTTACTTCTCTTTCGAGCGACCAATGTTTATGATGAATCTTCCAAGCGCCTGCAATTCCCAAAACCGCAGCCAAGAGCTCTGGGGGTAGATCAGCTTCGCATTCGGCTGACCCCTTGGGAGCCTCAAACTGGGTTTGGCGCTCGCGAAGTGCCCGCCACAACCCTGCCCGATCTGTCTCAGCCAAGATTAGGTCGTCAATTGTCTGCGCCTGATTCAGATACTCACCGGTCGTGTAGAAGAAGGTGATGCGCTTCCATCGCCCGGTTGGCAGCGGTTTTGGCAGTGCGATCAGCGCACCGATTTGAATCTTGTAATAGGCTTGCTGGGCAAAGGGATGATTGGGTTCATTTTGCAGCAGCTCGGCACGGGTGGTTAATTCCACTCCCCGAATTTCCGCCAAGTATTCAATGCGCCACTTCAATTCCCCAAAGGCAGCAGCCTGATAAAATGCCAAATAATCTACCGACACAATTTTTGGTGCTGAACGTACTGGAATGCGATACCAGCCAAATAATCGGGCAATTTCTAAGTCGCGCGGCGCTTTAAGAATAGCCACCAAGATCAGGGCATTGGGGTCGAGCATAGGTTTATTATACTCGAAGATGGATTGCCTCCTAAAATACCGTAGAGACGTTGCTGGCAACGTCTCTACGGTAGATAAAGGGTAACATCGTTAGGATGACTACCTAGACCAACCCGACATCGCGGTTGAACTCCTCGATTAGAGCGTCAATCTCTTCAACCTGTTTTTGGACATCCGTCCAATAGTTGGGTTGGTACCATTGTTCGAGGATTTCCTCATAGGTCTTGCCCTGTTGCTCAACCCAGGTAAAGTATTTGAGATTGTGCACGCGGCGGCGATCGACATAGCGCAGTTCCAGCAGATGATCGGTCGTTTGACCGTGCAAATATTGAGCAAAATGCGCGGCTGCATCGGTTTCCGTATACTCACCGAATTCCTCGTGCATTTCTTTAAGACGGCTGCCGTATAACTGCATCGAGTCGGTTAAGACGGTCAACACGATATCCTTGTCGCCGAGTTCGTAGTACTTTGCCATCTTGATCGCCGAAAGGACATTAGAGATCCCAGAGAAGCCAAGCAAATCCAATTTCTCAACAACGGCTTCCGGAACGCCCTTCTTCACCAAATAGGCACGTCCAGCCGGCTCATTGAAGAGGCGCGCCAAGTTGACCACTGCATTGTCGTCAATGGCGACAACCAGATCGGTATTTTTCACATTATGAATCCACGGCACGTGTTTATCGCCAATGCCCTCGATGCGGTGAGCACCGAATCCATTTTCCAACAGTGTCGGGCACTGCAAGGCTTCGCTAGCACAAATCTTGCTGTCTGGGAAGAGTTGTTTCATGTAGTCACCGCTGGCAATTGTACCAGCCGAACCGGTCGCCGAGACCATGCCGCGGTAGGTGTCGTTGGGACGCATGGTTTCCTTGAGCACTTCTTCCATCGCATGGCCGGTCACTTCATAGTGCCACAGGTAATTCCCAAACTCATCAAACTGGTTGAAGATCATCAAATCTTGACCAGAGCGGCGCAGTTCCCAACATTTATCGAAGATTTCCTTGACATTAGATTCGCTGCCGGGCGTAGCGATCACCTCACCAGCGATCTTAGATAGCCATTCAAACCGTTCGCGGCTCATCCCTTCGGGAAGGATGGCAATCGATTCGCAAGCGAGCAGAGCAGAGTCATACGCCCCACCGCGACAGTAGTTTCCAGTCGAGGGCCACACGGCTTTTTGGGTGGTTGGGTCAAACTGACCGGTAACCAAGCGCGGCACCAGACAACCAAAGGCTGCCCCCACCTTATGCGCGCCGGTCGGGAACCATTTACCGACCAAAACGATAATGCGCGCCGGCACGCCGGTCAAGGAAGAAGGCAACTCCATATAATTGACCCGACCAAATCCCCCACCGCTCTCCACCGGTTCATTCTTCCAAGTGATGCGAAAGAGATTGCGGGGGTTCAAGTCCCATAATCCAATCGATTTCAATTCATTCTTAATTTTGTCGGGGATGAGATTTGGGTCCTTCATTTGCGCGAAGGTGGGAATAATGATATTCCGCTCACGCACACGTTGCACCGCCCGTTTCCGTCGTTCTGGAATAACCGTTAAGTCAATCTTTGCCATAATTTTCTCCTTCTTACGAAAAGTTCTAAATTTCATGAGAGCTACACAGGATTTGTCTCTTGCTCTTGCTCTCCAATTGCCTCACTCATGGGATTTTGGTTAGGTTCTTGCCTCAGAATATATAATGGGCGGCCTTTGGCTTCATCGTATAAACGCCCAATATATTCGCCGAGGATGCCCAGCGAGATGAGTTGTACGCCTCCTAGGAAAAGGACAGCGATCAACGTGGTCGCTTGGCCCAAAAACGCTTGCATCCCCGATTGGCGCAAGATGATCACAATTGGGATAGCTAAGATACTGAGCAGAGCTGCCGCAAAGCCTAAATAGGTCGCCAATTGCAAAGGTAAATACGAAAAGCTTGTGATGGCATCGCTGGCAAACTTAATCATTTTGCGCAAGGGATATTTGGTCTGTCCGGCAAAACGGGCAGCCCGCCGATAAGGAACACCCGTTTGGCGAAAACCAACCCATACAGACATGCCACGCAAAAAGCGGTGTCTTTCCCGCATCGTTTTGAGGACATCCACAACTTGACGGTCAAGCAGGCGAAAATCGCCAGTATCCAAGGGAATTTTGACATCTGTGATGCGGTAGATCAAGCGATAAAACAACGAAGCTGTAAAGAGCTTGAACCAAGTCTCACCTTCCCGCTCGGCGCGCATGGCATACACGACTTCATAGCCTTCGCGCCATTTGGCGATTAAGTCTGCCATCACTTCGGGCGGGTCTTGCAGGTCAGAGTCGATAATAATGGCGGCCTTGCCGCGACAGTGATCAAGCCCAGCCGTGACAGCTAGTTGATGACCAAAATTGCGGGCAAAGATCAAGGCTCGCACCCGCGGGTCTTCTTTGGCAAATTGACGGATAAGGTCAGTCGAACCATCCGTCGAACCATCATCGACCAAGAGCAACTCCCACGTCAGGGCAAGTCCATCTAAGACTTGCCGCACCCTGCGATAGAACTCCGGCAGCGATTCAAACTCATTAAACACCGGTGCGATCACCGATATTTCTGGATTGGCGTCCATCTAGCAATTACTGAGAGAGATGTTTCTTTAGGGCTTGCAGACTCGGCTCAATGATGGGGGCTTCACTCACCGCTTGCATGGCGGCTTTGACATCTTTTAAACCGCTGCCGGTGTTCAGCACCAGCACAGCATCCTCTTGGTTGATGAATCCTCGTTGTACAGCTTGCACCAAGCCAGCAAAAGAGGTCGCCCCGGCTGGCTCTGCAAAAATGCCCGCCTGCCCTAAGGCAGCGATGGCTTGAAGAATCTGCTCATCTTCAACCGCTAGATAACAGCCACCGCTCTCTCGGGCAGCTCGCACCGCGCGCACACCGTCACGGGGTAAATCCACGGAAATAGAGTCGGCAAGGGTATTGGCAGCTACCGGAATGATTTGTTCGTTGCCGGCTTGAAAGGCGTTGTAGATCGCGGCGGAACCGGTGGATTGGACACCAAAAATGCGCGGCATTTGATCAAGCCAGCCCAAAGCCAGTAAATCCTTAAATCCCTTGTGGATGCCGGAGATGATGTTCCCATCCCCAACAGAGACAAAAACATTCAAACGCTTTAGGTCTGGGCGTTGTCGACGGGTTTTCTCCCACCACTCCCAAATTTCAAAGGCAGCCGTTTTCTTTCCTTCAGCGGTAAAGGGATTGTAGCCTGTATTGCGACAATACCAGCCAAACTCCTGCGCCGCTTGGATGGTCAAATCGAAGGCACTATCATAATTGCCATCCACTAAAATCACTTGAGCGCCGAACACCAACAATTGGGCGACTTTCGCCGCCGGAGCGGTTTTCGGGGCAAAAATGACTGCTTGGTGTCCTACAGCCGCCGCCATGCCGGCTAGGGCTGCTCCGGCGTTGCCGGTCGAAGCGGTAACAACCACCTCGGCTTGGATTTCCCTCGCCCGCGCCACAACGACCGCGCTCGCGCGATCTTTGAACGACGCCGTTGGATTACGGCTTTCGTCTTTGACCCAGAGCGTGCTCAATCCCAATGGACGCGCCAAGCGCGCTGACTCAAAGACCGGCGTCCAGCCGACTCGCCGAAACGGTGTCCCCTCAAAACCCGGCTCATCCACCGGTAGTAGGGGTAAATAACGCCAGATCGAGGCTTCGGACTGATTAAAGATGACCTCAGGCGATACAAAGCGCCGAATATGCTCAATATCCAAAACCACATCCAAGTTACCGCCATCCGCAGGACAGGTATATTGCACCTGGGTTGGGGCATATTCGCACTGACAGAGAGAGCAACGATAACCAAGAAATTTATCCATGCGTTAACTCCAAGTCGATGTTATAAACCACGCTCACCACGGATATAAGGGGTACCTAAAGCCGCGGGTGCCCCAAGGCGTTTCCGTATCGCTTCCCGCGAACCAATCACTAGGACAATGATCGTGAATGCATAAGGTAACATCTGCAAAAAGAAGCCCCAATACGGGTTGTAATAAAACGGATTACGGAGGCCGAGAATAGTGGTCGGACCTTGAATATCCAAAATCAACCGTCTCAAAGCGCCAAAGGTGTACGACCCAAAAGCTGCTCGAATCGGGTCCCATTGGGCAAAGATGACCAAACCAACTGCGATCCACCCTTGCCCGGCTGTGGTCATTTCACTGAACCAACCAGGAGCGATAGCAAGACTAATGGTCGCTCCTGCTAAGCCGGCCATCACGCCGCCAAGGAAGACATAAAAATACCGCAAGCGATAAATATTAATCCCCAATGTATCCGCTGCAGCCGGAAATTCACCAATCGCACGTAAATTCATCCCTGGGCGGGTGTGGTTAATATAATACCAAGCAGCCGGAATCAACAAGTAACCAAAATACGTTAGCACACTATGGCGAGTGAAGAAAATTGGTCCAACGATAGGAATTTGAGATAAGACCGGGATAGAGAAACTCGGCATAAGGGAAACCGTACCTGCTTTGCTTAAACCTTCTCCCAAAACCAAGCTGATACCGGTAGCTAAAAATCCTAATGCCAAACCGCTCACGACCTGATCAGCTTGGAGATGGATGCTAATGAAGGCATGAATCTGGCTGATTAATCCGCCTGCAAGCATCGCAACCAATAAACCTAACCAAGGATTACCGGTTTTGACCGTGATGCTGAAGGCGCTCATTGCTCCGAGCAGCATCATCCCTTCCACCCCCAAGTTCAAAACCCCCGATCGTTCAGCAAAGATTTCACCGATTGTTGCAAACAACAATACCGTCCCGCTCGCTACACCAGCTTGTAAAATAATGATTGGATCCATGCAACCTCCTACTCGCGGCGGACAATGCGAATTTGATAGCGAAGGAAGAAATCACTGGCAATTAAGCAAACCAAAATCACGCCTTGGATCATCTTGGGAATCCCCGACGGCTGAATCTCACGCCCAGCAAGGATCAATGCCCCAAACAGGATCGAAACCAAGATGACTGCAAACGGATTCAGCTTAGACAACCACGCCACAATGATCCCGGTAAAGCCATAACCGGGTGAGATCGCTCCTTGTAAGCGATGCACAACTCCAGTGATTTCTGACATTCCCGCTAGCCCTGCTAATCCACCAGAAAGCATCATCACCAAGATGGTATTGCGCGTAATATTGAGGCCTGCATAGCGGGCTGCCTGGGGATTATCACCGATCAAGCGAATTTCATATCCCCAGCGGCTGCGATAAAGGATAAACCAAATCAGAACAGCAGCCAGAATCCCAAATAATAAGCCCAAGTGAGTTGTCAAACCCCGAAAAGCCGGTACGACTTTAGAATAATCGGTCAAGCGTGGTAACCAAGCATTTTTGGTGAACATAGGACTCATTTGGAAGCCGCTTTCGCTCCAAACAGCATAGATAAAAAAGTTATTCCAAGCTACGGCTATGTAGTTCATCATCAACGTCGAGATGATTTCGTTGACGTTATATTTCGCTTTGAGAAATCCGGGGATCAATCCCCAAAAAGCACCCATCAAGATTCCCGCTACCATCATCACCGGGATGAAAATCCACGGCGAGGTATCTGGAGGAAGAATAGGAGTGAGGACAATGGCGCTGGCGCCAAACGCGCCGACAAAAAACTGGCCCTCTGCGCCGATGTTCCACAAACGCGACCGAAAGGCAACCGCACAGGCTAACCCAACAAGGATCAAAGGGGTTGCCTTGACCAATGTATCTGAAAACACGCCAATATTCCCAAAAGACGCTTTGGCAATATGTCGGTAGGAACGGATCGGATCGCCTCCTGCTTGTGCAATCACAAAACCGCCAATAAAAAGTGCTACAACAATAGCAAGCACTGAAATCAGGAGGGAATATGTTCGCGAGGGTTCCTTTAGCCGTTGCTCAATGACGATTCGATAAGGAAAAGAACGAGAGGTCGACTTTGCTATCTCGCTGTTCATCTTATTGGACTCCTTGGCGGATTTGTTCCATTGGTGTGCCGGTCATCATCAATCCAATGACTTCAATGTTTCCATCGGTGACCTCCCCCATAATTTTTCCTTCGTAGATCACATAGATCCGATCGCTCAGAGAGATCAATTCTTCCAGTTCCTCGGAAATCAAGAGAATGGCTGCACCAGCTTCCCGTTGGGTTAATAATAATCTCTGAATCCCTTCGATAGCGCCAACATCCAGCCCTCGGGTGGGTTGAACAGCAACCAATAGCCTAGGATTGCCAGAGATCTCCCGCGCTAGAATGACCTTTTGCAAATTGCCGCCGGATAACAGACGGGCGGGAGTACGGATGGTCGGCACCATAATATCGTAGGTAGCCACCAATTGCTGGGCGAATTGAGAAGCCTGATTCATATCGATAACCATTCCACGCGCAATCGGCGGCTGGCGATATTTCTTCATGATGACATTATCCGTGATGCTTAAGTTTGGTGAAGTCCCGACGTGTGTGCGGTCTTCCGGAATATGCCCAAGGCCACGCTGGATGCTATAGCTAACCGGTTGATTGGTAATATCTTCACCATTGAGTAGGATTTTCCCTTTTGTGCACTTGCGTAGCCCAGTAATCACCTGAGCCAATTCCCGTTGACCATTTCCGGCAACGCCAGCTAACCCAACAATCTCTCCGGCGCGAACCGTTAGGGACACCCCGCGTAAAGCAGGTAAGCCTTTATCATTCTCGGCGTGCAGATCTTCAACCTGTAAAACGACATCCCCTGGCGCTTGTTCTTTTTTATCTAGGCGAAATAGAACCTCTCGTCCGACCATCAAGCGAGCAAGTTCCTGACGAGTAATGCCCTTTGCCGGAACGCCAGAAGCGGTCACCTTCCCTTTACTGAGCACTGAGACTCGATCTGCGATTTCCATCACCTCGTGAAGCTTATGGCTGATGAAAATGATTGATTTCCCTTCCGAAACCATTTTACGCAGGGTAATAAACAATGCTTCAATTTCTTGAGGGGCCAAGACAGCCGTTGGTTCGTCCATAATGAGGATGTCGGCACCGCGATAAAGCATTTTCAAAATTTCGACTCGTTGTTGTTCACCCACGGAAAGCTGCCAAATTTTTGCTTTTGGATCGATCTTTAATCCAAACCGCTCAGCAAACTCGGCAATCTTCTGGTGATATTCAGATAATCGAAGAATAAAACGCGGCTGATCCAAACCTAATAATATGTTTTCTGTTACCGTCTGCGAAGGAACCAACATGAAATGCTGATGGATCATGCCAATCCCAGCCTTGATCGCATCGCGTGGGGATGAGAAATGAACCAATTTCCCCTTTACATAAATCTCTCCCGCGTCCGGACGGTATAACCCAGCTAAAATATTCATTAATGTACTTTTACCAGCCCCATTTTCTCCCAGCAATGCGTGAATTTCGCCTTGATAAAGTTTGAAATCTACGTGATCGTTGGCTAAAACGCCTGGAAAGCGTTTGATAATACCGCGCATTTCAACCACCACAGGTGGTTCAGACGAATGGCTCTCGAATTCTTGTCGTCCGTCCATAAATGATTCCGCGTTGAACGATTAAGAAAGTAGGTAAAAAAGGGGCCAGAACCCCTACGAGTCTGGCCCCTCTACATCTTATTGACCTAAGGAGGGTAATTCAGCAGTGATGCCTTCCGCCCACCAATACATGCAGTACTTGCACTCCAAACCAGGTGCCCCAGGCGGGAACTGATCCAGATCGGATTGCTGCAATTTCTCGCCTTCTGGAACGATAATGTTGCCTTGGTTATCTTTGATCGGGCCGGAAAAGACATCGAAGCGTGTAAACTCACCCGCCAACATCTTGGAGAGCAGATCACGCACCATCGTGATCACCTCCTCCGGTAAGTCCTTCATACCCGGCGTAAGTTCTTGGCCTTCCATAAAGCCATATAGCCCGAGGCCACCGCTATCCGCATCGAAGTAATCCCAGCCGGGTTTATAGGTACCGTCAATGACACCTTGCGTAATCTTGGCATAAACCGGGCCCCAATTCCAGTAGGGAGCAGTTAGGCAACGCTCAACTCTGCAAGAACCAACCCAGTCATAGGTTACACCCCATTTACCCTTTTCTTGGGCAACATCCGCAACAGCTGGGGTATCCGCGCCGGTGAAGACCACCTGAGACCCTGCATCAAACAAGGAAGCTGCAGCTTCTTTTTCGATGACAGGATCATGCCAGGTATTGATCCAGCGCACATCCATAGTGCACTCCGGGCACGTCTTGCGCATGCCTAAGGCGATGGCATTCCCCAGGCGCAATTCTTCTGGAATTGGGAAGGTCGCCATGTAACCCAATTTTGGATTCCCATCCAACTTTGCTCGCGCCCCAGCGATCATCCCCGCTAGGTATTTCATGTTTTCCATCGCGCCAAACAAATTCCCAAAGTTGGTTTGGTTGGACTTAAAGCCACTAATGTGAATATAGACAACATCGGGGAACTCGCTCGCAACGGTTTCCATCGGATCCATGAACCCGAAGGAAGTGCCGAAGATCAGGTTAAAACCTTTGCGCGACAGACTGCGGAAGACTTGCTCTGAGTCAGCGCCTTCAGGAACGTTCTCAATGTATGCGGTATGAACGTTGGGGACGTTCTCCTGAACATACACTAAGCCTTCATAATGCGCCTGAGACCAACCGCCATCATCATGTGGACCGATGAGCACCATTGCTACATTGAACTTCCCTTCTTGGATATCCGGGATCTGGAATCCACCGGTCTCTGCAGGGGCTTCGGTTTGCGCCGGAGCTTGAGGTTGCTCAGGAGCGGCTGGAGCTTCAGTCTGCGCCGGAGCTTGAGGTTGCTCAGGAGCAGCTGGTGGTTGGGTAGGTTGCGCGCAAGCCGCAAGAACCATACTCACAACCAATACAAGGGCTAGGATTCGGAATGTCTGTTGGAATTTCATAATGTACTTCTCCTCTAAATAGAATGGTGAGATAGACTGAGTAGGAAAAGTAAGTGTTGTTATCCGTCGATAGTCACCTCCTTTCATCAACGAACCTACCGTCCATTATACCCATTCTTGATGTTCTACCCAGTGAAATTTTTCCTATTTTTGACATTCCAATTGGTGAATCGTCACCTTACTCAACTCCTTAATCCGGCACAATGTGTGTTCCGGTCTCGCCACGCAGTGCCCGGCCAATGTTCTCCGGATTGGTGATAATGGCGTGTTTTCCACCGGCTTCGAGATACCAGATAATGGCTTGGATCTTCGGCGCCATAGAGCCTTTGGCAAAGTGGGTGCCTTCAGCCAGATATTGCTTGGCTTCAGAGAGGGTCATACGATCGACCCATTGTTGATTGGGTTTACCAAAGTTTAGCGCAACTTTCTCTACGGCTGTGGAGATTAGGAACAGATCTGCCTTGAGCATTCGGGCTAACAGACTGCTCGCGTAATCTTTATCGATGACGGCTGCAACGCCGCGATATTCTCCATCGCCAACATCGATGACCGGGATACCACCGCCGCCTACGGTGATGACAATCACGCCAGCGTCAATCAGGGTTTTGACCGTCTCAAACTCGACCACTTCCTTCGGCAAGGGGGAAGCAACCACCCGCCGCCAACCTCGTCCGGCATCTTCAACCACGTTCCAACCCATTTCACGTGCTCGCCGTTGAGCTTCTTCTGCATCCATGAAGCTGCCAATCGGCTTGGTGGGGTTTTTGAAGGCCGGATCGTCTTTATCGACTAATACCTGAGTAATGACGGTTGCAACGGGTTTCTTGATGCCCCGCTTATATAGCCAGTTCTGAAGGGTTTGCTGTAGGGCATAGCCGATGGCGCCTTGGGTGTCTGCTCCGCAGACATCCAAGGGCACCTCGTGCATCCCTTCTACCTTTGCAGCAATTTCCGAGCGTCTCAAGACGAATCCCACCTGAGGGCCATTTCCATGGCCAATCGCCACGTCCCAACCCGCTTCGATCATGTCGGCGATGTGATAGGTGGTCTCTTTGGCGGCTTCGTATTGATCTTCAACCGTTTTATGTCGTTCGTCCTTAATCAGCGAATTTCCACCAATCGCAACGACTGCAACTTTCTTTTCTGCCATCTTAGATTCCTCCCATGGTCAAAGCCATGACCGCTTTCTGAACATGCATGCGGTTTTCCGCCTCGTCATAGACAACCGACTGTGCACTATCGATAACGCCATCTGTCACCTCAATATTGCGGTCTGCAGGCAAGGGATGCATGTAAATCGCATCAGGTTTTGCTAAAGCCATCTTGCGCTCATCGGTAATCCAATGAGCATATTTCTTGATGATCTTTGCCCCTTCCTCGGCATCCGGCGTATGCACCATAGCGCCCCACGATTTGGCATAGATAATATCGGCGTCTTTAAAGGCTTTTTCCATCCCATCCGGATCGCTGATTACCTCAAATCCCGTCCCGTACTTGCGGGCTTGTTCCTGAGCCATATCCATAATCTCAGGCATCAAGCGAAATTCGGGTGGATGGACAAGAACGACATCCAAACCAAAGCGTGGCATTTGGACCACTAGGGATTGAGGTACCGACATCGGTTTCTGATATGAGGCGGCGTATGCCCAAGAAACCACCATCTTCTTGCGGCGCAAATCGCGGCCCTTCTTTTCGACAATGGTCATCAAGTCAGCTAAGATTTGGAAGGGGTGATAAATGTCGCACTGCATATTCAACACTGGCACGCGCGAATATTTGGCGACCTCATTCAAGTATTTATTGCCAACACCCCAATCCACATGGCGAATCGCAATTCCGTCGAAATAGCGGCCGAAGATCTCGCCGATTTCCTTTGGGGTATCGCCATGGGCAATTTGGGTGGTCTTGCTCTCAATGAATGCTGCATGACCACCAAGCTGTGCCATGCCCGCTTCGAAAGAGCCACGCGTGCGCGTACTAGAGAAGAAGAACAGCATTGCCAAGACCTTATCGCGCAAATAGGCATGGGGCTGGCCTAAAGCCCGCTTGCGCTTCAGGTCAAAGGCAACATCCAGGACGGTTTCGACTTCTTCTTTACTGAAATCCAAATCACCAATTAGGTCTCTTCCGTAGAAATGGGTTTGCATCTTTGCCTCCGATTATTCCATCGCACCTAAAACTAAGGCTAGCAGAGCCATGCGCATCACAACCCCGTTGAAGGCTTCTTGCCAGTAGCGCGACCAGCGCGTAATGTCTACATCGGTCGGGATTTCATCCATGCGGGGTAAGGAGTGCAGTAGGATGGCATCCGGTTTGGCTTTGGTCTCCAGCAGTTGGCGGGTAATCTTGTAATTCGCAGGAGTCAAGCTCACTTCGCCCGTGCGTTCATCGCGGGATTTGGTGTAATCCGGTTGCACCACTGGCTCAACCAAAATGACGTCCGCTGTGCTGATGGCTTGCTCAACGTGCTCAGCTTCCTTGAAATCTAAGCTGTACTGACGCAGTTCAGCCTTGAATTCTTCCGTTAGGGTCATCTCCGGTGGAGCGACAAAAGTGATCGGGCAGTCAAATTGGGTGAGTGCGTATGCCAAGGAGTGCATCGTGCGCATGCGCATATCACCGACGGCTAACCAACGTAGCCCATCGATGCGGCCTTTCTCGCGCAGGACGGTGTATAAGTCAGTCAGGATCTGGGTTGGATGTTCGCCCCAACCATCGCCACCGTTAATCACCGGAATCGAAGCCCATTTGGCAGCTTCATGCGGAGCACCTTGCTGGAAATGGCGCATCACAATCACGTCACCATAGAATTCCAGCATTTTGACGGTGTCTTTGATCGATTCCTGATAGAAGTCACCTGCGCGGGTCATCTTCGGATCGGCAAAACCGACTACGTGCCCACCCAAGCGATGCATAGCTGCTTCGTGAGCGAGGCGCGTGCGGGTGGAAGGTTGATAGAACGCTGCGACCAGGGTTTTCTCCTTGAGCATATCGGAGTTGCGCCGACTGCGAGCAATCGGCTCCATTTTCGCAGCGACTTCAAAGATGTGGAAAAATTCATTTCGTTCGAAATCTTTGAGCGACAAGATGTCGCGGCCCATAAAACTACGCATGTTACACTCTCCTTATTTGATTGTTGGATTTAAATTAGGGTTGATAACCTGCCCAACTCTTCGCACGACATGAAAGCGAAAGTAGCCAGGCAAGAAATAACTAAACGAATAGTCGATCACTTGACCGCTTACGGTATACAACCAAGCTCGGAACATCAGCAATCCATCGCCGCGTTGAATGCCAAACACCTTTGCCAACTCACGGTTTGCCTGAATCACATTGATTTCACAGCGCGAGGACTGAAGTGAAGGAGAACCCCGCTTCAAGAGCAAATCCAATACCGATCCTTGAAACTCACACATTTCTTCATCCCCTATCAGACCTTCGGGCAACACATCAATGAGATAGGCAACCGCCTTTTTCTGGGTTAAGATCGAGCGACGAATGTCCAAAACCAGAGCGCTCTCCATGAGTCCAAGCGCTGTGGCTTCCTCCCGAGTGGCTAGACGTTTTTGGATCGACACATCTCCCATACAAACTGGTAGCCCCATACGAGCGGCTAAGGTATCAATACTTTCGAGCACCTCTAAGCCGCTCTCAATCACGGCTGGCGGTTGCATCACGTAGGTGCCTGCGCGTGGGCGGCGGTGGATCATGCCTTGCATCTCAAACGTACGCATTGCCTCACGCAGACTAGCGCGGGAAACCCCCATCTCGCGCGCCAAATCCGGTTCGGAAGGCAAACGCATGCCGGGGGGCGTTTGGGCAATGATCGCCGCCAATCGTTCTTGCAAACTCTGGGTCGCTTCGCTCATGGAAACCTCATGAACACTCAACCATTCAACAAGCGTTTTGCAGCTTCGTTATGGCGGTTCACCAAGTCGGCTTCCTCTAGATTGACCAGTCTTC
Source organism: Anaerolineae bacterium (assembly GCA_003130835.1). Taxonomy (GTDB): domain Bacteria; phylum Chloroflexota; class Anaerolineae; order Anaerolineales; family UBA4823; genus NAK19. The sequence goes on along the minus strand of QEXX01000048.1, from coordinate 5,460 downwards.
CATGCTTCACCACCAACCGTCCCCCCACCACGGTATAGTCTGCCCGAACCGGAGCGCAGAACACCACGGCTGCCACCGGGTCATGCAGGGCGCCCGCATAGTCTAGTCGTTCTAAATGAATGGCAAAAAAGTCTGCACATTTGCCAACTTCTAACGAGCCAATATCGTTGCGTCCCAGCACAGATGCTCCCCCTCGCGTGGCGATCTCCAACGCCTGGCGAGCAGTCATCAAGGGGGGCGAATCTTCCTGAGAAAGGGAGGCACCTTCCAAAGCGGCTTTCAAACGCGCCACCAACATGGCTTGGCGGGCTTCTTCCAAGAGATTTGAGCCATCATTGCTTGCCGAACCATCAACCCCCAAGCCCACTTTGACCCCTTGATTGAGCATCTTTAAGATCGGTGCAATTCCGGATGCCAAACGCATATTCGAAGTCGGACAGTGAGCAACCCCACTTCCACTCGTGCGATAGATTTCAATTTCTTCATCGTTGACATGCACCGAATGGGCAAACCAGACATCCTCACCAAGCCAATCAACTTGCTCCATGTATTCGACAGGGCGATAACCGAATTTCTGTAAGCAAAACTGTTCTTCGTCTTGCGTCTCTGCTAAGTGGGTATGCAGCCGCACGCCATACTGGCGCGCTAAAGCTGCCGATTCCCGCATCAGTTCGCCCGTCACACTAAAAGGGGAACACGGCGCAAGGACGATCTGCACCATGGCGCCCGGCTTTGGATCGTGATATTGCTCGATCAAGCGTTGCGAGTCGCGTAAAATCGAAGCTTCGTCTTCCACAACGCTATCCGGCGGCAAGCCCCCTTTGCTCTCCCCTAAGCTCATCGAACCCCGCGAAGCCTGCAAGCGCAAGCCAACTTCGGCTGCCGCTTCAATCTCATCATCTAACCGTGAACCATTGGGGAAAAGATAAAGATGATCCGAAGCAGTGGTGCAGCCCGAAAGCGCCAACTCACTCAATGCAGTTTGGGTGGAAACTCGAACATCCTGTGGAGTCATTCGAGCCCAGATCGGATACAAAGTCTTTAACCATTGGAACAGGTTCGCATTTTGGGCTGCCGGCACCACGCGCGTCAAGGTTTGATAAAAATGGTGATGAGTGTTGATCAAACCAGGTAGGACAATATGGTCGCTTAGGTCAAGAACTTCGTCAGCGCTATTGGGTAATTCGTCACTTTCGCCGACTTGTTCAATAAACCCATCTCGAATAAACATGCCGCCATGCTTAATTTCACGGCGCTTTTCATCCATCGTTACTAAGACAGCACAATTTCGAACGAGTAATGTCGCCATAATTCCTCAATCCCTATTTGTCTGACAAAACATAGTATAGCATATTGGCTAGAATCCGTCAATTGTCTGACAAATTAATTTTTTCTCATTTTATCTTCATGGTGAGCAATGTAAAAAACACCGTCAGAAAGGCCTCTGACGGTGTTTTGCATCAATCCTGGTTTAGATGCAGAAAACTAGGGGTTCTGAATTTGGGCAGCGCGCAGAGTGTTTTTCATCAGCATGGCAATGGTCATCGGTCCAACTCCACCCGGCACGGGTGTTATCCACCCGGCAACTTCTTTTGCCTCTTCAAAGTTGACATCGCCTACCAGGCGGTAGCCCTTTTCCTTGGTGGGGTCTTCCTTGCTATTGATTCCGACATCGATGACTGCTGCGCCGGGTTTAATCCAACTGCCGCGCACCATCTCAGCTTTTCCGATGGCGGCGATCAGTATATCAGCCTGTCGCACGACATCGGGCAAGTCCCTTGTGCGCGAGTGGCAAACGGTTGTGGTGGCGTTTTTCCCGATCAACAAGAGAGCGGCTGGCATCCCGACAATGTTGGAACGCCCTAATACCACTGCATTCGCTCCTTCAATTTGCACGCCGGCTTGTTCTAACAAATAAATACATCCATAGGGAGTACAAGGAATAAACAAGGGTTCACGGCCTTTTTGGGCTAAACGGCCGATGTTAATCGGATGAAATCCATCGACATCTTTCTCCAGCGCAATGGTCTGTAAAACGCGTTCCTCGTTGAGGTGAGAGGGCAAGGGTAGCTGAACCAGGATACCATTGACTTTTGGATCATCACTGAGACGCTTAACCAAATCCTCCACCTCCTGCTGGGTAGCATCGGCGGGCAGATGATGTCCATAAGACTCGATCCCCAGTTCGGCACAAGCTTTTTGCTTTGAGCGCACATAGGTCGCCGAATCCACACGGTCGCCAACTAAGACGGTTGCTAAACCAGGCCGCGGCTTTCCAGCTTCGACCATTTTCTTTACTTCAGCAGCGACTTCCTCTCTGACTTTCTGAGCAATTAATTTTCCATCAATAATTTGTGCTGTCATCTCACTCTCCTTATGGAATTATTCTTGTAAGTACCTCTTCCCAAATCGTACCCATCGCTGAAAACATTGCATGAACACCAACCCAACCCCTTGCTACGCAAGAATTATGCCTAAAAAAACCTCATCTGCCAATGGATGAATGTCATTCAATATTGATAAAACATTCCTAGTATTTTATAATGGCTGAAGCGTTCCTGTTCATGCAGAAAATTGCCCAGATCGGGCACAATTTACCAAACTATCCTACCCATTAAGGAACAAAAGCGAGTTTTGGTAGATTGCTTAGTCAACCTGACTGCGCTGACCAATGCAGGCTTTTCACCTGAGCGAACGCAGGAAAAAGAGCCTAAAAGACCTTATCCTTGCGAGGTTAAGTATGCCAGAGTCTGAAAAACCAACCAGCAGCGATTTTATACGTGAAATGATTCGCAAAGACATCGAAACCAATCGTTTTGGAGGGCGGGTTCACACACGCTTTCCTCCCGAACCCAATGGGTATCTTCACATTGGCCACGCCAAGTCGATCGTGCTCAATTTTGGCATTGCCGAAGAGTTCAATGGGCTGTGCAACCTTCGCTTTGATGATACCAATCCCGAAAAAGAAGATATCGAATATATCGAAGCCATCAAGGAAGACGTGCGTTGGCTAGGCTACGATTGGGGAGATCGTTGCTTCCATGCCTCAGACTACTTTGATCAACTTTACGAATATGCCATCCAATTGATTAAAAAAGGCAAGGCTTATGTGGACGATCTCTCTCCAGAAGAGTTGCGTCAGCAACGCGGTACCCTTACCGAGCCTGGTGTGGAAAGCCCCTATCGAAATCGCTCGGTCGAAGAAAATCTTGACCTTTTTCAACGCATGCGCAATGGAGAATTCCCGGAAGGCTCGCGGACTTTACGGGCAAAAATCGATATGAAATCGCCCAACCTCAACATGCGCGACCCGGTCATGTATCGAATTAAGTACGCCACTCATCCACACGTAGGCGACAAATGGTGCATCTATCCCATGTATGACTATACGCATTGTGTGTCCGACTCCATCGAGGGAATCACCCATTCGATTTGCACGCTAGAATTTGAAGACCACCGCCCCCTCTATGATTGGTTTTTGGATGAATTAGGCATTTATCATCCCCAGCAAATTGAATTTGCCCGCTTAAATCTATCTTACACGGTCATGAGCAAACGAAAACTCCTGCAGCTTGTCAAAGAGGGACATGTGGCTGGATGGGATGACCCGCGCATGCCAACCCTTTCCGGACTTAGGCGCCGCGGTGTTCCTCCCGAAGCGATTCGGAATTTTTGCGAAAGAATCGGGGTTGCCAAAAATGATAGCGTGGTCGATATTGCTCTGTTGGAATATTGCATCCGTGAGGTGCTGAATAAGACTGCACCACGCGTGATGGGCGTCCTCAACCCCTTAAAAGTGACGTTGATCAATTACCCCGCAGACCAAGTAGAATACATGGAATGTCTAAACAACCCAGAAGACGAGAGTATGGGCACTCGTTTGGTGCCGTTCTGTCGCGATTTATATATCGACCAGGATGATTTTCGGGAAGAACCACCCCCGAAGTATTATCGCTTAGCGCCCGGGCGAGAGGTTCGCTTAAGATATGGTTACTTTGTTAAATGCCAGGAAGTGGTCAAGAACGAGAAAGGCGAAGTTGTCGAATTGCGTTGCACGTATGACCCCAACACACGCGGCGGTTTTGCGCCAGATGGGCGCAAGGTCAAAGCCACCATCCATTGGGTATCTGCCCGTCACGCCTTGGATGCGGAGGTACGCCTTTATGACCGCCTCTTCACCGTTCCAAATCCGTTAGATGACGAAGAAGGCGATTTTCTAAAGTACCTTAACCCGAATTCGCTCACGATTCTCACAAATTGCAAGGTGGAACCGAGTTTGGGCGAGGCAAAACCCGGGGATCGCTTTCAGTTAGAACGGGAGGGATACTTTTGCTTGGACAGTAAAGACTCGCGCCCTGGGCATCTCGTCCTTAACCGAACCGCTACCCTCAAGGACACTTGGGCAAAAATCGAGGCTTCCCTGAAAGAAGTTTGAGTTGTTTTTAGAAAGCGCAGGGTAAAAATGAAGAAAAGAATACCCAATATCCTTCGTATGATCATTTGGGAGCTGCTGCTCCTCGTTGCGATAAGCCTTTATACAGGCTTACCTGTCCACGCTGCTTCAAGTCAGGATATGGAAATCAACCGATGGTACATTCACCGATTTAGCCTGATTCTCTCCCCCTATTCTTGCCATGACGGCGTTCCTGGTTGTTATGCGAACCCAGATTACCATGTCAATTCTTGGTTGATGAGTCAAGCTTATTTTCCCATTGAACAAGCGTGGGCAAAACCTGCCCTAACATTCTGGGTGAAACATTACTCTCAGCGTCGCCTGAATTTCTGCTATGTTGAACTCCAGAAAGAAGGCTCAGTGCAATGGGATCGGGTCAAGGTCATTGGTGGCACACGTGATTGGTATGAAATGAGGATTGATTTATCCGCCTACCGCGGGGAGCGCATTCGGGTGAAATTTTTCTGCGAGCCTAACCGCGGCACAGAGGAAGGGCGTCTTAACAATCTCTTCAACAAACAAATACTGTACATTCAGGATGTAAAACTCATCGCCGACTCCGGTTCCAATAATTTTAAGAACTGACGTTACGCAGTTCATTCGTGCCGCGACATTCATGTCGCCTGAATCCACGAGATAAATCATTTGTGCCGCGACATTCATGTCGCCTAAATCCACGAGATAAATCTCGCGCTACCGCGTAAGCGACATTCATGTCGCCTGAAGCCACGAGATAAATCTCGTGCTACCGCGTAAGCGACATGCATGTCGCCTGAATCCACGAGATAAATCATTCGTGCCGCGACATTCATGTCGCCTGAATCCACGAGATAAATCATTCGTGCCGCGACATTCATATCGCCTGAATCCACGAGATAAATCATTCGTGCCGCGACATTCATGTCGCTTGAATCCACGAGATAAATCATTCGTGCCGCGACATTCATGTCGCCTAAATCCACGAGATAAATCTCGTGCTACCGCGTAAGCGACATGCATGTCACCTG